>CAYVIA010000047.1:0-8945 GCA_964451485.1 uncultured Gammaproteobacteria bacterium
TCATCAGGCAGATCGAACGCCTGATAAAGAAACCGATTCCCCGGACGCAACTGGCGAAGGTATATAACAAGAATCCGAAGATGCGGGTCCGAACCTTCCGTCCCCGCAGAAGATTTTAAAAACATGCCCTCACCCCCGCCCTCTCCCGCGGCCGCGCGGGAGAGGGAGCATAAAAAAAACGCCTCGACATTACATCGGGGCGTTTTTTTTATTTTTTATTCGTAATTCTTCCGAATAAAAATCGAGATCAAAAACAGGGCCGCGCTCGCGAGAATGATCAGGATACCGGCCGGCAAAGCCGTTGTGGCGAAGACAACCAGACCGATGATCGGCGCCAGCGCGCCGAAGGCGAAAGAAAAAATGGCGTAAAACCGTCCCGAAGCGGAGAGGTTTCTGGCCGTGGCCGCCGGTACCGCCACCAAAGCGGCTGTCAGGAGAGCGCCGACCAATCTCACTCCCAAAGCGACGATGATCGCGATCAAAAGCAGGTAAATGAAATTGTACTTCCTGATATTTATCCCTTCCGTCCTGGCCAGGTCTTCAGAAACGTTGATCAGCATCATTCTGGGAAAAATAATTTTCGTAATTATGATTACGGCCAGGGACAGGCAGACGATGACCAGCGTTTCCTGCCAGCCGATAACCGTGATATTTCCCACCAGCGCCGCTTCGGCCTCCTCAATCGGCAGGAACAAAAAGGCGATAGCCACGCCACTCGAGAAAATAATAGCCGTTAACGCCTCCGTGGGCAGTTTCGTTTTGATCTCCAGGAGCCAAATCAAAAAAATACCAAGGATAATAAAAGGAAAGGCGCCTAAAGACATGTTAAAACCGTAAAGCAGGGCCAAGGCCACGCCGGGAAAAGCCAGATGCCCCAAGGGGCCCGCCGCCAAAGCCATTCTTTTTTCGAGCATCAAGGCCCCGAGATAACCGGCCGCTCCCCCGATAAAAACACCGCTTAATAAACTTAAAAAAAACTGATTGGTCATATTTTAATGATTGTGTTTATAGAATTTTATCGGCATGCCGTAAAGCCCTTCCAGAACTTCCGGCAAAAGAACTTCTTTGGGGCTACCGTGACAGACATTGCTCTTGCTCACGCACAAAACGGTGGTGGAATATTTATAAACGATATTGAGGTCGTGAGTGATCAGGACGACAGTAAGCTTTTTCTTCTGCCAAAGCTTATATAAAAGGTCATAGATGGTTTTCTCGCCTCCCACGTCTATGCCCGCGGTCGGTTCGTCGAACAAAAGCACGTCCGGATCCCCGGCCAGGGCCCAGGCCACGAGCATTCTTTGGAATTGTCCTCCGGATAAATTGCCGATCCGTTTGCCGAGGACGTCTTCGCTTTCGAGCCCCACCATATTCAGCAAGTCCGTCACCTTATCCCCGCCGATATTTTTCAGCCGCAGGAACTCTCCCACGGTTAAAGGCAAACTCTTCACCTTTAGCTGGGTAAGCCCCTGAGGCAAATAGCCGATCTTAATATTCCTGTCCCAGGTAATTTCACCCCGGGCCGCGGGAACAAAACCGAGGAGTCCCCGGAGCAGTACCGTCTTGCCGGATCCGTTCGGACCGACAATGGTCAAAAATTCCCCCCGCCTTACCTTAAAACTCAAATTATCGATTACTGGCTCATGATCAAACCTGACCGTTAAATTTTTCACCTCCAGGATATTGTCCATATTTTTAAGCGTGGCATCGCCGGCAGATACCGGTTAGCGTCAGGTGGTGATGAATTGCCGTAAAATTCCTGACGTGTCCGAAATCATGATGACAGGCGATCTTTTTCATGCGGCCGCATTTCTCGCAGATGATATGATGATGCGGCTTGTCCGCCAGGCAATACAGTTTCTCCGCTCCCATTCTTTCCACGTTAACGAGATAAAGGCGCTCGAAAAGATTCAAGGCCCGGTAAACCGAAGCCCTGTCCGCGTTTCGCGTCAGGCCGTGCAATTCCCTCGCCGAAACGGGATGGTGATGACCTGCCAGCGCCCGCAAAACCGCCAAGCGCGGTCCCGTCAGCTTGTATCCCGCCGCCTTCAGTTTTTCCACAAGTTTCTCCATATAGATACATCCTAGCATAATTGCGAATAATTCGCAATAGCAAAAACAAATGAAAAGAGCGCCGTTTTATCCGGCGCTCGTTTTTCAATTTTTAAGAAAATATCTTATGCAATTTTAGCGGCGCTTTACCCGCGGCTACCAGCTTGGCGTTCTCTTCAGTAAACTTTCTCTCTGAGGAAATGACAGCGACCGAACAGGCACGCAGGTTTTCCGAAGTAAAATACCGCCTCGCCACTTCCCTAACACAAGCCAAATTAACTTTAAGCAATCTTTCTTTGTATCGCTGCCGCGCCTGGTCGCTAATACCCAATATCCGGCAAAGAAAGGCCGATTCGGCCTCCCGGGAAGGAGATAAGGGCGAATCCAATCCGGCGCAAACCTGCAGGATCGCGTCTCTGATATCTTCTTCTTCATAGAAACCATTAACGATAAAATCAAAGGCCTTCTCGTAAACATTCAAAGTAGAGGCCACATTAGGATCGCGATAAGAGATGAAAGCGAAAATACCTTGACTGCTTTGATAAACGGACCAACCGCCATACGCTCCGCCCTTTTCCCGGATTTCGCGATGGATGAATTTTCCTTTGAGCAACATAGCGATAACCGCAAGCGCGGGAGCGTCCCGATGGAAGAAATCTACGGTTCGAAACGCGCTAGCTACATAAGCGACATTGACGGTAATGCTCCAGCCCTCATAAAATTTCTCCGGCCGTAACGATACCGTATCAAGAGCGACTACCGGTTTGGGGGCGGGCAAACAATCGCATAATTCTCCGGTCAGGCCTATTGCCCGGTCAAGATCTTTCTTTTCACCAACAAGGGCTACGCGCCAGTCGTTACTTAAAAGGCACTCACCGATACGGGTAAGATCACGGGATAATTTCTCCAATTTTTCATTGGTCAGACCGCTGTCGATCATTTCCATAATCGTCTGAATATAATGGACGCCGCTCCACACTTCGTCAAGAGCATTGGTGCGGGAAAACCTGCGTACGGCTAAACTTAAAGCATAACTATGCCCTAAACCTATCACATTATCCCTGATGCATGAATAATATTCGAGCAGAGACGTTTTCAGGCGCTCCAAGTCGGAAAAACTATACAAAGAGAGCAATTCTTTAATGAGAGAAAACATCTCTTCCTGTTTATGCGACAAGCATTTGGCCGACAATTCGACCAACGGCAGGCAGTTATCGGCTGCACCCGTTTTTGTGTAGGCATTCACGTTCAGGGAAATACCGCCGGTATGAGCGGAAATTCGCCGCGCCCAATCCTCAAAATCGGTTTTTTTAGTCCCCACGGCGCCCATAAATTCACAAAATACAGGCAGGAGCGGCCATAACTCTTCCGGCACGGTCTTTATTCCCCAAAATGCCTTAAAATAGAAAATGTCGTTAGTCGGCTGCTCGTAACGCGTTACACAGGGAAGAGACCTGGACCGATAACCGCGTATCCGTTTTACTTTGGGCGGAATATCATCAATAGTTAGGTTCGGCAAACAGTCAAAATCGTCAGGACTATCCTGCAACGCCTCAAGTTCGGCGGTTTCACGCCTGATTTTTTCCTCGTCAGCAGGCGTGAGTCCGTACTTAATGACTGCCAATTCTCTCCTGACGCGCTCTTCGCGCTCTTTAGCCAATCCTTTTTTTGGGGAAAGGGTAAGGAGAACACGATGCGGGTTGTCGAGCAAGTACTTCCTGATCATATTTTCCAATATCGGCCCGCGCGCCAATTCTTCCCGCAATTTATCGAAATGCCTCGCATAATCGATACCACCTAAACAATCGCCGCCATGAATCCAACTCGCGCTCATCCTAAACATAAATGACAATCCGCGGGGAAACCGACCGCCCTTAATTTCTTTACGGCCTAATTCTAACCGATGGAAAGCCGATTCGACGAGTTCCTTATCGATACCATTATTCGCCAGTTTTTCCAAAGTAGAAAGAATAAGACGCTCTATCTCCGACGCGTCGCTCTCCCCGACATCCTTTAATCCGCAGGCGAAAGTCGTCTGCCGAAAATCGGCACAGAAGCCGGAACAGTCGCAAAGATTGCTGCCCAACCGCGAGTCGATCAGGGCCTTGCGTAAAGGCGCGGCCGCGTCCCCCAGAAGGATCATTTCAAGTAATTCCATAATCAAAACTTCATAAGCGTCATAAATCGGTACCGTGAGCCAGCCTAGGACGACCTGATGCTTCTTTCCCGGATCTTCATTATCACCGATGGGATAATAATAAGCCGCTGTCCTCGGTCTCTCCCAGTGCGGCTCCAATTCAACTTCAGTCCGGGGGTCGATACGCTCGAAGCGGCTCATAATCTTTTCTGCCACGAACTTCAAATGTTCCGACAATGGAAAATTACCGTATGAATAAAAATAAGCATTGGAGGGATGGTAAAACCGCCGATAGAATTTTTTCAGCTGTTTATGGGTGAGTCTGGGGATATCGGCCGGATCTCCGCCGGAATTATGGCCGTAAGTGGTAGTCGGAAAAAGAGCATTGGTGAGTGACCTTTCCAGTACATCCGCCGTTTCTGACGCGGCGCCTTTCATCTCGTTATAAACTACCCCTTTATATTCTAGATCCCTGTTTTCGCCGAATTCAATTCGCCATCCTTCCTGCAAAAAATGCAAACGCGAAATGCGGGAGAAAAAAACCGCGTCCAGATAAACATCCATAAGATTATAGAAATCCTTCTTATTCTGACTGGCAAAGGGATAAGCCGTCCAGTCCGACGCAGTAAAAGCGTTCATGAACGTATTTAAGCTTCTTCTCGCCATGCCGAAAAACGGGTCTTTAGCTGGAAATTTTTCCGAACCGCAAAGCACGGTGTGTTCGAGGATATGAGGAACGCCTGTAGAATCCTCGGGAATGGTCTTGACTATCACGCCGAAAACGTTTTCCGTATCTTCACTGGCCAGATGGATCCAGCGCGCGCCGGTAGCGAGATGCTCAAGTTCATAAAAGCATTGCTGCGATGTCTTGATTTCTATGATGCGCCGTACGATAAAACCATGTAAAACCTGTCCTTCTGTGAATTCTTCTTTCACTTTCATCAACTATCCTCCTCTTTTGTGGGTTTTTGACTAAAACTGCATAATTTATAACTGTCAAAGATCGACTCGATTTTTTTAATCTTACCTTAATCGGACGGTCCATGTCAAGCCGCCAATGCCACTGTATGACCAATAAAAAAATCGGCCGTATGGCTGACTCTGTTCTGTTTTTGGCGACAAAACGACTATGCCGGCCGCCTGGTTTTTATCTTCGCGACAGGGCCGTATAACTCCGGCCGGCGGTTGGCGAATATCTTCTCCTCACGGCGCCAGCGTTCGACCATGTCCAAATCGATGATGCGGTTGCCGACGAATTGATTTTTACCCGCCTCCATAAGAATATTGCCCTGCGGGTCGATAATCATGCTGTGGCCCGCGTATTTCCTGCCCGGCCTGGAGCAATGGACGACGTACAGCTGGTTATTATAAGCCATAGCCCGCGCCCTTAGACGGGAGAATTCAACGGGAAAATCCGCGGGAATGGCCGAAAGGATGAAAATCAAACGCGCGCCCAAGAGCGCCAAGACACGGCCCGATTCCTGGAAAGCCGCGTCAAAGCACATCAAAAAACCGACCTTGCCGAAGGGCGTATTGACGGTTTTAAACTTATTGCCGGGCAGGTGGTTTTCCGTCCAATGGACATGTGCTTTCCGGTAACATTCGATCCGGCTGCCCGTAATAAAATAAGCGCAGTCGGAAGATCGGCCCCTTGACTCATGCACGATGCCGATAACCAGGGTAGTTCCATATTTACCGGCGATTTCCCGCAAACTATTTTTTATACCCGGAGTATTCGCTCTTAACGTATCCTCGGGAAAAACGATCACATCCGCTTTTTTTCTTAAACGGACGATACGCTCGACTCCGGCCAGATCTTTCTGCTCCGGTATCTGCGCCAAAACGATATTGATTTTTTTCATGTATTTTAAGATGTCTACACCTGTATTTTACCATTTTTAACGTCCGACGGCAAACCGGTCCCCCCCGGGGGAAAAACAACAAAAAGAAATCCATAATTGACAAACCCTCATCGGCGTGGTAAGATAATATAATCAAAATACCATTAAAATAAACGGGTTCGCTTTTCACCGGCTTTAATGTAAAGCGGTTTTTATTTTACGTGAACTTAACTTATGGAAATCAGGAATATCGCCATTATCGCCCACGTAGACCACGGTAAAACCACGCTCGTGGACGCGCTCATGCGCGAAACCGGCATGGCCGGGGAAGGCATCAGCATGGACTCGAACGTCCTGGAACTCGAGCGCGGAATCACGATCTACTCGAAAAATACCTCGGTCTACTATAAGGATACCAAAATCAATATCGTGGACACGCCCGGACACGCGGATTTCGGTTCGGAGGTCGAGCGCGTTTTACGCTCGATCGATTCCGTTCTCCTGGTTGTCGACGCGCAGGAAGGGCCGATGCCGCAGACCAAATTCGTCCTGAAAAAATCGCTTGAGCTCGGACTGAAACCGATTGTCGTCATCAACAAGATCGACAAACCGGCGGCGCGGCCGCGGGAAGCCGAGGAGATGGTGTATGAACTGTTCCTCGATCTCGGCGCGACGGATGAACAACTTGATTTTACGACTATCTTCACGATCGCGAAACAGGGTATCGCCAAAATGAAACCGGACGGGGAATCGCAAGACCTCTCTCCCCTTTTGGATGCGGTACTCCGGCTCGTACCGCCCGCGTCGAACGCGTCAGCCCTCCGAAAACCGCTCAGAGTCCAGCCATTCAACCTCGCTTACGATAATTATCTCGGACGCCTGGCGATCGGCCGGATTTACGAAGGCGTTATCGGGCGGGCGAACAACGTAATCGTAAAAAATATATCCGGTAATACCGAGCACGGCAAAATAACCAAACTGTTCACCTTCGAAGGCCTTAACCGCAAAGAAGTCGAAGAAGCGGGCGCCGGCGATATCGTCATGATAGCGGGGCTTCCGGATATATACATCGGCGACACCATCTGCGAGTTACCGGACCAGGAGGCCCTGCCCGCGATCAGGATCGACGAACCCACGATTTCGCTCGACTTCCTCGTCAATAACTCCCCTTTTGCCGGGCGCGAAGGCAGGTTCGTAACCACGCGCCAGATAAAAGAACGGCTCGCAAAAGAACTCGAAGTCAACGTCGGTCTGAAGATCGACTTTTCCTCATCGGACCGTTACCTGGTCTGCGGGCGCGGCGAGATGCATATCGCCATCCTCCTCGAAAATATGCGCCGCGAGGGCTATGAACTTCAGATTTCCCGCCCGCGGGTGATCATTAAGGAAGAGAACGGCGCAAAACTCGAACCATTCGAAGAGGCCACAGTCATCGTGCCCGAGTCAATGTCCGGCACGGTCATCGAGAAACTGTCGAAACGCCACGGCCGCATCATGGAAATGAAACCTGAACATGGCCAGACCAGGATCATCTTCTCCGTGCCGACGCGCGGCCTCCTTGGCTACCGCGGAGAATTTGTCGTCGATACGCGCGGCGAAGGCATCCTTTATACCCGCGTTACCGGCTTTCAGCCGTTTGTCGGCGTAATCGAAAAACACGAAGCCGGTTCGATGGTCTCGATGGCCTCGGGCAAAGCGCTCGGCTTTTCCCTCTACAACCTTCAGGAACGCGGCGCGCTCTACATCGGAGCCGGCACGCAGGTTTACGAAGGGATGGTAATCGGCAACGTCTCGAAGGGCTACGACATGAACGTCAATCCGATCAAAGGCAAACAGCTTACCAACATGCGCGCTTCCGGCTCGGATGAAGCGATCTTACTCACTCCCCCGCTCGAACTATCGCTCGAGCGCGGCATGAGCATCATGCGCGATGATGAATATCTCGAAATCACTCCGAAAAATATCCGCCTCAGAAAGCAGCTGCTGACCGAAATCGAAAGAACGCGCGCGGGAAGAAAAAAACGATGAAAAAAATGATAAAAAAATGATAAAAAAATTATGATATTGACACGAAAATTTTTTTATGCTAATATTAAGGATGACAAACATTTAGAGTGTAGAGATAAAGTCGAATTTCTACTTCTATATTTATTTATTAACTTTGTCTTTACATTCGTATGCAAGGAACCATCAAGAAACTGACCGAGAAAAACTTCGGTTTTATCGCCCAGGAAGACGGCGCCGCGGACGTGTTTTTCCACGCCAACGGCCTGGAGGGCGTTGAGTTCAGCGATCTCCGGGAAGGCGACGCGGTTACGTTCGAGGTAGAAAATACCCCGAAGGGCAACGCCGCCGTTCACGTCAAGAAAGCTTAATACTTTTCAGACGGGATCTACATAAAAAAACAGTCTCGAGCATTCGGGACTGTTTTTTTATTTTCTCTCCATGCCACTTTTGCGCCGCATAAAAACCATAAACCGCGGTTTTTCCAGCTTGCCGCGGTCCCCGCAAAAAACAACTCTCATTACTGCGACCGATAAAATTTTGTGGTCTGTTATACATGATAATATAAAATTAGGCGTTGCGGCATTCCCTATCTTTGCGTGAACTAAAATAATTTTAAGGAAACAAAATAGAGACGACATATTGTGCCGTCTCCACAATTTTAATGGAGTTTGCTCCGATTCTGAATCGGGAAATTGCAAGACGATAGCGTCAATGCATCTTTGGTGAGTGCCGAAAAAGGCGAATCTGAGAAAAAAATGGTTTGATAATCAAACTCTCCATTTTGTCTTCTCTCCTTGGCTTGTGTTTTATTAAGTGTGCAAATATGTAAGTTCCAATCGGTCTTAGTACTTTAATAAAAAATATTTTGTCAAGAACAACCCCTGGTCAACCCTTTGTCAATATCTGCTCCC
>CAYVIA010000048.1:0-8928 GCA_964451485.1 uncultured Gammaproteobacteria bacterium
ACCGCCAGTAAACCAGTAAAAACACGACTGCAGGGCCGTGTTTTTATCTTTGTTATAACTTTATAAAATATCTAATATTGACAAACTTTATAAAGTTTTATATAATAAGATCGTAAAGTGTAAATCAGCAAAAATATGAATGTCGCGGAAAAATTGAAAATAATAAAGAGATTATCCGGCCTTACCCAGGAAAGTCTGGCCAAAGAATTGGGTGTGTCTTTTGTTACATTAAATAGTTGGATAAACGTTAGATCCAAACCGCACAAAAGCATGTTATCGTCGATAGATAAACTATTGTCGAAATATACCGGTATTCCGGTGTCCGGTGATGACGGGAAAGAGGTTATAGGCAAAAAAGACGTAATCCGCGAAAAAACCAAAAAATATAAAAATATTTTACGGTTAATTTTAAAAAGGACTGATTTATATAATCAGATGATTTTGTCGTTGACTTACAATACAAATCGCATTGAAGGAAGTACATTGACTGAAGATGAAACAGCCGCGGTTATATTCCGCAATGAGACGATTAAAAACAAAAATCTGGTCGAACATCTTGAAGCGAAAAACCATCAATCGGCCATTAAATTCTTATTTGACCATTTGTCTAAAAAGGAAAAAATAGATGAAAAATTGATTTTAAAACTGCATGATATCCTGATGAACGGAATTCGCGACGATGCCGGATTTTACCGCAGGCATGGGGTCAGAATCGTCGGATCTAATGTACCAACCGCCAATTACCTCAAAGTTCCGGAATTAATGGAGAAATTGATTAAAGAAATAAATCAGAAGCGCTCAGACGCAATTGAACATACCGCGTACATCCATAGCAGATTTGAACAAATCCACCCTTTTTCCGATGGCAATGGTCGTATAGGACGTTTGGTATTGGCCGCTATGTTGCTTAAGAATAATCTGCCTCCGGCTGTTATTAAAATCAAGGAAAAGGGGTTGTACTTGAATTACCTCAGGAAAAGCCAGCTTAAAAGTGATCTCGCGCCATTGGAAGATTTTTTATGCGATTGCATCTTGAATGGCTTTAAAATTATAGAGGGGTAAGGCCCGACTTCACAGAATTCCTTATAGTGAAAAAGGCACCTTTAAAGGTACCTTTTTCTTTGTCTAATTGACGGGCTAAGGTTGAAGTTTTTGGGCGTGTTATGTTATAATAACGTCAGTTTTAAGTTTTTTGTGTATAACGTGTTCAGCGTTTTTTTATTTTGTGTCAGAAAAAAAGAAAGTAAAAATTTTGCTAACTACTGGTATTTTTCCCCCCGATATCGGCGGGCCGGCGACTTATGCGGCCGCTTTGCGTGATGAATTGCCTAAACGCGGATTCGAGGTAAAAGTGGTAACGTATGGCGACAGCCAGACGGCAGAGGAAGATAACGTATATATTATTAGCCGGAAACAGAATATTTTATTTCGGTACTGGAAATTTTTTCGGCAGACCTGGAAGCTGGCCGGATGGGCGGACGTGGTTTACGCGTTCGATATCATGAGCTCTGGTCTGCCGGCGGTATTGGCCGCCCGCCTGCGCGGCAGGAAACCGGTAATCAGGATCGGCGGCGATTATTTGTGGGAAAATGCCGTTCTAGGCGGCCGGACGGACCAGCCGCTAAAAAATTATTATCAAGCGGCGAAGATTGGCCGGGAAGAGATTATGATTCGGCTGAACGCGGCGGTTATGCGCGGCGCCACGCGGCTGGTGTTTACGACTGCCTGGCTGAAAGACCTGTATGTCGAATATTACGGGATAAATCCGGAGAAAACCGAAATCATCGACAATCCGTTCCCGTCAGTAAATCCGCCTCCGTTCGATAAAGAATTTCCCGCCACGAAAAAAATCCTTTACGCGGGGCGCTTGCTTAAACTTAAAAATCTAAAGCGTGCCATGGACGCGGTGTCCCGGATAAGGGGGGCGACGATGGATATTATCGGCGACGGTCCGGAACGCGGCGCCTTGCTCGCCCGCGTTAAAGAGCGCGGCCTGGAAGATACGGTCAGGATCAGGCCCGGCCTGGCCCATGGCGACCTAATGGAGGAAATATCGCGATGCCGTCTTTTTATCATTCCTTCATTGTCGGAGGTCAGTCCGAACCTGGCCCTCGAATGCGTAAAACTGGGAAAGCCAGTCATAGTTACGCGCGAATGCGGACTTTACGAACAATTCAAGGATAATCTGGTATTTATCGATCCCTTGGACGTGAACGATATCAGGGAAAAGATCGAGTATTTGCTGGATGAGCATAACTATCATGCGTACGTCGAAAAAATAAAGGCTATCGATACCGGCTATTCCTGGCCGCGGGTTATCGACGCGCATACGAAATTATTCATTAGTATAATTCACGAATAAAATAATATTATGAACATAGTCAATATCGGCTCCGATAAAACATTGGTCGGCGGCGAAGGGGTGGGGGACGCGGTGGCCAGACACAGGCATTACGGGGAGTACGTGGATTTCCTCGATATTGTCGTCTATACCAACCGCAAGGAGAGGCTGGAAGAGTTCAATATCTCCGAAAGCGTGCGGGGGATTCCGTCCAATTCGCGCTCGAAACTGCTGTTCTTTTTTGACGCCGTGAAAATTTTTAAAAAAGTGAATCGTGAGCACCGGGTTGACCTTATCGTCTGCCAGGATCCTTTTATCTTCGGCCTCGCGGGGCTTTGGCTTAAGCGCAGGTACGGCGTGAAATTGCTTTTGCATTTTCACGGCGATTTCTGGGCGAACCGGAACTGGCTCTCGGAAAGGCCGCTTAATTATATTTTCTGGCTTATTTCCCGCCTGACCGTGCCGCGCGCCGACGCTATCCGCGTGATGAGTCCCGGGCAAAAGGAAAAGCTTCTGGCCGCGGGGATAGACGAAAAGAAAATTGCCGTTATTTCCACACCGGTTAATTTCGATTTATTGACGAAATTCAAAAACGAAGCGTTACTCGATGAGGTGAGACAGCGGCTGGGCGAACGCTCAATGGTTTTAATGGTGGGCAGGAAGGATAAGGTCAAGGGTTTTGACGTGCTTTTCGCGGCTATGAAGAAGGTGCAGGCCAAAATCGCTAATATCTCCCTCTGGCTGGCCGGAAACTATACGCAGGAGGAGATACGAAAGATGATCGCGCCCAAAGCAATGGATATTGTCGCTCTCGGGCCGGTTGACCCGGTTGATTTGCCCGCTTATTATTACGCCTCCGACCTGGTGGTTTCCTCGTCTTCTTCGGAGAGTTTCGGCAAGGTGCTCGTGGAAGCGGGCGCCTGCGGACGGCCGGTCGTGGCCACCGCCACCACCGGAGCTCGTGAGATAGTCGAAGATGGCGTGAACGGTATTTTAGCGCCGATTGGCGACGCCGATGCTTTGGCGGATAAAATCCTGTACTTGCTCTATCACCACGACAAAGCGCGGGAAATGGGGGAGCGTGGCAGGAAAATGATGATCGAACGTTATGGGGACAATACGAGGAAGATCGCGGGGTTATGGGAAAAAATATGTGCGGTATAGTCGGCCAAATAAAATTCAACGGGGAAAAACCGGATGAGGTCCTCGTGCGGAAGATGACGGAGATTATTACGCACCGCGGTCCGGACGGCGAAGGTTTTTATTTCGGCGAAACCGCGGGCTTAGGCATGCGCCGGCTTAGGATCATCGATCTTACAACCGGCGACCAGCCGATCTATAACGAAGACAGGACGGTAGCGACGGTTTTAAACGGCGAAATATATAATTACCGCCGGCTGCGCGAAGAACTTGAGGCGCGCGGACATAAATTCTATACGCGTTCGGATACGGAGGTGATCGTGCACGCTTATGAGGAATACGGGGAGAATTTCGTTACGCGTCTCGACGGCATGTTCGGCCTCGCCGTCTGGGACGAAAAAGAGAAAAAGCTCGTTTTGGCGCGCGACCGGGCAGGGGAAAAGCCTCTTTATTATGCCTCTCGCGAGGGTAAAGAATTGGTTTTTGCCTCGGAGCTGAAGGCGATTTTGGCCTACGGGGATATCGAACGGGAGATCGACGCGGAGGCCCTGCATTATTTTCTCGTTTACGGGCGCGTACCTTCGCCATATTGTATTATTTCCGGGATAAAGAAGCTGGCGCCGGCGGAGATGCTCGTAGCCGGCGGAGGCGGTATATCCGTCAGGAAATATTGGCATTTGAGTTTTAAGGATAAGCTTGATTTGGACGAAGAACAACTGAAAATACGCCTGGTTACGGAGCTCGATAAGACGGTGAAGAAGATGATGATGTCCGACGTGCCGCTCGGCGCCTGGCTTTCGGGAGGCGTGGATTCGAGCGCGGTCGTGGCCATGATGACCAGGCATTCGTCAAAACCGATAGAGACGTTTTCCGTGGGATTTGCCGAGGAGGACTATTCGGAGCTTAAATACGCGCGGATGGTCGCCGAGGCTTTCGGCACGAACCACCATGAATTCACGATTGAGCCGGAGGTGATGGCCGTCATTCCCCGCCTTGTCTGGCATTTAGACGAGCCGTTCGGCGATTATTCGATCATCCCCACCTTTTACGTGGCGCGGGCCACGCGCAAGTTCGTTACCGTGGCGCTCTCCGGCGACGGCGGGGACGAGGTTTTCGCCGGTTATGAATGGTACAAGGCGATCAGGATCGCGCAAAAATACAAGAGATTGCCGCGGTTTATGCGCGAGATTGTTTATCGGCTGACGAAGTTATTGCCGGACAATGACGAGCGGGAAAAACTTATCCGTTATGTCCATAAGCTAAAGCGCCTGGCCGAAACCCAGCGCGACAGCGCTCGCGACCCGCTAAGCATATTTTTGCGCATGAGTACCGGCTTTACGCCCGATCTGCTGGACATGGAAGTGTACACGGACGAGACGCGCGCGGTTGCGCGGAATTTCGACGCTTACGCCCTGCGGCGGCGGCAGACGGAGGAGTACGACGGGGACGATTCACTCGAGGCCCTGCTTTACTCGCAATTCGCCTCGCTCCTGCCCGATATGTTTTTTACGAAAGTTGACCGCTGCGCTATGGCGGTGGCGCTGGAAACGCGCGCGCCGCTGGCTAACCACGAGTTCGCGGAGTTCGCCGCCCGTATTCCTTTCTCTTTTAAATTGCGCGGCACGACCACGAAATATATTTTTAAGGAAGCCATGCGCGGGATCCTGCCGGACAAAATTATCGATCGCCATAAAAAGGGCTTTTCCCTGCCCTTAAACCGCTGGGCGCGGACAGGGGAGCTTAAAGAGAATATCAGGAACGTTTTGCTTGACGATAGCTTTCTTTCCCGCGGGTACTTCCGGCGCGACTATATCGAAAAACTGCTTGCCGACCATAACGAGGGGAGAGTAAACAATATCGACAAGATTTGGCGGCTCTATATGCTCGGGATGTGGATGAACGAATTTATGGTTGACAAAAATACCATGTCATGATAAATTGAACTTAAGTTCAAAAATATTGAACTTAAGTTCAATTATTTAATGAAAATATTTCTATGATGAAAACTGAACAAAAAATAATCATGCTGCTGTCCGATTATCCGGAACGGGAATTTTACGGCCAGGAGATCGCTGAGAAGATAAAATGCAGCAAGGCCTCTGCCAGCGCTTTGTTGAGGTCACTGGCGGTGAAAAAGGTCATTTTTAAAAAAACCAAAGGACATATGAATTTTTACCGGATTAATGCCAGAAATCCGGAAATTAAAAAATTCAGGATAACTTCGGTTTTGAATAAGATCAGCCCGGTATTGTCCCGGCTGGGAAAAATTTCCCGGAAAATAATTCTTTTCGGATCGGGCAGCCGCGGAGAGCAGACGGCCGGGAGCGATATCGACCTTTTTATTCTGGCCGATAACAAGAAAGCCGCGCATAATGCCCTGACGGGATTGAATCCGAGGATGAATATAAAAGCGGTGATCAAGACGCCGGCTGAATGGTCGGAGATGGAAATCAGAGAGCCGGAGTTTTATAGGGAGATAAAAAATGGCATAACTCTTCATGAATATGTCCCAAGAATTTAAAAAGTGCCTGGAGCGCGGCAAGATCAAAAGTTTTTCGCCCGGTCCGAAGCTGGCAGTCAAGGAATTGAAGCTGGCCGGCGAGGATTTGAAGATGGCCGCCGGTAGCATGAAAGAGAAAAATTTTCGGTGGAGCATAATTCAGTCGTATTATTCGATGTTTCATTCGGCGCGCGCCTTGCTTTATTCCGAAAAATTCCGGGAGAAGAGCCACTATTGCCTGATCGAAGCGGTCAGGGCCTTATTTTGTGAAAAGGGAAAATTGGATGCGGATTTGATCGAATCGCTGATTGAGGCCAAAAACCTGAGGGAGGCGGCCGATTATTACGGTGATTTCAGCGAAATAAACTGCAAAAAGCTCGTAAAAAAAGCCAGGGAATTTTTGAAGACGGCACAAGGGATTGTCGGAAAAAGATAAGTAATTATGAAACTTACTCGTCATTAACGAAAAACTTGATATCGACGATACGACGCCGGCGCCGTTGGGTGTTCAGGATGTGGATGGAGGTGTATTTAACGTAATAAAGATTGGTTGACATTTTTTTGGCTTGGTATATAATTTAAACTAAAGGTGAGAATTATTAACACCTTTAGTTCACATTTATGAAAAATAAAGGTATTTTACCCTTATTTCGTACCCGCAATACTGTTTTTACCTTTAATGATCTTTCCCTGATTTTATCTGAAACGGACGAGATAAGATTGCGCTCGAAAATAAAATATTACGTCAAGAAGGGCGATCTTTTTCGCGTACGCAAGGGTATTTATGCCAAAGACAGGAATTACGACCGGCTTGATCTGGCCACGAAAATCTACACCCCCGCGTATATCAGCCTGGAAACCGTACTGGCTCGTGCTGGTATAGTTTTCCAGTATTATAAAGATATTTTTGTCGTCAGCTATTTGAGCCGCAGGATCGTCTGCGATAATCAGGGATATGTTTATAAAAAACTTAAAAACGAAGCGCTTACTAATTCAGCAGGAGTAGAAAATGCCGGCAATTATTATATGGCCACGAAAGAGAGGGCATTCATGGACGCGCTTTATTTTTACGGCGATTATCATTTCGACAATTTATCGCCGCTCGAAAAGGAAAAATGTTTTGCGCTTCTGCCGGTTTACGGAAATAAAAAACTGGCGGCGAGATTAAAAACTTATTTTAAGTGAAACTTATGCTTGATCGCGATTTGCATAAATCAGTAATGGTGCAAATTTTGAAAGAGATGTACGGTGATACGTCCCTTGGCCCCTTGCTCGGATTCAAAGGCGGTACGGCGGCGTTTCTTTTTTACGGCCTCGATCGTTTTTCGACCGATTTGGATTTTGACCTGTCTGATATCGGCAAAGCGGACGCGGTATTTGCGGCAGTGGAGAAAATAATTCAGGGATTCGGAAAGATCCGCGAAAAATATAATAAGGAGAAAACTGTTTTTTTCCTCTTGTCATACGCGGAGGAAGCGCACAACATCAAGGTCGAAATAAACAAAAGGAGTTTCGGCTCGAAATATGAACTGAAAAATTATCTGGGCATTTCCATGCTGGTGATGGAGAAGGCGGACATGTTCGCTCACAAACTGGTGGCTATGACCGAACGCCGCCAAAGCGCCAATCGCGATATTTACGACGTTTGGTTTTTTTTCAAGAATTTTTGGGATGTTAACGAGGAGATAATTACCGGCAGGGTGGGCATGAAATACGCCGATTATCTTAAAAAATGTATTTCGTTTCTTGAGCGCAAAAAGAAGATTAATATCCTGGCCGGTATGGGGGAGCTTATGGATTCGGAGAAGAAAAAGGCCTGGGTCAGGGAGAAGCTAATACCGGAAACGATATTTTATCTTAAGCTGGCGCTGGAAAACGAAAAAAATAAATTCGAACCATGAACTTGCTCGTGATCAACGAAAAACTCGATATCGACGATACGACCCTGGCGCCGTTCCACGGCTGGGTCGCCGAGTTCGCGAAACACTGCGAACGGGTAACGGTTATTTCTTTGGGCGTGGGGCGGTACGAATTGCCGGGGAATGTGAAAGTGTTTTCTCTCGGGAAAGAGAAATTGGAAATTGGGAAATTGGGAAATTGGGAAATTGGGAAACGGTTTATATATATTACAGGGTTTTATAGATATATCAGGCGCGAGAAAAAGAATTACGATGCCGTACTCGTTTTGATGAATCCTATTTATGTTGTGCTGGGGGGATTGTTGTGGAAATTATGGCACAAAAAGATCGCGCTTTGGTACGCGCATGGGAGTGTTCCGTTCCTTCTGCGCGCGGCGGAAAAGTTAACGGACGTGATCTTTACGTCGACGAAGAGCGGCTGCCGGCTCGATAGCAAGAAGATCAGGGTGATAGGGCAGGGAATTGACATAGAAAAATTCTCATGCCGGAGCTGCCGGCTGCCGGCTGCCGGCTGCCGGCTAAAAATCATCACGATCGGGAGGATAGCGCCGGTTAAGGGGTATGAGACGTTGATTGGGGCCGTCGAGATTTTGCGAAAGCAGGGGATTGAATTGAGCGCGGAGGTTGTCGGCGGGGTGATGCTTGAGGAGCATAAAAGGTATGAGGATAAATTGAAAGTCATAGTGAAGGAGAAGGGCCTGGAAGATATAGTTCATTTCAAAGGCGCCGTACCGAACCGGGAGATCGCGCCTCTGCTCGCGGACGCGGATTTGTTCGTAAATACGAGCGGCACAGGTAGTTTAGATAAGGCCATTCTCGAAGCCATGGCGTCCGGTCTGCCTATTTTAACCTGCAATGAGGCGCTTGAAGAGGTGTTGGGCGAATATCGTGAGAAACTCATGTTCCCGCCCGGAGACGCTAACGCCTTGGCGGAGAAGATCAAGACGATTTACGCTATGAGCGCCGGTGAGCGGCAGGAGCTTGGAGCGGCCCTAAGAAAGATCGTGGAGGAAGGGCATGGCGCGGGG
>CAYVIA010000049.1:0-8608 GCA_964451485.1 uncultured Gammaproteobacteria bacterium
AACTGGATAACAACGGGAATTTAAAAAATTTATATGAACAAGTCGATCTTTTGATCAACCAACACAAAGGAGGATGAAAAATGAAAGAAACGATCAGATTCATTAAAGACACCGAGGCTATGGAAAAGGTGAAATCGCTTATTGCCGAAGGATATTCGGCGCAATGCTTGCATTGCGGCGCCTGCTACAAAGAAACTCCCCGATATTTCAATGAACGGGTAAGCTGTAACGGCGCTTATCTTGATGAGTGCCGCCGATGCGGATGCGATCTGTTCATTGGGCTCAAAAAAAGATTGAATGATGGAATATTCAGGATTGAAGTCATCCCCGAAACCATTAACGGCATACCTACCATCATACTTAACGACTGCAACTTCAAGTACTGTACCTGCAAGTCGGGCGATAATGTCCTTGAGGTGCATGCCGGACAAGCGGAATTCGAATGCGGCCAAAAATGGAATCTGGAAGCGGCGGAAATAAAAGAAGAGCGTACGGAAAATTCGCGCGCTTTCATCTGTTCCCAAAGGGACCATTCCGATTTTCCGCGCGCACAGGATTATCGCATCATTATCCTCAAACCCACCGCCGAGGAATTGGCGCAATGTAAAAATCCGTATATGAAATACTGGTTTTTCCCGGACAAATAAAAAACAAGCGCCGAAAAATCTGCAACCTTGATAATTCGCATGTTTACCCCGCGCTTGCTTGCATAGCGCCGGGGTCCCGCATTCGCAGTTGCGGGTCGCCCGAAGGACGATAACATAAAATTGCCATTCCAACCAAGCCGTTGTATAATAAAAACAACGGCTTTTTTATCACCTTGCATATGAAAAAATCAAGCAAACCCGGAAAATTCATCGTCATTGACGGTACGGACGGGTCAGGTAAATCCACCCAGACGCATATTTTGGTCCGCCGTCTGAAAAAAGAGGGCTTCGACGTGGCCTTAACCGACTTTCCCCAGTATGGGAAAAAATCCGCCGGGCTGGTGGAGGAATACCTGAACGGCCATTACGGTTCCGCCCAGGAAGTCGGCCCTTACCGCGCTTCCATCTTTTACGCCGTTGATCGCTACGACGCCGGTTTTAAAATAAAAAGATGGCTCGCTGAAGGTAAATTAATAATCTCCAACCGTTACGTTACTTCGAATCTGGCACATCAGGGCGGCAAAATTACCGACTCACGGGAACGGAAAAAATATTTTAAGTGGCTGGACAACCTTGAATATGGGCTCTTTGGCATTCCTCGTCCCGATCTTACCCTGATCCTGCATGTGGACGCGGCCGTGGCGCAAAAACTGGTGGACAAGAAAGGCGCGCGGGAATATGTCGGCGGGAAAAAACGGGATATCCATGAAGATGACATAAAACATCTGCGCCACGCGGAAAAAGTTTATTTAGAAATCGCGCGTACGTTTCCTAAGATGAAAATAGTTGAATGCACGAAAAATAATGAAATCATATCCCGAAAAGAAATCGCGGCCATGGTTTGGAAAAGTATAAAAAATATTATCGCCTGAAATATGCAATTAAAAGTCCAAAAACTCTCCCCTGCCGCCAAACTACCCGCTCGCGCCTATGCTCATGATATCGGATACGACCTTTATGCCGTCGATAACCACGGCATACTCCCGGGCAAGCGCGAAATTGTCTGTACCGGCATCAAAATGGCCATACCGCCCGGTTTTGCCGGACTTATCTGGGATAAAAGCGGCGTGGCCAAAGACGGAGTCCATGTTCTGGGCGGGGTCTACGATCCCGGCTTCAGGGGAGAAATCACCGTTACCATGATCAACCTGGGAGAAGATACTTACAATATCGCTCCCGGACAAAAAATCGCGCAAATATTGATACAACCGACAGCCACCCCGGAAATAATAGAAACCGAAATAAACGACAAAACCGCCAGAGGCGATGGCCGGCACGGCAGTTCGGGATTGTTTTGACAAAAGCCCTTGATTATTTTCCGATATTCCGCTATCATAATTCCAGATTAACCGTTAAAATAAAAATTGTCACAAGGGGGATAAAATGACAGACAAAGACGACGAAACTTTTCGCTTGCGCCTCGTAACCGATAATTCTTCCGAAGCGGATTATGGGATAAAAGAGCTGGTAACGTCATTTAACGACGCCAAAATAATGTCAAAATCATTTTTAAGCAATCTCTGTATTTACAAAATCGAACTACTCGTAAAACACCGGCAAGAATTCATGCTCAAAGCCACATATCACGAAATGGTAAAAAATATTTACTGATTTGCCGGAAACCGCGCATAAACGCGGTTTTTTTCTTGCGCTTTCACGCATTTTGTGCTAATGTATAAACAACATTAAATAGAGCTACCAGCTATGAACTACAACACCATCATCGGCCTGGAAATCCACGCCGAGTTGAAAACCAAATCGAAAATGTTCTGCTCCTGCGATAATGACGCGGAGGGCAAAAAGCCGAACACTACCGTCTGCCCTATCTGCATGGGCCATCCCGGTACTTTACCCGTACCCAACAAACAGGCAATCGAATGGACAATCCTCGTCGGTTTGGCTTTGGGCGGAAAAATTAACCGCTTAAGTAAATTCGACCGCAAGAATTATTTCTATCCGGACCTGCCCAAGGGCTATCAAATCTCGCAATATGATCTGCCTCTGGTTCACGACGCCTCTCTTGATGTCGACAACGAACCCATAAAAATAACCCGCATCCATCTCGAGGAAGATACGGGCAAACTCACGCACCCCGCCTCCGCTAAAGCTTCGGCGGGCAAGCCCGCCGGAAAAAATTATTCACTCGTGGATTTTAACAGGGCGGGCACGCCGCTCATGGAGATGGTAACCGAACCGGTAATCAAGACGGCCGCCACGGCCAAAAAATTCTGCAGAGACTTCCAGCAAATCCTGCGCTACCTTAAGGTAAGCGACGCCGATATGGAAAAGGGGCAGATGAGATGCGAAGCTAATGTCAGCGTGCAAGAGGCGGGCAGATGGCAATACGACGATAATCGCGGAATTGTCCCTGTCGGCGATTACGAACTCAACCCCAAGGTGGAAGTAAAAAATATCAACTCCTTCAAAGCCGTGGAAAAAGCTATCGCCTACGAGGTCGAACGCCAGACCCGGGCTCTTCGTGATGGGGAAAAAATCGTCCAGGAAACGCGCGGCTGGGACGAAAATAAAAGCGAAACTTTCAGTCAAAGGATAAAAGAAACCTCGGCCGATTACCGCTATTTTCCCGAGCCGGATATCCCGCCGCTTGCCATCACCGATAAGTGGCTCGAGAAGATAAAATCCCGCCTGATCGAACTTCCTCCGCAAAAAAAGAAGCGCTTCATGGAGCAATATGACCTTTCCGCATATGACGCGGCCATACTGGTAAGCGATAAATATCTGGCCGACTACACCGAAAAGGTAATCTCCGAATTGCGCGCCTGGATCAACGCGACCGGCGAACCCTGGGAAGAGCAAAAGGCCAAGCTGGCCAAGACGGCCGCCAACTGGCTGATAACGGAACTGTTCAAGCACCTCAAGGCCGACGGCAAAACCATGGCCGATGTGAAGATCACGCCGGAAAATTTCGCCGAGCTGATCACCCTCGTTTACCGGAATGAAGTCAACTCCTCCGCCGCCCAGGAGATTATGGCGGTGATGTACAAAAAAGGCGGCGATCCTTCGAATATCATGACCGAGTTGGGTCTGGAGCAACTCGACAATGAAGACGAACTAGAAAAAATCATCGCGGGGGTTTTGGAAAAAAATCAGAAGCAGGTCGAAGAGTATAAATCCGGCAAAGAAAACCTCCTGCAATTTTTCGTGGGCCAGACTATGTCAGCCACTAAAGGAAAGGCCAACCCGAAAACGGTCATCGAATTGCTTAAAAAATTATTAAAATAATTGAAAATATCAAAAAAATATGAACAGTGAAAACATTCTCGATCAAAAAATTAAAAAAAACAACCAGGACGCGCAGGCCAGGGCGATCCTGAATATGCCGCCGGAAGAACTTGAAGCCCTGATCGTCCGCGAAAATATAGATATGGGCGAAGAAAAAAGCGTTGCCGGCAGAAAAGAATTGGTTGCCAGAGCGTTAATGGGAAACGAGGCATATGAAAAAATCTATAAACCGATGAGAAGCAACGATGCCGCGAGAAAAATGAAACAGGCCATCGAGGAATCATAAATTTATATCGCCAATTTCTATGAAACACGTTATCAGCATCAATGACTTTACCGGGAAAGAAATATTCGACGAAATCCTGCCGGGATGCCAGGCCATGATTCCCGTGGCTCGCGCGAAAAAACCCCTCGGCTCGCATCCGGAACGCAAAGCCATCTTCGCCTTTTTCGAACCGAGCACGCGCACGCACGGCTCTTATCTCGAGGCCTCCCGCCTGTTGGGCTGGAGAAACGCCCAGATTAACAGCGCCGAGGCCACTTCTCTCTCGAAAAAGGAAAGTATCGCCAATACCGTGCGCATGTTCGCCGCCCAGGGCGCGGACGTATTGGTCATGCGCACGAAAATCGAAGGCGCGCAAAGATTCGCCGCGGAGATCCTGGAAGCCGGTGAACGCGACGTCTCCGTGCAAAACGCGGGCGACGGCACCAACCAACATCCGACGCAGACCTTTCTCGACCTCCTGACCATCCTCGAAAAACTGGGCCGTCTGGATAACTTCCGCGTCGGTTTCTTTGGCGACCTTAAATTCGGACGCACCGTCCACTCCCTGCTTTGCGCGCTTTCCCACCGCAAAAATATTTCCCTTACCCTCGTTTCGGAGCCGGAAACCGCCCTGCAGGAGCGGTATAAAAAACTGTTTAAAAAAGTTAGCGAAGGCGACTCCCTCCGGCTTCTTAAAAATTGCGACGTGATTTACGGCTCCCGCCTGCAGGAAGAAAGGTTCACGGGCGACCCTATGGCCCTGGTCCGCGCGCGGGAAAAATACCGGATTACCGCCGCCACGCTCGAGACCTTCAAAAAAAACGTGCTGATCATGCACCCCATGCCTTACGTCCAGGAATTCGACGCGCGCATAAGGAGCGATAAACGCCTGATTATCGATCTGCAGGCGTGGCACGGTATTCCCACGCGTATGTATCTCCTGGCCGAGGGCTACCGCAACCGCAAAAAGAAAACGCTCGCAGATAACGCCGACGCGGCCGCGGCCGAATTCAAAACGGTCAAACAGATGCCCCTAAGCGCGTATCTCAAAGACAGGTCGGAGCGCAAACAGCCGAATAAATATTTCTTCCCCATCACCAACGGTACGGTTATCGACCACCTGCCCAACGGCCTCGGAATAAAGATCAGGGAATTCCTGAAAGCTAAAAATATCACCGCCGGCGGCGTCAAGCACGTCATCGAGGATATTCCGTCCGGACAATACGGGCTTAAAGACGTGCTCTTAATGGAACATATTTTCATCCCCGGGGAGATCATGTCCGTTATCTCCTCTTTCGCCCCCACGGTTACTTTCAATGTTATCAAGCAGAGGCAATTCCGCAAACTCAAGATCGACGCGCCCGCTATCACTTCCGGCATCGGTACCTGCCCCAACCAAAACTGTATCACCAACCACGACCCCGAAGCGGCCGCCAAGTTCGTGCACTACGACCATTCCCTGCGCTGTTATTACTGCGAAAAAGATTTCGCGCAAAAAGAAGTCATATAAACAAATTGAAAAATTTTTTCGAATAAAACTACAGAGATATCTCTGTAGTTTTATTATTGATAAATTATCCGCTTTTATTTCTTTAAATACCTTCTTGCCAATTTTTCCGCCTCTTTATTGTTTTTAACCCACGAAATCTTCACGCCTTGTCTTTCCCAGCGCCTAAGCCACGACATCTGCCGACGCGCAAACTGGCAGATCGCCAGATATAACTGCCCGACCATATCGTCATAATCGAGCTTACCCCGCAAATACAGAGAAACATGTTTATATTCCAGCCCGAAGCCCTCAAGCCGTTTCCAGCTTACCCCCTGCTTATGCAACCGTTCCACTTCCCCAATCATATCCTCTTTCTCCAGCCGCTCGACCAGACGCTTGTATATTCTTTGCCGTAATTCTTCTCTTGGCCAAGTTAAACCGATGATCAAAAATTTATAATCATTCAAGGCGCCTCTGTTTCGTGTTTCGTGTTTCGTGTTTCGTACTCTGATTTCGATATACCTAATCAACCTTCTCTTATTCTTCTTATCGCTCTCGTGCAAACCGTCCGCGAATTTCCGGTCAAGTTTGCGCAAACGGGCGAACAGAGATTTTACGCTCATTTTTTCCAGCCGCGCCCGCAGCTTCTTGTCCGCTTTAACCGGAGATAAATTAAAACCGTCCGCGAGCGCTTGGGCGTAGAGCCCGGTGCCGCCCGCCACGATCGGTACTTTTCCCCGCGCTAAAATATCGTCAACCGCCTTTCTTGCCGCCTTAAGCCACTTCCCCAAATTAAATTCCGTCTTCGGGCTGACAATATCGATCAAGTGATACGGTATCATTACCCTGTCATTGCGAGCGGCGCAGCCGCGTGACAATCCCGTGTCTCCCGCACTGTTTGTTTTCTTGCTATCGACCCAGTATTCCCCCAGGTCCTTGCCCGTCCCGATATCCATCCCGCGATAAACCTGCCGGCTGTCAGCCGAGATGATTTCGCCTCCGAACTTATACGCCAGCCGCACCGCCAGCCCGGTTTTCCCGCTCGCGGTCGTGCCGACGATAACGATTATTTTGTTTTTTTCATATTTATTTATTTTCATACTTCACGCTTTTTACTTCATAACTTCCCCCACCAGCCCGAAATCCTTCGCCTCAACGATTTTCACCTTAACGAGTTCTCCTCTCTCGCATTTGGTATTTAACTTTTGGATTTTGACGTTCTTGGCCGTTCTCGTCCTTCCCGTACACTCTCCTCTTCTGTTTTTCCCCTCAATCAGCACTTCCGCCACTTTCCCGGCATACTTCTGATTATTTTCCAGTGCCGTTCGCCGCAAAACATCCGTCAAAACCTGTTCCCTTCTCTTCTTTTCCTCTTTGGGCACATCGTCATTTAATTTCGCCGCCGCCGTGCCCGGCCGCGGACTGTACTGCGCGATATAAGCCATGTCGAATTTCACCTCCTCAAATAATCTTACCGTATTATTAAATTGCTCTTCCGTTTCCCCCGAAAACCCGACAATCACATCGGTAGTAAGCGCGACCGGCAGACGCTTTGAAGAATTGAAAATTTGATCATTGAAAATTGTTTGAAAATTGAAAATTGAAAATTGAAAATTAAGACGTTGTCTGATCTTTTCCACTAAGTGCTTATAATCCCCAACCGTATACCCCCTATTCATCCGCCGCAGCACCTCATCATCCCCCGCCTGCACCGGCAGATGAATATGTTCACATACCTTATCACCCTCCGCCACCGTCTTTATCAACTCATCGCTCATATCCTTGGGGTGGCTCGTCGCGAAACGAATCCAAAAATCACCCGGAATATCATTAGTCATCTTTAACAAATCACAAAAATTTATATCCTTCTTACTATTCGCATAATTCGAATTCGCGGCCTTCGCATACGTTCGCGGATTCGCATTATACTTATAACTGTTCACGTTCTGCGCGATCAAAGTGATCTCTTTATATCCCCGCTTCACCAGCCCACGCACCTCGTCAAGAATCTCCCCGGCCGGCCGCCAAACCTCCCGCCCCCGCGCGTAAGGCACCACGCAATAAGCGCAAAAATTGTTGCATCCGTTGCCGATAGGGACGAAAGCGGAAATTTTCGAATTATATTTCGGTTTCACGCCAAGATAATTATAGCGATCACGAATAGTGTCCGCCGGGAAATTGGAAATTGAAAATTGTTTGAAAATTGGAAATTCACCAATCGGCAGCCATAAATCGACTTTATCTTTCAATTTTTTCTGTACATCGTTTCTCTCCGCCAAACAGCCGGTAATGACTATTTTCACTTCCGGATTTTCCCGCTTTATTTTATTAACCAGGCCGTAAACCCTGTCCTCGGCCGACTGCCTGACCCCGCAGGTATTGAGTATAACCAAACCGGCCCGGCTCCTTTCCCCGGAATATTCAAACCCGTGCTCTTCCAGATATCCGGCCGCCCGCTCACTATCACTCTTGTTCATTTGGCAACCGATGGTAATTATGTGGTAGGTGTTATTCGCCATATAATTACTCATCCCTTGTCCGCCGAAGCCTTGGCGTAGGCGGATGACAACCGATGGTAATAATATAATAAGTATTATGCTTCATATTTCTTTATATTAACGAAAAAACGAAAAAAAATCAACCACAAAAAAGAGACGCATATTGAGCGTCTCGATTTTCTTATTATACTCGCTACTCAATGTAAAAAATCACGATCATCAAAACGATTGCATGTAATAGCTGGTCCTGCCATATCCGTTTAATGATATGCCACCTGCTTTTGGCGGCATCAATGAAAAAGTGCGAAACGAGAATTAGCATCACGGACAAAAGACAAAGATCATAATGCATAAGAAAAAGCCAGGCGAGAATAATAGACGACGTATAGATAGCCGCGTGGTAAAAATTAATCTCCCAACTTTTGCCTTTTTGGGTGGCGATGTATTCATTCTGAAAAGCGAAATC
>CAYVIA010000050.1:0-2174 GCA_964451485.1 uncultured Gammaproteobacteria bacterium
CTATCGACACAGGAACTATCGGGATTACAGTCGCAGTGAGCCGTGCCCGCGTTCCATGTATAGCCGGGGTTGCACTCAAGGCAACGGCCGGCGGCGCAGTAGCCGCTCGCCTGAAAAGCGTGGGCTAAGTCGCTCCGGCAGCCGGGGGCGGTACTGCAATTGGTGTAGCAGGCGCCGTCCAGGCAGAATTGGGGAGGAGTGCAGCCGGGATCACAGGTACCGCCGCAGCGGTCATCACCGCAGGCGCGGCCGTAGCAGAAAGGAGTACAGCCGCCCGAACAGGTATCGGCCGCGGGGATCAGGCCGGTTTCGGAAAACGCGCAGAGATGATATTCGGAACCGGTATCATTGGTCGTATAGAGAAAAACGCGGTTGCCCGGTGGCAGGGTGCCGGCCCGGATATCCGCCATCCAGGCGAATTCCTTGGCGTTCTCGTCCCAGCATGTGATCGGACGGAAACGGGGGTCGCCGCAATCGGCCAGTTCGTTGACGGGATCGACGGGCAGGGCGCCGGCCAAATACTGAGCCAAAACCTTCTGCCAGCTGGGCCAGACGGAAATAGTGATGTGGGGAAGATAACTGCCGGCGGAAAGGGCGGGATAATGGCCATTGGCCTCGCCGTAATTTATGATTGCCTGCCTGATGTCGTAAAGACGGGCCATGCGCAGGGTGTCCCTCGTTACCTGGGATTTGGCGCTCGAACAATAGCCGCCCTGACCGCAATTATCATCCACAAGACATCGGCGCGAACTATCCTTGCTGCAAACTGCCGGACCGCTACTGATGGTTTCGCCCGCAATCAAGTTGGTGTTGAATTGCCAGTGAGCGAGTATTTGACCGAGAATATCGATGGTATTGCTTTCCGCCTCCTGGTTATATGAAATAAGATAGATGTTGGTATACATGTTCATCCCGGAGAGATCGACGTTAGCGGCGTTAACGTAAACCGTGCGCCCGTCGCGCACGCCCTCATAGCCGTCAACTACGATCGATTGGGGCGAGCCCGTAAATCCCCGAGCCTCGTACCAGCGCCGGGCCGACATATGGTCCGGGTTGGGGTAGACGCGGATGGCGATGGCATCGGGGGAGGCGGTTTGGGCGAAAACTATTTTATGTAAAATAAACATTCCACTGACAAAAAACAACAAAACCAATAAAAATATTAATCTTTTTCTCCGCGACATAATATTGAAATGAATTGACATTTTTATATCAAACATCGCCCCCGCATAACTTTCGGCTTTTTAATGCCCATGATCTTAAGGATAGTCGGGGCCACATCGGCCAGGACGCCTTGCGGCGGAATCATGCTCAAATCATGGCCGGCAACATCGGGCCAGCCGAAATTACGACCATCAAAATCCTTGCCGATAACGATAAACGGCACCGGGTCGGAAGTATGCTCTTTGTCGATCTGTCCGGTTTGCATATTAAACATAATTTCGGCATTGCCATGATCGGCGGTAACGGCCATGACGCCATTCTTATTTAAAACGCTGGCCGACAGTTTAGCGAGACATTTATCTATCGTTTCGACCGCTTTTATCGCCGCTTTGATATTACCGGTATGTCCGACCATATCCGCGTTAGCATAATTTACCAGGATAAAATCATATTTATCCTCATCGATGAGTTCAAGCAGCCGCTTGGTTACGTCGAGCGCTGCCATTTCCGGCTTTTGGTCGTAGCTCGATACCATCGGCGAGGGCAATAAGACATGCTCCTCGCCCTCGGACTTCGTTTCCCTGCCGCCGTTAAAAAAATAAGTAACATGGGCGTATTTTTCGGTTTCGGCAATACGCAGCTGCTTCAAGCCGGCGGCTGAAACGACTTCTCCCAGGGAGAAATTATTATCTTCCGGCGGAAAAGCCACGTGCACCGGCAGTTTTTTTTCATATTCGGTAAAAGCGACGAAAAACAGATTTTTCAGGAATACGGGCCGCTCAAAACGGTCAAAATCCGGTGAAACGAAGGCTTTCGTAATCTGCCTGGCCCGGTCAGGACGATAGTTATAAAAAATCAGCGCGTCATTATCCCCTACCGTAGCCACGGGCTTTCCGTCTTTTTCAATTACCGTCGGCACGAATTCTTCATCATATATTTTCTTTTTATAGCTGGCCTCGACCGCCTTGACGGGATCGGTACTTTTATTGCCCACGCCATTCGTCATGGCC
>CAYVIA010000050.1:2274-8412 GCA_964451485.1 uncultured Gammaproteobacteria bacterium
ACTACGGGCTTTGGACGCTTTGATTGCATGTTATTATCCGGCATATATAAAAATGGTGATGATATTAAAACGTAAGCCTCCGCAAATCTACAAATCGGCTACAAATATCAAAAATATAATTCCAACGCACGCCAGGGAATTGACAAAACGCGGGCAGCAAAAATATGCGCGTCTGTTATATTTGTAGTATTAGTAGCGAATTGGTAGATTTGCGGGAAAATCAAGCGGGTTTACTAAATATATAAATCAAATTAACGGTTTTCCTGTCATTAGTCTCGGCTTTTTTCTTCCCGTTAATTTAAGTATAGTCGGCGCGATGTCGCCCAGCGCCCCTTTCCTTCTCAAATTTATTTTTTTTCTTAATTTTTTGTTGACGACGATAAACGGCACCCGGTTGGCCGTATGCTGGGTATAGAGTTCGCCCGTCTCCAGATTGATCATTTTCTCGATATTGCCGTGATCGGCCGTGATCAAAACCGTGCCGTCGACGGATAAATACGCCCTGACTATCCGGCCCACGAGTCGATCGACCGCCTGACAGCATTCCACGGCAGCCGCGAAATTTCCGGTATGGCCGACCATATCCGGCGCGGCAAAATTAAGCACCGTAAAATCGTATTTGGCCGGCTTGCCCGCCTCCTTCCCCGCGGGCGGCAGATTAAGATTTTTTATGACCGTTTCCGCCAATTTTTTCGAACTCATGACGGGCGTTTCGTCGTACGACTTGACGTCTGGTGACGGCACCATGAACTGATCCTCGCCGGCTACCCGCCCGGCATATCCGCCATTAAAAAAGAAAGTAACGTGAGCATATTTCTCTGTCTCGGCGATGTAAAGCTGCTTAAGATCGGGAAGCTGCATGGGCAGAGTTTCGCGCAAATCGGCGCTCGGATAAGCAGTCATGATATCATCTAGGTCGGGACCGAAATCGGTCATGGCCACGAAATAAAGATGCTCCAGGCGCTTTTTCCTACGGAAACTACCCGGATTCATCTTATTAAAATTCTCCTGCACGAAAGCCTTGGTCAGCTGTCTGCCCCGGTCAGACCGCAAATTGAAAAAAATGACGCTATCCCCTTCTCCTATCCTGGATTTACCCGCGCCATCGGCCGTGATGATATGCGGTTCGATAAATTCGTCACTGTCACCCCGGTTATACGCCTCGGTAATAGCCGCCTGCGCGCTACCTGCCGATCTGCCTTTGCCCAGAGTCAAAGCGTTATAGGCCTTCTCTGTCCGTTCCCATTTCTTTTTTCTGTCCATGGCATAAAATCTGCCCATAATCGTCGCTATCTCTTCGCGGGGCAACAATTTTTTTTCCAATTCGCCGATAAGTTTCAGGGCGGCATATTTCGGTGAATCGCGTCCATCGGTAAATAAATGAAGAAAAACTTTATCTATCTTGTTTTTCCTTAAAAGGTCAAGTATGGCGAAAAGGTGCTTGGGGTCGCTGTGGGGGCTCTGGCCGTTCGACAACATGCCCATCAGATGGATTTTCGAATTCATCTGCCGGACATGCCTGATCGCTCCCGAAAAAGCGGAATTTTTATAAAAAGTACCGTTATTGATGCTTTTATTGATAATCACCACGTCCTGTTCGGCCAGCCGGCCGCTGCCTATATTGAGATGGCCCGCTTCGCTGTTTCCGACCTGATGACGGGGAAGGCCGACATGTTTTCCGTGCGCGTATAGCCTGGTGTGCGGGTATTTTTTCATGAGCCCGTCCATGGTCGGCGTTTTGGCGTAAGCAACCGCATTGGCCTTGCTCGGCTTATCAAGACCCCAGCCGTCCAATATCATCAATATCATCGGCAAACAATTAACCCCCTTATAGGTATTCGCTTTTGAAAATGTCTTCATAAATGTTTTTGGTTTCTCGCAAATTTTATGTAATTTTTAATTTCTAATTTTGAATGATTTAATTTTTAAACATTCAAAATTAAAAATTCTAAATTCAAAATTATTGGCGGTATGATAAATCAAAAGTATTTTATGCGCTGTACTATTTTAAACCGGCTTCTATCTCCATCAACCTGTTGTACTTCGCCAGCCGCTCTCCTCTTGATAAAGATCCGGACTTGATATAATCGGATCCGATGGCTACGGCCAGATCGGCGATAAAATCATCACAGGTTTCGCCGCTTCGGTGCGAAACCATGGTTTTGAGGCCGTGCCGCTTCGCCAATTTTACGCAAGCAATGGTCTCGGAGAGCGTCCCTACCTGGTTCAGTTTGATCAAAACGGCGTTAGCCGCGCCCTCTTTGATACCCTGGCGCAGGCGATCGATATTGGTAACGAAGAGATCATCGCCGATAATCATCATCTCGCCGCCCAGCTCTTCGGTCATCTTCCTCCATCCCTCCCAATCGTCTTCGGCCAGTCCGTCTTCTATGGAAATAATGGGAAACTTCCGGAACCATTCGTAATATAATCCGATCAGGGTATCGCTCCTGAAACTTGCTTTGTCGAGTTTGAAGATATATTTCTTCGTGGCGGGGTTATAAAGCTCCGATGAGCCGACATCGATTCCCAGACCCACCTCCGGACCCGGCCGGTAGCCGGCGTTCACTATCGCGGCCATGATCAGTTCGATCGCCTGGATGCTCGAGCTGATATCCGGCGCGTAACCGCCCTCATTGCCCACATCGGTATCGAACCCGGCCTCACGCAGGACATACCCCAGTTCATGAAAAATTTCCGCGCCCATCCTTACTTTTTCGGCGAAACTCGTGCTGATAAGGGGCATGATCATGAATTCCTGGAAGTCGAGGTTGGTATCGGCGTGCTTGCCGCCGTTGAAAATATTAAAAGACGGAGTCGGTAACTTCATTTTACTTTTGGAAAATTTATATGTGGCGGCGATATATTCATATAATTCTTTCTTGGCCTCCAGAGCCGCCGCGCGGGCGACCGCCAGGGAAACGGAAAGAATAGCGTTGGCGCCGAGCTTCTTTTTATTCTTCGTGCCGTCCAGTTTTATCATAGCCTCGTCTATCTTTTCCTGCTTCGAGGCCTCGGCGCCTTTCAGTTTGGCGGCAATAACGGTATTGACGTTTCGAACCGCTTTGAGAACGCCTTTGCCGCCATACCGCTTCTTATCGCCATCCCGGAGTTCATGCGCTTCATGCACTCCCGTGGAAGCCCCTGAAGGCACGCTGTCTTTAGCGATAATGCCGTTAGTTAAAACTACCTCCGTCTCCACTGTGGGATTTCCCCGTGAATCCAGAATTTCTCTCGCTTTGATCGATTTTATTTTGCTCATAATTTTATCTGGTTATAATGCTTATGATATCATCGCAATTATATAAATTGTTCCTGAGGCCGTCCGGGCCATAAGAACCGACGACCACGGCATTAACACAGCCGCCACCGCCGCAACCGCATGGTTCGTTATTGACATCGACCTGGTAATCGGTGTCGAAAAAATAAGTATTACCCCAGGGATCAGTAAGTTCACGGTCAAGATAAGGCCCATCCCACCCGGAGTATTCGCCCGCTACGTGATCCAGCAGGCCGGACCGGTCATCGGCCAAACCGAAAGTGCAGCCATCATCGCATATTTCATTCGACGATCCCGAACCGACTTCATTGACCGCCTGCTGCCCCGGCCACAAATTCGTATCGTTGGCCAACATGTTAATGGCCTGCGCGATATAGCCGATATCGTTTTGCGCTACGGCCACCTTGGCTTTTGCCCGCGCGTAATTCGTAGCAACGACGGCCAGGGTGGACAAAAGCCCGATAATGGCGATGACAACAAGTAATTCTATTAAAGTAAAACCATGAACTTTCGTCGATTTGATCATAGAATCATTCACAAATTTTCTGCACCCAGCGGATTATGGCCCGATTTCACTTCCTCTCCGTCCGTATAACCGTCGCCGTCAGTATCGGGGTTATTCGAGTCCGTACCATATCGCGCTTCCTCCTCGTCCGATAAACCGTCACTGTCAGAATCAACAGCCGGCGTTGACGTCCCGAATTGTTCTCCGATTGATTCGTTATCCTGGTCGTTCATGCCCTCACTTTCACCACAATCTTCCGGACAATTACATCTATTCTCACCCGGGCCGCATTTACCGTCGGGGCAAGTGACGCAGATGGCTACATCCATAATGGGGCCACACTCTTTATCATAAACTCCTCTCTGCGCCAGTCCTTCGCAGCAATTCAAACCCGACGCTCCGGCCGGGGTGGGCATAATGGAAATAGTATCACCTTCGTGCGCGCAACTTTGTGCCGTTTCCTTCTCTTCGAATTCACAGACGTTATCCCTGCAGATCGCTTCTCCCTCGCGGCAATTCATGACAGTAGAACAACTGATATCGGCGCATTTCCCGGATAAGACCTCGCCCCATTTGCCGGCATATTCTTTGTTAATCGCCGCTTGTATGCCGCCATTACCGCAAGTACAACAATTTTCCTGCGTAATGACACAGTCCGGGGTCTCCTTGCATATCTTCCAGTCGGATGGCAGTAAGGGATTACTCCTGGCACTCTCGGAGCCGGCAATCAAATTCGAGGTCTCATCCTGGGCCTTTTGCGTCAAATCGATGATCTCTAAGGATAATTTGTAGCCGGAGTACATGACAGCGGCGGTAATGATGATACTGGCGGCAATACCGATAACGGAATATCTCTTCCCCCTCTTCCGTCCGACCTCCCGCAATTGGCTTATCCGTTTCTCGAAATCGGTAATAGCCGGATGAAGCGGCGCTAAAAGTTTTATGCTCGGATTAATCTTATACGCTTTTTTGCCATCCCCCTTACCCCTTTTGTCCTTTTTGTCCTTATTCGGCTTATCCGCCTTGCTTGATTGTCGCAAGTCGATTTTGTGAGACATACAAACAATTATCAATAATCAATTCCGCCAGCTGGCGGACAATGATCATTAAAAAAATTGCAAATTAATGACTGTATTTAACGATATAAAATTTTAATAACAGCCGAATCTCGCGAAAACCACGGATTATGAAATTATTCTATTATCCCGTCCAGTCCGGGCATGGATTCTCCTCCTAAATAAGATAACATGGCGCCGCCACCGGTAGAAATCCAATCCACGTATTCCGTCATTTTGGTGAGACGGAGCGCCTCCACCGTTTCCCCGCCGCCGACAATGCCGAAAGCCCGCCCGGTCGATTGCGCCGCCACTAAACGCGCTATGGCCAGCGTACCGTGCTTAAAGTGCTCTTTCTCGAATAGCCCTACGGGTCCGTTCCAGACGATGGTGGCGGCCTCTTTGATAAATTTCGCGAATGCCTTAACCGTCTGCGGTCCGATATCGAAAATATATTCATCCCTGCCCACCTCGCCGATCGCCCGCATCTCCCCCTTTTCGCCCGCCTCATCCGCGCTGACCACGCAATCAACCGGCAATTCTATATTATTATAATCTTTAAGTAAACTCGCGGCTAATTTTATACTGTCCGGTTCCACAAGCGACTTTCCCACCTCAAAACCACGGGCGGCAAAAAAATTATTAGCCAAAGCCCCGCCCAAAAGCACATATTTCGATTTGGCCGCCAAATTCTTTATCAGGGGTATTTTAGTGGAAAGTTTAGCGCCGCCGATGATCGCCACCTGCGGTTCGGACGGCTTTAGGGCTTTTTGCATATTCTCTGCCTCCTGCGCCAGAAGCAGGCCGGCATACGCGGGCAAATACTCCTTAATCGCCGCCACCGAAGCATGCGCCCGATGAGAAACCGCAAAAGCGTCATTGACGTAAATATCGGCCAATTTCGCCAAGTCCCGCGCGAATACAGGGTCATTTTTTTCTTCTCCCGGGAAAAACCTCGCGTTCTCGAGCATCAATATGTCCCCCGCGCCGATTTTTTCGACTGCAACCCTTGCGTCCGCGCCGGCACAATCTTCGACGAAGCGCACGTCTTTATGTGTCAACCGGCCGAGTAAATCCGCAATCGGCCTAACCGAATATTTCCTGTCCATTTTACCCCCCGGTTTACCCAAATGAGTGATAACGATAATTTTTGCCTTATTTTCCACCAAAAAATCCAATGTTTCAAGCTCTCTTTTAATCTTATAGTCGTCTTTCACCCGCCCGTTTTTCATGGGAACGTTATAATCGACCCGCAACAACACCTTTTTTCCGGTCAATTTACCATCCATTGATTTTAT
>CAYVIA010000051.1:0-8353 GCA_964451485.1 uncultured Gammaproteobacteria bacterium
TCTTCCCGAAAATGGCACCCCAGGCTTTCTCTCCGGACCAGGGCCGCTTCGGCGATAAGACGTCCGGAGAGCGCCATATTTCTTGCTTCAACCAGGCCGCTATTCACGCCCGCGGGTAGCGACGCTTCTATTCTTTTCATACCGCGGATGGCGGTTTTAAGGCCGCGCTCGTTGCGGAACAGGCCGACATGCCGCCACATTATTTTCTGTATTTCATGCTTGACGGGTCCGGCATCATACTCTATATATTTATTCACCGATATTTCGACCTCTTTCGCTTTGTCCGCCAGAGAGGCCAGCGCTTTCTTTATCCGATTCGAAAAAACGACTGCTTCCATCAGAGAATTGCTGGCCAGGCGGTTGGCGCCGTGTACGCCCGTACGGGCGACTTCGCCGAAAGCGAAAAGATTCCTGACGCCGGTTTCGCCGTCAAGGTTTACCTTAACCCCGCCGCACATGTAGTGGGCCGCCGGAGAAACGGGTACGGTCTCGCGCGTCATGTCCAGGCCGTACTCTAGAAGTTTTCCGTAAATCGTGGGGAACCTCCCGGCCGTGAAATCCTTATCCTTATGGGTAATATCAAGCGACACTTTTCCCGCTGACGCTTCCCGCGCGATCGCCCGAGCCACGATATCGCGCGGCGCCAATTCGGCCATCTCGTGGATAGCGGGCATAAACCTTTTTCCCCGCGTATTTTTAAGGAGCGCGCCTTCGCCGCGTACAGCTTCCGAAACAAGGAAAGGCGGCGCGCCGGGAAGGTCGAGAGCCGTGGGATGGAACTGCACGAATTCGAGGTCTGAGAGAGCCGCGCCGACGCGGGCGGCCATGGCGAGCCCGTCGCCCGTGGCGATTTCAGGGTTGGTGGTTTTAAGAAACAGCCGGCCGGCTCCGCCCGTGGCGAGAATTACCGCCTTGGCGAAAGCCGTCCGTACTTCTCGGCCGAAAAGATATTCGACGCCGTAACAACGATTCTCCCTGGCGATCAAATCTACGGCCATGGCATTCTCTAGTATGGTTACGCGTCCATTCTCCCGCACGCGCTCCGCCATCGCGCGCTCGATCGCGTGCCCGGTAGCGTCGCCGGCGAAAGCCACCCGCCGGCAGCTATGCCCCCCTTCCCTTGTTAACCTTAAATTATTGTTTTCTCTTTCCAGGGGAACGCCGAATTTCACCAGCTTCTTTATCATCGCCGGGCCTTCGCGCGCCAGAAGTTCGACCGCCTGCCGGTCATTATGGAAACAACCGGCCCTTAGGGTATCATCCGCGTGGCTCGCGAAAGTATCGCCCGCGTCCAGCACCGCGGCAATCCCTCCCTGGGCGTAATTGGTATTCGATTCCATGGCGCTTTTCTTGGTCAAAAGCAAAACTGTACCATGAACGGAGGCCTCCAGGGAAAAATTTATTCCCGCTATTCCCGAGCCAATGACTATAAAATCGTATGTTGATTGCATATATTTTTATTCATCTTATCCCGTTATTTTCTGGCTGATATCGAGCGCCCGTGCCGAATGGGTCAGCCAGCCGAGCGAGACGACATCAACGCCCGCTTGCGCGCAAGCGGAGATATTGCCGGGCGTAATATTGCCCGACGCTTCCAGCAGCACCGAACCGTATAAACCGCTTGCTTTAAGTTCCTCTGTCGTTTTTCTTATCTCCGCCGGCCGCATGTTATCGAGCATGATGGTGAACGGTATATATCCGTTATCCGCGGATATTTCTTCTTTATACGCGCGAGCCGCGTGCATAGCGCTTTTTCGGTCTGGTGCCTCAATCTCAATGAATTTCGCCCGCAAGCGTCTTGCCCGCCGGCAAGCCCTTCTTGTTGCTGCGGTTATGGGGTCGCTTTCTCCTTCAGCGGCGATGGCGCTCAAATGGTTATCCTTTACCAGGATGGCGTCAAAAAGGCCAAGGCGATGCGGTAAACAGCCGCCGAGCCAGATCGCCTTCTTGTCCGGATAGAGAAGAAGCGTTTTGCGCGTCCCGGCTACCGCCGCCCCGTACCGGCCGGCTATGTCGGCCAACCTTTTGGCGGCGGTGGCGATACCGGACATCCTTTGCAGAATATTGAGCCCGGTACGTTCAGTCGCCAAAAACGCGCCTTCCGGCCCGCGGACTTCGGCAATCATATCGCCCCTCTTCAAAACGCACCCATCTTTTTTCAAGATTCTCGCTTTAAGGCCGTGCCGCCGGTAAAAAGCGGATACGTCCGAAATGCCGGCAAGAATGCCCGGCTCTTTGGCTTTTATCATGCCGCGAATCGTACGGTGATCACGGATGACCGCGGCCGCGGTAATATCACGGCCGGCGTCCTCTTTATATCTTCTTTCCAGTTCGTCCGCGATCTTTCGCGCGCAAAAAGTACTTTTGAAAAATTTGGCGTCGCCTCCGTAGGCCTTTTTGATTTTATTTTCTCTGTCCATATATTTATTTATTTAAGGCCAGCATGCGGTCGAGAGCGGCTTTGGCCTTGAGCCGGATTTCTTCCGGCACGGTTACGACCGGCCCTTCGTTCTCGAGAGCCGCCAGGACCTTGGCGAGCGTATTTTTTTTCATATTCACGCAAATCGGAGCAGGCGGAGCGGCAAAAAATCTTTTGCCGGGTACTTCGCGCTTAAGTATCTCGAGCATGCCGGCTTCCGTGCCGACAATGAATTCTTTGACCGGCGACTCTTTGACATACGCCACCATCCCGCTCGTACTGCAAACGCGGTCCGCCTCCCGCCTGAATTCTGACCGGCACTCCGGATGGGCAATCGCCCCGGCCTGCGGCAGGCGTTGTTTCGCCTGCCGCAGGTCCGAGGCAACGAAACGGTCATGTACGTAGCAAAATCCGTCCCAGGGAATTATCTCCTTGCCGGTCTTCTCCGCCACGTAAGAGGCGAGGTTCCTGTCCGGCAAAAAGATTATCCGCTTCTCCGGCAGGGAATTCACCACCTCCACGGCATTGGCGGAAGTACATATTATGTCGGACTCGGCCTTGACGGCCGCGCTCGAGTTTATATAACTAACTACAGCCGCGTCCGGATATGCGGCTTTCATTTTCCGCAAGACGCGGACGTCGGCCATGTCGGCCATAGGACAACCCGCGTCCGCGGCCGGCAGAATCACCTTTTTGCCAGAGTTAAGGATACAGGCCGACTCGGCCATAAAATGCACGCCGCAAAAAATTATCATATCGGCTTCGGTGGCGGCGGCTTTCAGGGCGAGTCCCAGTGAATCGCCGATAAAATCGGCTGCTCGGTATATTTCCGGACGCTGGTAGTTATGGGCCAGAATAACGGCACGTTTCTCTTTTTTCAGGCAATTTATTTTTTTGATTAATTTTTCCATCTTGTTTAAGTGTAATTACTACACTAACTAAAGTTAAAAAAATATTATAGTATCTCAATATGCCGCAAAGAGCGTTTCTTGAACCGGTACAGGACCGCCGGGCGGTTCGGCTCCCCTATCGTCTTTTTGCCGGTAGTAGCGACCAGCCCGAGCGCCAGGATCTTCTTGCGGAAATTGCGCTTATCGAGTCTTCGGCCCAGGATCGCTTCATAGGTTTTCTGCAGGTCGCTTAAAGTGAATTCCGCGGGCAAAAGACCGTAAACGATATTGGTATATTCGAGTTTCGCCCGCAGGCGATTCACGGCGCACTCTATGATTTCTTTATGGTCATAAGCGAGCTTGGGCAAGTCGGCTGCGGGGAACCAGCGTACGTCCGCGTATTCATTCGTGGTTTTAAGCTTAACATCTATATTCGGAAGCAGGGCGAAATAAGCCACGCTTACTACCCGGCCGAAGGGATCGCGGCTCACCTTACCGAAAGTATAGAGCTGTTCCAGATAAACATGGCTCACGCCGGTTTTTTCGCGCAGCACTCTTTCGGCGGCTGCGTCCACGGATTCACTCCCCCCGACCAGTCCGCCCGGCGCCGCCCACGAGTCCGCGAACGGCTTCTTTTTCATCTTGATCAAAAGCGCTTTTAATTCGCCGTTATCCATGGCCAGAATCACCACATCGGTGGCAATCACCGCGAATTTGTATTTTTTACTCAATTTCGCCATATCCACAAGTTAGTGTATATCTAACACTATAATACACCCTAAAAAAATTCTTGTCAAGGGTTTTAAAAATAAATTATTTTTCCGCTAACATTCAATAATTTAAAAGCGGCGCCTTATGCGCCGCCTGACGTTTTGTGGTTTTACGAAACGTTGTTTATAATTTCTTTGATGCATTTCGCGAAGAGGGAACTAATCTCGTTATACTCTGCGTTGTTCGCGCGCAGACAGCATTCGCTCCCCCATCTTTTTTCCAGTATTTCCCCGATCGGACTTAAAATAAATATGTTCTCGCAGACCGAATCGGGCCGGCCGTCTACGGGGCCGAAATCGTCGTTATTCCTTAAAACACAGCCGCCATCGGTAATGACGGCGGATCTGACCAGCGAATTACCGTTAGGCATAGCCGTAATCGTGACGCACATGACGGTAATATATGGCCGGTTGCCGCCGTCATGCACGCGAAAAAAAATATTACGGCTGCCGCCACCGGGGATTTCTTTTTTGCCCAAAACCCACATGGCGCTGCCGCCAGGGCCTTGCTGCGGTCCGGCATGTTTAACGGTATAATCCATCAAAAATTTTATATCCCCTTTCAAGTCGGCGCCCGCGGCCAGGCTGTAAGTCCCGATTGCCGGGAAAACAGACAAAACTATCGCAAAAACAATCTTCCCGAGTTTATCCATTTTAAAGACCCCCCCTCCTTGATTAATATATCAATATATCTCCTTAGCACGAAAACCCCGCCCCGTCAATGATTTTTGTCAAAAAATTCGCACATAAAAACCGGAGTTATGCTCCGGTTCGGTTCAAGAATGAACGAATTATTTTTTACGATCTGGGCAAAACCACCCAATCGCCCATGCAGACGGCCGGGTCGTCATCCTCGGTAATATCGTAAACGCACGAAAACAAAACAACGCGCCGGCTCTTGTGCATAATTTTCTTAACGTTTACGAATATCCTTACGTCTTTGCCCCAGCATACGGGCCGTAAATACTCCATCTCATGCTTGATGATAATCGAGCCCGGTCCGGGAAGCTTTTCCCCGATCAACGCGGAGATGAACGCGTCCATCATCGTTTGGGGAACGATCTTTTCCCCCAGTTTGCACTCTTTGGCGGTGGGGTCATGAAAATAAATGAGGTTAAAATTACCCGTAATCTGGGCGAAGCGTCTGATATTTGTCTCTTCAATGCTAATATCCTTTTCCGCGCTCTCGCCAACTCTCAATTCTTCAATGGATTTACCCTGCATTTTTCCTCCCTGGTTGCTGTTTTTTTGATTAACGAAAAAACTATGCTATACCCTCTTTCCCTTTTTGTCAGTGTGCTATATGTGATAGTTTAACACCTTAATTACGCCGCGTCAATATATAATAAAAAAATTGACATATTCTCCGTTTCTATAAAATACAACAAACGCGTTTCCGCGAATATTCACCGCGAATATGAAAATAGGCGCTCCACCCCGCGTATAAGCTAATCTAAACTCAACTCTTTTTTCATATCTTTTGGTTTTGGAAAAATAAAAATATCATTACCGGAAATACTGAAACTTACCTTCTCCCCTTCGCGGTATTTCCTGGTCAAATAATCGCCCTTAATCCGCTTATAGGCCTTGATGATATTACCGCCCACATTAATCCGGTATTCATATAAATGCCCCAAAAAATTTATCAAATCGATCTTGCCGGTAAAACGCGGCTGCCCGGGGTGCGGCTCCAGGTGAATTTTTTCCGGACGAACGCCGACGATCATTTTGTCATATTTTATTTCTTTCCTGGTTTCCAATTTCCGGCCCTCAATATCAATAAAATTATCGGTAAGCTTACGGGCGCTAAAAAAATTACATTTGCCGATAAAATTAGCGGCAAAAATAGTCCGGGGATGATTATATAATTCTTCCGGGCTGCCGGTTTGGACAATCCGCCCCCTTCTCATCAAAATAATATTATCCGAAATCATCATGGCTTCTTCCTGGTTATGGGTAACATGAATCGAAGTCAGGCGGTTATTTTTAACGATTTTTCTTAACTCATAACGCAAATACGCGCCGATCTTTGCATCCAAAGCCGACAACGGCTCATCGAGCAGCAACAATCTGGCACGCGCCGCCAAAGCCCTGGCTAAACCGAGGCGCTGGCGCATGCCGCCCGAAAGTTCGTGCGGCAGAGCCCGGGGGCGATCATCCAAGCCGACCAATTTAAGATTGCTTTCCACGGCCCTGGCGATATCGTCTTTTTTCCAGCCGCGCACCAACGGGCCGTAAGCGGTATTGTGCCAGACATCCATATGCGGAAATATGGAAAAATGCTGGAAAACAAAGCCGATATCCCTTTCCTGCGGCAATCTCCGGCTAACGTCTTCTCCGTCGAATAAAATCCGCCCCCCGGTAGGAGAAATCAAGCCCGTAATAATTCTTAGCAGCGTTGTCTTTCCACAGCCCGAAGGTCCCAGCAGGGTTGAATATTTTTTATTCGGAATACTCAAATTCAGATTGTCCAAAGCCAGCACTTCTTCACCTTTGGCTGATTTAAATTTTTTGGTTAAACCTATAATCTCTACTTCCGGCATATTATTCTAATTTAACGATTTTTGTGATAAGTAAAATATTTTAATACGAATATAAACGACAGAGCAACGACAAAAAGGAACGTAGAAACAAAGGCGGCCTGGGAAAATTTTGAATCTTTAACCAGGTTCACTATTAATACCGGTACTGTTTGTATCTTGCTGCTGACGGCCAAAGTAGCGCCGGTTTCCGATAAACTGCGCATAAATGCCATAATACAGCCGGCGATAATGGCCGGAGTAATCAGGGGAAAAAGAACGGTCTTGAGGACCTGCGCGGAATCGGCCCCCAGGGAGTAAGCAGCCTCTTCCAGGTCCGGAGAAATATCGCGGAAAGCCGCAACTAATGGCTTCAGTAATAACGGAAAAGAAAAACTCAAATGGGTTAAAATTAAAATTACGTATTTAAAGGACAAAAAATGATCCCAAAATAAAACCAACGATATCCCCAAAGCGCCGGTCGGCACCAAAAGAATGATCTCATTCATCGAGTCAAAAATTTTACCAAGCCAGCTCTTGCTTCTGGCTATCAGGTAGGCCAGGGGCAGGGAAAAAATTAAATTTACGGCCGTAACAATAGAGGCGACAGCAAAGGAAATAATAATGCTTTTTACTATTGCTTCGTTAAATCCGAATTCCCAATTCGAAAGCGAGTATAAAATGATAAAAATTGTCGGTAAAAAAACCACAAAAACGAAAAATAAACCGACCGTCAGATTGCGGGGAATTATCAATCCGCTGATTCGTTTCTCCAGCCGCGGATAGACCTTTTCCAAACTAATGGTTTTTTGCCCCAATACGGTTTTACCGGCAATCAATATAAGTATCGCGGAGGTGATTAAAATTACGCTGAGCCCAATGGCCCGCGGCAGTTCTCCGGCATTCTTAAAATCTACGACCAGCACCGGCGCAGTACTGACCAGGCCGGCCACCATCATGGTGGCGCCGGTTTCGGATAAACTTCTGGTAAAGGCCAAAATCGAACCATTAATTATGCCGTCACGGAATAAGGGCAAAGAGATGGTGCGAAATGAAGTAAAAGCATAGGCCCCCAGGGTCATGGCGGCCTCCGTGTAACTGTCCTCAATTTGCCTGATAGCCGCGCTAATCGACCGGACCATATACGGCAGGGTAAAAACCACGTGGAGCAAAATTATCATTATTATCCCCTTGCCGATTAATCCTCCTTCCAGTCCGAATAAACGAGCCAGACCCATTTTCTCTCCCCAATATAAATAGATCGAAAAACCCAGGGCGGCTGTCGGCATTACCAGCGATAAATCTATCAGGCCATCGACTAAGCCGGCGAATTTCGAACGGCTGCGCGCCAATATCCAGGCCAACGGCAAACCGAATGTGATATCTATCGCCAAAACCACCAGCCCGATAAAAAACGAAGTTAAAACGGCTTTAAATATTCTTAAGTCGAGTACCGCGCCACCGTGGAGGATATTGGATAAAACGAAAACCGCCGGTAAAAATATTATAAAAATAAAAAATATAGCCGCGAAGACCAGTACCGGTTTCCGCCAATTTTTCTTATTTTTCATTTTTTTGATTGTTATATTATCACCTTAATTATAACTTATCCCGCCAAGACAGGCAAAGTAAAAAATTCATACTTAACAAGGCGGAGAATAAGGCCTGATCACGCCAGCCCCTGTTTACCCCGGACGCCACATAGGATTTGGTTGCCTTGCCGTAGCCCGAAGGGCGAAGGCGGGGAACCGGATT
>CAYVIA010000052.1:0-1180 GCA_964451485.1 uncultured Gammaproteobacteria bacterium
TGGGATAATTTTCTGCGCAAATGGAGAGAAGCGGAATCGGCCAAAGAAAAAGAGAGTTTGTTGCATAACGGTTTCGACGTAAATCTGGCCCCCAAGGATGACGCCGTAAAAAGGATATTTTTTTACCTGGAAGCGGCCTATGGTTATGGGGGATTGTCTATTTTTTTCCGTCTGCCGGATGACAGGAGCGGGCGGTATAGCGACATTCCGCCGCAAAAAATGAGACAGGACGTGGCTCTAAAGGCCTGGAAGGTTTTGTGCCAGAAATTTTTTGCGGACAGTAAGGACTATAAAAACAGCTGTTTGCCTGCTCGCTGGCATTATTTTTCCAGCCCGGACGACTGCCGTCTGCTCGATAAAATTCTGTGGTTTTTCCGGGAGAAGGACAATCTGCCGTGCCAATCCAAACCGGGACATCACGATATTATCGCCACGGATTTTATCGTCAAGCTGGTCAAGTTATCCCTGGGGGGGCATGGTGGCAATGGCAACTATTTGCCTCATTTTGTTTCACGGCGGCATAGGTTTATTGACATTCTTTGGAAATTAAGAAAGCTGGATTTGCTCATTGAATATTGGGAGCATCTTACCGAAAGCGACCTTAATGTCCTGTGCGACTTGGCTTTACGGGGCCATCCAATCAACAAAGAAGCGCAGTATAAGAGCATTGACGAGGCCATAATCGGTTATGATCGTCAGGCGGCGCTCGTTTATGTCCGGCTGGAAAGAATGTTTAAGGCTAAAAAGAAGAAAGAGGAAATAGAGAAGCTCGAACGACAGGCCGAAAAAGCGCAGGAAAAACTGGAACGAGCGAAAAAACTGGAATCATAATAAATCCATACACAACATTAACCCCCCGATAATTTTCGGGGGTTTTAATTTTGTGAAAGAAAATAATAATACACTGCGTAGTAACGAACAGAGGGGAAAATCGACAATAAAAATCGATCGCTAAGTTTTCTGCTGCTGCCCTTTAGGCTGGGGTTCGGAAGCTTTAGTTTCCGCATTGGCGGCTAAACCCACCACAACCTTACCCTTAAGGGCGGCAGAAGAAAATTTAATCGAACATTAATTTTAAATCTTATTCCGCCGGACAGCCCGTAAAGATGTAAAGTTTTGTGCCTCATAAATTTTATATCGTTTTTAAAAGAGGGAATCCCGCGGGCTGTCCGGCGGAATA
>CAYVIA010000052.1:1280-6464 GCA_964451485.1 uncultured Gammaproteobacteria bacterium
GGCGCGGCCGTGGCCGGGGTCATTCTGACCACGGCGGCCGTGGCCGGAGGCGCTTACGCTTTCGGCGGCTGGGGCAGGATGCATAGAGGCGACCCGCAAGCGGCTCCCCCTAATAGTACCTTGCAAAACGCCATAGAGAGCGACGACTATGGCGCCCTGGGAGATAACCCGAAGATCAGCCAGGATCAGTTCGAAAAGATGGTCGAGGCGAACAAACTGAAAACCGCTGTCGAGAATAACGATTACAGTTCTTTGGGAGATAATCCGTCCGTGACCGAGGACCAATTCAATACGTTGGTCCAGGCCTACGGCCTCGCGCAGGACGGGAAATATCAGGACGCCAAGACGCTTCTCGACAAGGCCGATCTCGAAGATATATTCTCCGGATTTGGCGGTTTCGGTATGCGGAGTATGATGGGGCGCGGTCATATGGGTGAATGGCTGGGGCATAGCACGAGCGCACCGGACGCTAAATTCAATCCGGTCGACAAGGAGGCCGTAACCGCGGCGCTTGACGCCGGCGATTATAACGCCTGGGTCGCGGCCGTGGGCGCGGATTCTGCGATAGCGCAGAAGATCAACAGCGAGGATAACTTCAGCAAATACGTACAGGCGTATAATCTGATGAAGCAGGCCGACAGTATTATGAACGATTTGGGATTAAAGCAGGGCATGGGCCCGGGAATGGGACGACCCGGCATGGGCATGGGGTGGTTCAAATAAAAGTTTTGAAAACTTTTACAAAAAGTTTTCAAGGCTTTCAAAATTTAAAGGTAATTTTTTAAATTTGGCAGCGGGCAAAGCCCTACGGCCGCCAAATTTAAAAAATTGGAAATTGAAATCAAGACTGAACACGAATTTCGCCATCAAGGCGGTCCAAGCGGGGCCGCCTTGATGGCGTTTGGAATATTTGCCTAAAATGAAAGAAAATGCTAAGATTTGGCGTAGCAGATATCAGAGGTATTTTTTTATACATGGATTAATAAATAACGCTAATTTATGATCTCCAAGCTATTGAAAGGAGCGAAACAGGCGATGGGCGCGGCGTGGCGGCATAAAATTCTGTCGATTATCGCGCTTTTTATCATTGGCGGAGGCGGTTATTACGGTTATGGCCGCCTGTTTGCCGGCAACCCGCCGGCGCGTTATATAACCACTGCCGCCACCAAGGGTATGCTCGTTACTTCCATTTCCGGCACCGGCCAGATTTCGGCCTCGAACCAAACGGATCTTAAGGCGCAGTCCAGCGGCGACATACTCGCCGTTTACGTAAAAAGCGGAGATGCGGTAACGACCAGCACTTTAATCGCCAAGATCGACGATAGCGATGCCAGGAAGGCGGTGCGCGACGCCCAAAACGCCGTGGATACCGCCTGGAACGACCTAAACGACACTCTGGCGCCGCCCGCCGAGATCGATGTTTTGAAGGCCCAGAACGCCCTGGACACGGCCAAAAGCGATTTAGAAGATCTTCTTAACCCCGCTGGCTCCGACGGCTTGCAGGCGGCGCAGGACTCCCTGACCTCGGCCCAGGATTCGCTTACCAAGCTGAAAACCAGCCAGGCAAATGCCTACCAGAACGCCTTGGACACGAAACAGAAGGACGAGGATGACCTGGTACAGGACCGCGAAGATGCTTTTAATACCATTTCCGGCGCTTTTCTCGATTTGCCGGACGTGATGAACGGCGTCCACGACATCATTTACACTTCGGATATCTCGGACAGCGAACCGACGATTATAGAACAGCCGAATACCGAAGCGCTCATAAGCTCCATAGAGAACTATGACCAAAATGATACGGCCGATCTCATAAAGATGAAAAAATTCGTGGCTGACGCCGAAAACGCTTACGTCCGGGCCAAAAATGATTATGATGCCAATCTGACCGATTATAAAGACACCAGCCGCGACTCCGACTCTCAGGCAATCGAAAATTTATTGGCCGAAACCGCCGATACGGTCAGGGATATCTCCGATGCGGTTAAAGACGAGGCCAATATGCTCGATTTTTGGGCCGATTTTCGCACGCAAAACAACCTGACGATTTGGAGTAAAGTGGCGAGTTATCAGTCGGACGTAAGGACTTATACCTCGAAAGTCAACTCTTTGCTTTCGAGTTTGATTTCCGCCCAAAACTCCATCGCTAACGATAAGCAGTCCATTACGGACGCGGCGAATAATATTGCCGAGCTCGAGCAAAGCCAGCCGCTCGACCTGGCGGCGTCAGTCAGAAACGTTAAGGACAAGCAGGACGCTCTCGATGAACTTCTGCATCCGAACCAGTCCGACATCGACTTGGCACAACTAACCGTCAAGGAAAAGCAATCCGACCTGGACGACCTGATGGACGGAGCGGATCCGACGACTATTAATTCCAAGCGCCTCGCTCTCCAGCAAAAACAGGATACCCTGGCCGACGCCCAGGACGCGCTGGCGGCCTGTAACGTTTACCCGCCGTATGACGGCACCATGGCTTCGGTCGACGTGGCCGCAGGCGACTCGGTCAATTCCGGTACGGTTATCGGCTCGTTAATCACGCCGCAGAAGATCGCCGAGATATCTTTAAACGAGATTGACGCGGCGAACGTAAAGAACGGCCAGAGAGCCACCCTCGTCTTTGACGCCCTTCCGGATCTTTCGGTTACGGGCAAAGTGGCCGAGATCGATACGGTCGGTACGGTTTCGCAGGGGGTGGTGAGCTATAACGTCAAAATCGCCCTTGATGTCGATGAGACCCGAATCAAACCCGGCATGACCACGAGCGTAACGATTATTACCGCTTCGAAAGCAGACGCTCTGCTCGTACCCTTGGGCGCGGTGAAAACGGCGGGCGGCGGCGGTACCGTGCAGGTTCTTGCTGATGGCCAGCCCCAGACCAAAACCGTTACCACGGGTACGAGCAACGATACCATGATCGAGATTACCTCCGGGCTGTCGGAGGGTGATGAAGTTATTACTCAGACGATAGACAGCGGTTCGACCGTGCAGGCGGGTACGTCGGGACAAAGTTCGCAAAGCACCCAGCGCGGAGGAAGCACTTTTTTTATGAGCGGCGGCGCCATGAGGGCCTTGCGCGGCAATTAAATGCCCGGCCCCTCCCCTGGAAAGTTCGTGCGATAAAGTCGTCCATTCGGCTCTCCGCATATAGTTTGAAGCTCCACACTCCCGCGGGGAGGGGTGAAGTACATATTGTTTTGGGGGACAGGTATAATACCGAATACATGTATTCCCTCGCCGAGGATGCCGGGGGGGGTTGGCCGGATATTCGTAAGAGTTCAATACTTATGATCAAGTGCGAAAATATCACGAAAATATATAACATGGGCGGCAATGAATTCAAGGTTCTGAAAGAAATTTCTTTCGAAATCAAAAAGGGTGAGTTCGTGGCTATTATCGGCCCTTCCGGTTCGGGCAAATCCACGCTTATGCATATTTTAGGCACGCTCGACAGACCGACTACCGGCAAGTATTGGCTGAACAACCAGGATATGTTCACCATGTCAGACAATAAGCTGGCCGAGATTCGCTCGCGCCGCATCGGTTTTATCTTCCAATCATTTAATCTTCTCTCGCGCGCCACGGTCCTCCGGAACGTCATGCTGCCGCTTGTCTACGACAAGAACACGCCCACGCCCAAGCGCCGGGAAAAAGCCGAAGCGGCGCTAGTCGCCTCGGGGCTGGATAAAGACAGGTGGCACCATCTTTCCAACCAGCTTTCCGGCGGACAGATGCAGCGCGTGGCCATTGCCCGGGCGCTGGTAAACGAACCTGATTTGATATTGGCGGACGAACCGACCGGCAATCTCGATTCGAAAACCGGCGATGTCGTTCTGGCCACTTTTCAAAAACTCAATCGCGAGAAAGGCCACACGATCGTGATTATTACCCACGAAAGATACGTGGCTGAGCACGCCAACCGCGTGATTGCCATTAAGGATGGCTGTCTGGTTCCGGATGATGGCGCTATCAGCTCGTGGGGGAAAGATAAATGAGGGAATTAAAGAGGTTTAACCTCTTCCATAAATCTATGCTATTACTCGACCTCTGCCAGGAAACATATTATTCGCTGTCGGCCAATAAACCCCGGTCGGCTTTGACTATTCTGGGCATCGTTATCGGTATCGGCTCGGTCATCGCCATGGTTTCGATCGGCCAGGGAGCCACCAGGAATATCGAATCGAATATCGAGGCGCTGGGTTCTAATCTGCTCGTGGTCATGCCCGGCACGCAAAGGTCTTTTGGCTCGACCGTCAGAGGGGGATCGGGTTCGGCTTCGACCCTGACGAGCGCTGATGCCGACGCCATCAAAGCGCAAATCACGACTGCGGAAGTGGTGGCGCCGGAGGTAACTTCGAGACAGCAAGTCAAAACCACCAAAGGGAGTAATACCAATACCAGCATCAACGGCGTGGACGAGGCCTATGCCCGGATCAAGAATATCACTATGGAGACGGGAAGTTTCTTAAGTGACTCACATGTGCAGAATAACTCCAAGGTGGCGGTATTGGGGCCGACCACGAGGGATGATCTTTTCGGGGAGGGCGTCGATCCGACGGGACAAAAAATACGTATCAGCAACCAGGAGTTCACGATTTTGGGCGTAACCCAGAGCAAGGGCGGCACCGGCATGGGGAGCTCCGATGATCTGATCTATATTCCCATCACCACGGCCCAGCGCTATATTACCGGCGGCGCTTCCGTCAGCAGTATCAATATTCAGGTGGCGAGCAAAAATGAAATGACGGCCGCCCAACAGGAGATTACTAACCTGCTGCTCGACCGGCATAAAATTTCCGATCCTGCCAGCCCGGATTTCCAGATCATGAACCAAAACGACCTGATGAATACGATGTCGTCGGTTACCGGCACCCTGACCATGCTCCTCGCGGCGATTGCCGGCATTTCCCTCCTCGTGGGCGGCATCGGCATCATGAATATGATGCTGACTACGGTAACGGAGCGGACCAGGGAAATCGGCCTCCGTAAATCATTGGGCGCGAAAAGGGCCGATATCAGCATCCAATTCCTGGTCGAATCGGCTACGCTCACTTTTTTGGGCGGCATCATCGGCGTGGCTGCCGGCTGGGGAGCGTCTTTGCTTGTTACCAGGTTCAGCGGTACGACCACGGCGGTAACAACCTCGTCCGTCCTGCTCGCGTTCCTGGTGTCCGCCTCGATCGG
>CAYVIA010000052.1:6564-8324 GCA_964451485.1 uncultured Gammaproteobacteria bacterium
GAATAATTTTAACATTATGTCAAAACCAACAAAAACTCATTTACTCATCGTTTCATGTTTAGCTGTCGCTCTCGCCCTTGCCGGCTGCGCCGGCCAGAAAACAGCCAGTAATAACAATGCGGGCAACAACAATCAGAATGCCCAGGGAGGGCAAAATCAAAATGACAACGCGTTTAATACGAACGCGCGCAATGGCGGCCGAGGACAGATGGCCGGCAATGGTAATTTTACGGCGGCCAGTTCGACCGATTTGGCGGTGGGTCAGAAGATTATGGTGATGGGCGCAGCCAACTCGGACGGCAGTATTGCCGCCACCAATATAATTATCGGCAACGCCGATACGGATTTTTCGAGCTCGACCTTTTTCCGCGCGTTCGGCGGCGACCGGAATGCCACCGGCACTCCGCCCGACGGACAGGCGCGGCAAGGCCAAGCGGGACAACAAGGTCAGGCAGGGCAACAGGCACAAAACGGCCAGGGCGGCAATTTTTCCCGCTTCCAGAATATGACCGACGAGCAAAGGCAGCAGCTCAGGGATCAGATGAAGGCGAACGGCGGCATGCCTGGCGGCGCCGGAGGCGCGGCGGGCGGCGCCAGGCAATTTGTCCGCGCGGGCGCGGGCGGAGGCGCGCTCTCGGGCGAGATCCTCGATCTCGACGCCGCCTCTTTTACTATCAAGCTTGATGAGGGCGGTTCGAAACTGGTTTTCTATTCGGAAAGCACGACGATAAATCTGATCAAAGATAACGCGCCCGCGGACAACGGCCCGCAAACGCCGATTAATGTTCCCACCACTCCTCCCCCTCTTCCGGCAGAACCGCCCCAGGTACCAGCCGGCCAATAATTTTTATCAAAATAAAAACCGGGGCGTATTGTCCCGGTTTTTATATTAATTTTATTTTTTGTTCACTTTTTCCAGAATTTCTGCTAAAATAAAAATATTGATAATTAATTTAACCAATAAAAAATATGGCATTCTTTTTGTGGTTTATCGTGGTTTTGGCCGTATTCGTTATTATCGGCCTTAGGGTTATTGATCAGTACGAGCGGGGCGTGATCCTGACGCTCGGTAAATACACGAGCACGAGGCTCCCGGGCCTCAATTGGATTTTTCCCGTCATCCAGCGCATGATCAAAGTCGATTTGCGCATCACTACTGTTGATATTCCCCAGCAGGAAGTGATTACGAAAGACAACGTTACCGTCGGCATTAACGCCGTGGTTTATTTCCGCGTGGACGTGGCGGAAAAGTCTGTGCTTGAGATTCAGGACGTGAAACGCGCCGTGGCGCTTTACGCCCAGGCGACCCTGCGCGATGTCATCGGCGGCGTCGAGCTCGACGTGCTTCTTTCCGAGCGGGACAAGATCGCGGACGAGATCAAGAAGATTGTGGACGTGGCTACCGATCCCTGGGGTATCGACGTTTCGAACATCAAGATCCAGGATATCGAACTGCCGGCGGACATGAAGCGCGTGATGGCCAAGCAGGCTGAAGCCGAACGCATGCGCCGGGCGATCATTATCCAGGCCGAAGGCGAGTTCACGGCCGCGGAAAAGCTCTCGCAGGCGGCCGGCGTTCTTAACTCCGTGCCCACGGGTATTTCCCTGCGCACCCTGCAGACAATCGAGAAGATCAACCCCGACCCGTCCAAGACCGTGCTTTTCGCCTTGCCTATCGAATTCATGGAAGGCATAAAATCCCTGGCCGGGTATTTCAAGGACAAAAAGTAAAAGAATTATACGTATAAAAACGCCGCCCT
>CAYVIA010000053.1:0-8231 GCA_964451485.1 uncultured Gammaproteobacteria bacterium
CCCCCTATACATCCTCTTACGAGTTCGCAGGGAGCTGTGTTTTTGATAAACAGTCACTCGGGCTCTTTAGCTGCGACCGGCATACGCCGGTAGGCCTTATCTCGAAATTACGGCCGCTGTTTTGCCGAGTTCCTTAACGAAGGTTCTCTCGTACACCTGAGGCTACTCGCCTCGCCTACCTGTGTCGGTTTACGGTACGGTTACTTATAGCTTAACCCTAGAGGTTTTTCTCGGTCATCCTTCCGTCGGAGTCGATTCCACCGAGGCTTCATCTTCAGCCGACCCCTTGGCGTGATTGAACCGGATTTGCCTGGTTCATGCCTTGGGGACAGCAACGTGCAAACCAATACACGCTCCAACCTGGGGACGACGTCCCCCCATCGGAAACTATAAGCAGTGCTGGAATATTGACCAGCTTATCCATCGACTACGCCCGCACTACACGGGCCTCGCCTTAGGACCGACTAACCCTGGGTCGATTTGCGTTGCCCAGGAACCCTGAGGCTTGCGGTGGGCGGGGTTCTCACCCGCCTTTTTGCTACTCATGCCAACATTCTCGCTTCTATACGCTCCACCGAACCTCACGATTCGGCTTCAACGCGAATAGAATGCTCCTCTACCGCTCGTCCAAAATTTTACCCTGAATCATTTCCCTTCGGTAGTGCGCCCCAAGCGCCCTTCCTGTAAATTTGAAATTTTTTTCAGAACAAAATTTTGGACGAGCCCGCGTCTTCGGTAGTATGCTTAGCCCCGGTAAATTTTCGGCGCGCGGCAACTTGACCAGTGAGCTATTACGCTTTCTTTAAATGATGGCTGCTTCTAAGCCAACATCCTGGTTGTCGCAGTCGCGACACCACCTTTAACACTTAGCATACATTTAGGGACCTTAAACGGCGGTCTGGGCTGTTTCCCTTTCGACTGATGGAGCTTAGCCCCCATAGTCTGACTGCCGGATTACACCTGCGGGTATTCGGAGTTTGGTTAAGGAGGGTACCTTGCGGCCCCAGCCTCATTCAGTGCTCTACCCCCCGCAGTCAGCATCCGACGCTAGCCCTAAAGCTATTTCGAGGAGAACCAGCTATTGCCGGGTTCGATTGGAATTTCTCCGCTATCCACAGCTCATCCCCTGATATTGCACGGTCAGTGGGTGCGGTCCTCCTCTCCGATTTCTCGGAGATTCAACCTGGCCATGGATAGATCACCCGGCTTCGGGTCTTGTCCATGCGACCTCGTCTCGCCGAAGCTTTCTAAGCGGAGGCGGACCTGCCGGTTATCGCTCCCATTTGGGATAACCGGCACATCTGCCTCCGCTTGAAGCTACGGCATGACGCTGCGGGCTATTAACCCTCGCTTTCACTTTGACTCCATCCCAGGCGGGACTTAGTCAAGCCGCATAGAACAAACTCGTTGGCTCATTCTTCAATAGGCACGCAGTCGCCCGCCTTCGCTCTGCGTTTCACTTGAGCTTCGGCGTGGCAAGCCCCTTGCTGCAAGATCTTGCTTGCGGGCTTTGCCGCGCTGTAGCTTTGAGTGCAACGAAAAGCGAAAGCGGGTTCCTACTCTTTGTAAGTATATGGTTTCAGATACTATTTCACCTCCCTAACCGGGATGCTTTTCACCTTTCCCTCACGGTACTGGTTCACTATCGATCATAAGAAGTATTTAGCCTTGGATCATAGTCGACCCTGATTCCCACGGGATTTCACGAGTCCCGCGGTACTTAAGAATGTCTCACCGTAGAGTAATAACCCCTTTCGCTTTACAGGGCTGTCACCTTCTCTGGCTCCCGTTTCCACGGGATTCAACTAGGGAAGTTATTGTTCGTAAACCCTACCTTTCTTCTCCAGGAAGAAAACGTGAAGTTCTTACAACCCCCATAAAACATATGGACCTGGATCCTTCAGTCCGACCATATCCGAAGATATGGTCGGGCGCGGTTTTATGAGTTTAGGCTCCTCCCCGTTCGCTCGCCACTACTTGGGGAATATACGCTGCCAAAGCAGCGATTTTTTTTCTTTTCCTCCGGCTACTAAGATGTTTCAGTTCGCCGGGTGCCCCTCCGCAGTCCTATGTATTCAGATTGCGGACGCCCCGTCTTCAACGGGGCAGGTTTCCCCATTCGGAGATCCCCGGATCAAAGGTTGCTTGCCACCTAACCGAGGCTTATCGCAGGCTGCTACGTCCTTCATCGGCTTCTTATGTCAAGGCATCCACCATATACTCTTAACGTGATTTTCCCACATTTTCGGCGTCCATGCTGACTGTAACATGAACGAAAATGCGACCTTATCCGAAATTGCAAATAAAAGGATAAGGATTTTTCTGGTTCTATATTAAATTGTTAAAGGCCGGGTTGACTTTTGACAGTTAACCTTTAACAATTGACCGCTAATCTTAATGTCAACTGTCAATTGTTAATTGTTAATTGTCGAATAAGGTTCAAAAAAACCGCTCTAAAGCGGTTGTAGTGCACTAAAAGCCAGCCAGTAACTCAACCGCTTTTGTAATTAATAGTTAAGATATTTTTTCTCATAATTTTATGACCTGTTAACGTATCTATATTATACAGGATTTAAAAATTAAGTCAAGATTATTTAGGGCTATTTTACTATAAATATATTTAGCTAAGATTAAAACTTTTTTATCGTTAAAATACACTCAACAACCCACAAGTCAACGAATTAACAACTCACCCCGTTAAATAATTAAGATAGGAATACGGCATTACGAGCTTATCATCACAGTAATATATTCCCGCAAAAAATTGTTTTTAAAAACTATTTAACGGGGCGAATCTACGAATACCGACAAAAACATTTTACTTATTACTTAGAATTCGTAGATTCGTGATGGATTCGTAGATTTGTGGGTTTACATGAACTTGAACTTCTCCAATAACTCCGGATTAGTCATGTTGACCTGGGCGATCTGCTTCGAAATGACCTTTTCCTCATAAAGGCGCTTAAGGTCCTGGTCTAAGCTTATCATGCCTTCTTTGGAACTGGTTTCGATTACCGTCCTGATCTGGGCGATCTTGTTCTCGCGGATAAGGTTGGCCACGGCCGCCGTGTTTATCATAATCTCCCGGGCCGCCATCCGTCCGCCTTCGATCTTCGGCAAAAGCCGCTGGGAAATGACGCCGGCCAGAGTCATGGAAAGCTGCATCCTGATCTGGCCCTGCTGATGCGGCGGAAAGATATCGATAATGCGGTCGATCGTCTGGGCGGCGTTATAGGTATGCAGGGTGGCGAGCACGAGGTGGCCGGTTTCGGCCAGGGTGATAGTAGTGCCGATCGTTTCCAGGTCGCGCATCTCGCCCACCATAATTACGTTCGGATCCTGCCTGAGGGCGTGCTTAAGACCCTCGGAAAAAGAGAGCATATCGCTGCCCAGCTGGCGCTGGATGATAATACTCTTATCCGACTTGAACATGTACTCGATCGGATCCTCGAGCGTAATGATATTCGCGAACCGGTTGCTGTTGATGTAATTTACCATGGCGGCGAGAGAGGTCGATTTGCCGCAGCCGGTCGGGCCGGTAAGGAGAATCAGCCCCTGGTTAAGGCCCAGCAAATTATAAATGATCTTCGGCATACCCACCTCCTCAAGCGTCGGCATCTTGCCGCTGATTACCCTGGCCACGAGGCCTATGTTGCCCTTCTCGAAATGCAGATTTACCCTAAAGCGGAAGTCGTCTATTTCCAGGCCGACGTCCAGCTCGCGGGCATCGAGAAATTTCTCTTTCTGCGGCTCATCGATAACGGCGTAAACCATCTGCTCCATCTCCTTTTCGCCGATGGGCGCCTTATTTTCGATATAGGCAAGGTTGCCGTCAATACGCAACACCGGCGGCAGCCCCACGACTAAGTGCAGGTCTGACGCGTTTTTTTCCACGGCGATTTTAAAGAGATCTTTGATGCTGTTATTGTTCATGGTTTTGGTTGGCATATTTTATCCTCCCGCTAATCTACAAATCGGCTACGAATCTACAAATACCACAGACGCGCACGTTTTTACTGCCCAATATTTTTTAATTCCCTGACGTGCGCCGGAATTATATTCGTAGTATTTGTAGCCGATTCGTAGATTTGTGGGAAATTAATGTTTAATAATCGACCACCGTCGGCTAATTACCATTTCTTCTTCTTGATCCCTTTCGCCGCCGCGTCCACCTGCGCCTCTTGTTTGGAAGAACCGCGCCCCTTAGCGACAAGCTTGTCGCTAAGATAAAGCCCTATCTCGAAATTTTTCGCGTGATCAGGGCCGGTCTCGCTTAAAACTTTGTAATGCGGCGTGGTCTTGTAGAGTTCCTGGGCCTTTTCCTGGAATTTCGATTTCGGGTCGAGATAAAGATGGTTAGCTAATATATTGTCCAGTTTCGACAATATTTTATCCTTAATGAACTTACCGGCGGCATCGGTGCCCTGATCGAGATAAATGGCGCCGATCAGCGCCTCGACGGCGTTGGCCATAATATACTGTCTGGCCTTGGAATTCTTGTCTTTGGCCTCTCCCCGGGAAAGATAGAGATAGCTCTCAAGGCCTATGTCGAAGGCCACCTCCGACAGCATCCGCGAATTGACCAAGCTTGCGCGCCAGTTCGTCAGGTCCCCTTCCGGCGTATCGGGAAATTCGTGGAACAGATTCTCCGTGACGATGATCTCGAGTACGGCGTCCCCGAGGAACTCCAGGCGCTCGTTATGATGGAGGGGGAATTCCGGATGCTCGTTTAAGTAAGAGCGGTGAACGACCGCCTGCTTCAATAAATCCTGATTTTTGAACTTAATGCCTATAACTCCCTCCAGTTTAGAGAAATTTTTCATGGCTTTCGGATGTAAGCAGTTCACCCCGTTAAATAATGCTGCCAATAAATAATGCGGCATTTTTTAGCGGGGTAACCGTAAATGTTATACCGATAAAAGACATGACATTTAACGGGGCAGGCAGAAAATAGAACGCCTTTCTATTCACTCTCCACGGCTTACAAATTATTTAATTTATCATTTGACTGGAATAAAATAATAATTTAAAAATTCATTACCTATTTCAATATCCAATACTCTAAATTTTTAATTGAAAATTGAAAATTATTTCGGCTTTTAATTTCCCTCCGTCTTCGCTTCAGGATTGGGCTTTTCCGGCTCTTGCTTCGGCACTTCACCTTTTGGCTCTAGGTCTTTATAAATAGCCCCCAGCACCCCGTTAACGAACTTGCCTGACGACTCGGAGCCGAAGGTCTTGGCGATTTCGATGGCCTCGTTGATAGCCACTTTGGCCGGGATCTCTTCGTTGAACACCAGTTCGTAAACGCCGATGCGCAGGATATTGCGATCCGCGATCGTGATCTGTTCGAGCGGCCACTCGGTCGCGTACTTGGTGATATATTTGTCGATAGCCGGCAGGTTCGCCATCACCCCCCGGATAAGTTCCTTGACGAATCCGTGGTCGTCGAACTCCGGGGCGAAATTGGAAAAAACCCCGTCCACGATTTCGCCCAGGTCGGTTTCTTTTTTCCCCTGGAAATCCCAAAGGAATAAACTTTGCATGGCGATAGTACGCGCCAAATGACGATTAGACATAGTGTGTATGAGATTATTGGGATTATTGGGATTTTTAAGATTATTGAGATAATCGCGGATTTCGGGAATTCTATGATCCCGCCCGATGGTGGGCCGCGGAACCCCATTTACAAGCCGTGATTTTAAATTTCAAATCCCTTGATTATTGTTCGCGGCCCGCATTGGCTACTTGCCCGTTTTCTTCTTTTTCGTTTTGACATTAACGGCCGTCCGTCCGCGATAATGGCCGCAGAAAGAACAAGCCCGATGCGGTTCTATCGCTTTGCCGCACTGCGGACACTTAGCGAGCGCGACGCCCTTGGCCGCGTGGTGCGACCGCCTGCGCTTAACCGAACCGCTCGTCCGTCTTTTCATTGGTACCGACATATTGGTTGAAAAAAATTAATATTAATCGATGACTTCAGTATAACCTGAATTATATATTTACGTCAAGTTCAAAAATAGCGTTACGATATCATAATTTCAAAAGCCGCTCGTTCGCGGCGGCTTTTTTGGCTCATAAACAACAAAATAATGCCCCAGTCCACATAGGCACAAGGAGTATCGCGCAAACCATGACACTTAGTATAAATACGCCTAATGGCCCCGGGATTCCGTGGTTGGGAAGGGCGCAAAGTTTAATGAATAAAATTATTTCGGCTACGACGATTATCACGGTAATGATCACTACCGCTTTCAGGGAAAGAAAAAGCCCCGCCAAGGAACTCAAAGTAATCAAAATAATTACTCCTGCCCACGTTAACATTTCATGCCTCCTTGTTGTTATTTTTTGAAAAATGCGTGCACGAATTAATTATTATGAATTTAGCGCGAAAATAAAATGAATGTCAAGCGTAAAAATCAAGCGCCGTCCCTGCCAAAACAAAAATGTACGTACATATGTACGTACATTCTGTTGACACCGCGCTTCAGTCCGCTGACTGGAAAAAATCGCAATGGGCCGTCGGCGGCACCGCTTGGTTCAGCTCGCGGCAAAAACCCCCGGCGTAGCTGCTGCAATGCGGACACGATCTTTCCTCGTTGCCATAGTCCTCGACATAATCCGCCTCGATTTCGTGCGACATAAAATTAAATGTTAATTCAACAAATAAAAAATTACATCAAACGTTATAAAAATACCATATCCGTATCTTAAGTCAAGAAACGGATAAAACCGCCCCAGCCCAGCTTCCCGGTGATTTTTCTTTTACTTATTATAATTATCTCATAAAATCCAACAGCTGCAATCGAAGATTTATTCAAAAAATAAAGCAACCCGTTTGTCTGGGTCGCTCATTAACTTAGTCATATTTCTTTTTGACAAGCTCGGCCAGTTTGATAATGGCCCCTTCAAAGGTGCCGGCTCCACAGTCAAGATCAATATCATGTTGCGCGATCCCGTCTTCCGGAATATACCTTCTTTCATCTTCCGGCACATCATCCGGCATAAGCCAGAGGCAGGCCTCAAGCCAAACCTGAACAAGTGTATTTTTTTCTCTTTGGTCGTCAACCTTCAATGTGGCGGGGTTCACCTTAACAACGTCCACATTCAGAAGGTAGCTAAACTGATTATGGCCCCACATCTCGAATATCTTGTGCTCACAAAGATATTGCCAAGCTGCAAAAAAAATCCATTTAAACCCTCCTCGGCTTGAAATGAACAAACGAAAACAAAGGTTTTAAGTAACTAACATAAAAATATAGCACCAAGGCCATACTTCGTCAATGTGCGGAGCCCAACAAAAAAAAACGCAACTCGAAATTTTTAAGCGCTCTTAAAAACAATTTCATTGAAAAAACGAAAATCGGAATCATCTAACCCGCCCTTTAAAACTCCACGCGGATCAACCGAAAGGGTGCCTAACAAAAACTTACCACAATAAACATCCACATTGTCGTTATCCTGATCCTTGAAATTGACCTCGAAATCTCCAAAATTTTTATCAAAATCATCAAGAAAATAATCAGCTTCTTCCTTGATAGCCCCTCTTACTCTACTGACTAAATGCTCTTTCAGCATATTTTTAATCCCGTCCAGATTATACTTATATTGTTCATGTAATTCCACATCGTCCGAATAATCACTGAAAACCTCAAGCAGATCATCTTTTTCTACTTCGGTCACTTTTCTAAGTAGATTCTGCAGCTGAGCCTCAAATTCCTTTCTTAGGGGCCTATAGGTAAAATTCAATTCCTCAAAAAGAAAATCAAGATTTTGTTCTTCCAATTTTTTTCTTAGCTCTACTATTTTGTGATGGTCTTCGATGCTTTGTTCTGAAATAGCCTCTCTTGTTTCTTCCTTTTCTGTTTCTCCTACAGAGACTGTTTCATTTAACTCTTTTATTCCGGTAATTCTTGCTTTTTGCCTCTTCTCAACATTATTTATTTTTGATTCCGTCTCTTTTTTTTGCTCTAAAATTTCTTTTGTCATATTTTTTTATTAAGATTACTAATGAGAGATTTAATTTATCTGTCTGGATTCTGGCTTAAATATCATTTTTAGCGGAGCGGACGGGACTCGAACCCGCGACCTCTTGCGTGACAGGCAAGCGTTCTAACCAGCTGAACTACCGCTCCCATGTTATTATATTGCAGGGACAGAACATTGTTCTGTCCCTACTAAAAAATACTAACATAAAACCATAACGGAGTCAATAACGCCCCCGGAGGCCG
>CAYVIA010000054.1:0-8021 GCA_964451485.1 uncultured Gammaproteobacteria bacterium
GTGAGGGCTACTCAACCTTCGGCTTCTCGATCATCTCCGGCTCGATTTTCGACTTGCCGTCCGTGATCTTCATCACGTCCTTATCCATCTTCTTAAATTCCTTGTAAGCGTTATTATAATGATTAACGGTCGTGGACATGCTCACGCCCAGCTTCTTCATGAAATCGTCGTAGCTCGTGATATGACGCGAGAGTTTTTCCACGTTCGCGCGGATCGCCTTGGCGCTCTCCTCGATCTGAAGCGCCCTAAGGCCCTGCAGGACCGTCTGCAGATAGGCGAGAAAGGAGGTAGGCGAAACGATGATCACATGCTTTTCCTTGAAGGCGTACTCGATCAGGTCGCGCGTGTTGACCTGCACCGCTCCCACTTTGTTAATAAGAAGATCATAATAAATCGCCTCGGAAGGAATGAACATAAAAGCGAAATCCATGGTGCGCTCCCCCGGCTTGACGTACTTCGAGGTCTCGTCGATGCGCGTTTTCAGGTCCTGCTTGAACTGCTTTTCGAGCTTCAAGCGCGCCTCCGCGTCAGACGTATTCAAAATTTTCTCGTAATTCTCAAGCGAAAATTTCGAATCGACAGGAATGATCTTGTCTTTCACGAACACGACCGCGTCTACGATCGAGCCGTCCTTGAACGGATACTGCATCTGGTAAGAATTCGGCGGCAAAACGTTCTTCAGGGTCTCTTCGAGAAAATATTCCCCAAGCACTCCTCTTTGCTTCGGGTTTTTCAAAATGTCCTGCAAATTCTGCAGCTGGGAAGAAAAATTCACCACCTGCCGGTTGGTCTCATCGAGCTTGGCCAGCCGCTCGGTTACGTCCGAGATAAGCTTGGCCGACTGCCCGGAAATGCCCTGCACCGTCTTGATCGTCTGCCCGATCTGCGCCTGGGTATTCCTGTACTGCTCCTCTGTCGCCCGATGCGTCTCCGCCAGTTTGGCGTCGAGCGCCTGCCTCAAATCCTTATTCTGCTCCCCGAGGATCGTCAACCGCTCCATCATGGCGCCGAGTTTCTCGACGCCATCCCCGCTGCCGCCCTTTTTGAACAGCAAAAAAATGACCAGCCCCAGCCCGGTAATCATTAAACCCGCTAAAATAACCATCAAAATTTCCATAATTTTTACGTTAATGAAAACAATAATTATATAACAATTTTACCAATTTGCGCCCGGAAGCGCAACCGCCCTTAAATTTGACAATAAAATAACGCGGTGCTAAAATATCAGCAAATAACCGCACATTGCCATCTGAAGTTAAGAGGAGGATGAAATATGGCTGAAGGAATACTGGAAGCGAAATCGTTATGGTACAAATACAAAACCAAAGTATGGAGACAGAAAACCCCGCAAACGGCGGTCGTGCACAATATCATGCGCGTCCTGCGCAGTATCCACAATCCCGGGCGGCTGGTTTATATAAGTGTGCCGATTACGAGCGGTATATATCTTTACCGGCTGCAACTAAAGCACCCCCAAGCAGACATAAAAGAACTGATTCACGAGGCGATCATCTATAATTACCGATACGGCTGGAATTTCGTGCGCAAACTGACAAAACGGCTTGATTGCCCGGTTCTCTATCCCGCTGACCTGACCCCCGTTCATCAGCAATGGGAACAGGACCATTTCCAGGCCCTTTGGCTAAGCGTAATCGCGGAAAAATGTACAGAACTGCACATGAGTGCCGGCTGGCCATATAGCAACGGCGGTTCGGAAGAATTTACCCATGCCTGGCAGCTCCAGCTCGGGCTCCCTATATGTAAAGACCTGCTTTTCTTTAACGCCAAGGAAAGCGAAGAATACGAAAGAGAAAGAATGAAAAATATAAAGATATATGACCATTTGGGAAAGCCGATTTCCCTGAACCGGGGCTATCGCGCCATCGAAAAATCCATCAAATGGATACATGGCCGTGGTTTCAGCGCCGACAAGACCAAAAAGCTGCAAAACTGCCTTGAACTGCTCGACTGGACCGGCAATATGATCGCCAAAGGATTTTACCAATAAAACGCACAGAGCGGAATTTCTCCGCTCTTTTTTCTTAAAAATCCGCCCAAACCCAGCCCCTCTTGCCAAAACCTTAGTTTTAATATATAATAAACGTCGTTCATGTAAAATCCGCTATCCGCCAACTGGCGGAAGGCGGGCGGGGCGGTATTAATCAATTTACCTAAAATCGCCTGCCTTATTATATACATTAAATCAAATACCATGGCACTAAAAAATTCGATTATCATCAAAGGCGCGCGGGTGCATAACCTGAAGAACGTCGACGTTTCGATCCCGCGCGACAAATATATCGTCATCACCGGCCTTTCCGGCTCGGGCAAATCCTCGCTCGCTTTCGACACGATTTACGCCGAAGGCCAGCGGCGCTATGTCGAATCGCTCTCGGCCTATGCCCGCCAGTTCGTGGGGCTGATGGATAAGCCGGACGTGGATTCGATCGAGGGGCTGTCGCCGGCCATCTCGATAGACCAGAAATCCGCCCCCCACAATCCCCGCTCCACTGTCGGCACTATCACCGAAATTTATGACTACCTGCGTCTTTTATACGCCCGCATCGGCGTGCCCCATTGCCCGAAATGCGGCAAAAAAATAAAACAACACACGGTCGATGAAATAGTCACGCTCGCGGCTAAGGAATTTCCCGGCAAAGATGTTATAATCCTGGCGCCTATCATCAGGGATAAAAAGGGCGAGCACAAAAACGCGCTCGGGCGCATCGCCAAAGCCGAATACAGCCGCGTGCGTTTCGACGGCAAAATTTACTCTATCGAAGAAATGGAAGACCTGGCGGTCAACAAGCAAAAAAAGCATACCATGGAAATTCTGATCGACCGCCTCTCTGTCAGCCAAAATAAAGAGGACCGGGCCCGGCTGGCCGAGGCGGTCGAAAAAGCCCTGGATCTCGCCAATGGCCTCATTACCGTCGCTTTGGACGGCGATGTTAAAACCGGCGGAAAAGCGAAGACCGAAGCTGTCTACTCCCAGCTTTTCGCCTGCCCCGATTGCGGCATCTCGATCGGCGAGCTCGAACCGAGAAATTTTTCCTTTAACTCCCCGCACGGCGCCTGCGAGGCCTGTTCCGGCCTGGGCACGAAACTGGAAATCGACCCGGAATTGATATTAAACCCCAATCTGACGATTGCCCAGGGAGCCATCAGGCCCTGGGCCCATAATACCGCTACCGGCCAGTCGTGGATGATGCGTATCCTCGGCACAGTGGCCGTCAAAAACGGCTTCGATCTCAACACCACCGTCAAAGACCTCTCTAAAAAACAGCTGGATATCGTCCTTTACGGTTCGGGCGGAAAAAATTACCGGGTGGAATACGAAAGCAACCGCTTCTCCGGGGAACTCACCACCGAATTCGAAGGCGTTATCCCCAACCTCGAACGGCGCTACCAGCAAACCGAATCCGACTACGTGCGGCGCGAGATCGAACAATACATGCGCGTCCTTCTCTGCCCCAAATGTTTGGGCAAACGCCTTAAGCCGGAAGTACTCGGCGTAAAAGTCGACGGACTCTCGATTTATGATGTTACCACAAAAACCATCGACGATACCAGGCAATTTTTCATCGACCTGGAAAAACCGGGCCGGCTCTCGGCCAGAGACAAAAAAATCTCGGCCCAAATAATAAAGGAAATAAAATCGCGCCTTGAATTTCTCCTGAACGTAGGTCTTAATTACCTGACGCTCGATCGTTCGGCCAATACCCTCTCCGGCGGCGAAGCCCAGCGCATCCGTCTGGCCAACCAAATAGGCACTTCCCTTGTGGGCGTGCTTTATATATTGGATGAACCGTCCATCGGCCTGCACCAGCGGGACAATAAGAAGCTGATCAATACCTTAAAAAAACTCAGGGATATCGGCAATACCGTCATCGTCGTTGAGCACGACGAGGCCACCATGCTCGCGGCCGACTGGATCGTGGATGTCGGTCCGGGCGCGGGCGAACATGGCGGCAAAATCGTGGCCGCCGGCACTCCGCTGCAGATAAAAAAATCGACCGCTTCCCTTACCGGCCAATATCTCTCCGGTAAAAAAAGTATCCCCATGCCGGACGACTACCGCCCCGGCGCGGGCAAAGCCCTTAAAGTAATCGGCGCCTCCGAGCATAACCTGAAAAAAATCGACGTGGCTTTTCCCCTGGGAAAATTCATCGCCATCACCGGCGTCTCCGGCTCGGGTAAATCAACCCTTATGACCGATATCCTCGCCTGCGCTCTGAAAAAAAAATTCTACCGCGCCAAGCAGGAGCCGGGCCAACACGAACGGATCGAGGGACTTGGACTGATCGATAAGGTAATCGATATCGACCAGTCGCCCATCGGCCGCACCCCCCGCTCCAACCCGGCCACCTATACGGGGGCCTTTACGCCTATCCGCGAACTCTTCGCTTCGCTTCCCGAATCGAGGATCAAGGGCTACAGGGCGGGCCGTTTCTCTTTTAACGTAGTCGGAGGCCGCTGCGAGGCCTGTGGCGGCGACGGCATGGTCAAGATCGAAATGCAATTCCTGCCCGACGTTTACGTCGAATGCGAGGTCTGCCACGGCAAGCGCTATAATAAGGAGGCTCTCGAAATTTTCTATAAAGAAAAAAATATTTCGGATGTCCTGAATATGACCGTGGAAGAAGCGCTCGCTTTTTTCAAAAACATCCCGGCCATCGAACAGAAATTATCCACTCTCACGGAAGTCGGACTGGGGTATATAAAACTCGGCCAGTCGGCCACCACCCTCTCCGGCGGCGAAGCGCAAAGAGTGAAGCTCGCCTCCGAACTCTCCCGCCGCGCCACCGGCCGCACTCTCTATATTCTCGATGAGCCCACCACCGGGCTACACTTCGACGATATCAAGCGGCTTCTTTACGTCCTGCACCAGCTTGTGGACAAAGGCAATACCGTCCTCATTATCGAACACAACCTCGACGTGATAAAATCCGTGGACTGGGTGATCGACCTCGGTCCCGAAGGCGGCGACAAAGGCGGCTATCTCGTGGCCGCCGGCACCCCCCGCGACGTCGCTAACGCGAAAGACAGCTACACAGGTCAATACTTGAAAAAGATTTTCGGCTAATTCCCGATAACCAATCATATATAAAAACGTACACCCGAGTGTACGTTTTTTAAAATTAACTCAATTGACCGAATCCCCTCTGCCAAGGATGATGAAACTTTAAACCGGATGCGTCCAGCCGAATCCCCTCCCTCCGGGAGGGGCGGGGAAGGAGGGAACTAAAATAACTGTTGCGAGCCGGAGAAATAATTCTACCGCACGAACTCGCCAGGGGAGGGATAAAAAAGTGCGGTTAACGGTAAAAAGCTTATTTCCTCCTCCGCCAAAGCAGCCCGAGCAAAACGATAATCGCCCCGCCCGCCAAAATAAAGAGGTATTTGAACAGTTCCATTTTCCGGTCGCGCGCGGCCAGCGCCCATTCGTCCGCCACGGCCGTCTCGCCCAAAACCCGGCCCTCGTCCGTGGCGCTATCCTGTTTGACGATATCATCGTTCGAACGCGGCAGAATACGCGCGCCTGACGTGGTGCGGCCAACCAGGCCGGTAACGGCAATGGTCTCCCCCGTATTGAGGCCGACAGTACCAAGGCCGGCGGTTTTCTTTAAATAAACTTCTGCCTCCTCCGTACCGTCGTCGAGAAAAATAGACGAGCCGCTTTTCTTCACGATCTCTCCGGTCAGAGTTACGAGCCGCCCCACGGTCTCGTCGCCCACCTCCGCGCAGGCAATCTCCGCCGCTACCGGCGCCTCGCCGTGTGCGATAACGGCCATATCCGCGGCCGTTTTCGTTTTAATCCGCTTTTCCCCGCCGCTCTCAGAAATTTCGCCCTTCACCTCGATCAAATCGCCCACGGCTAATTCCGGAAAATCCTTTTTGTAACTGTAAACCTGGATGCCGGACGTGGCCGTAACGTAGAAATACTGACTCCCGAGGATGCCGGGCAAAACCGCCACCGTGCCACTCACCCGCACTAAGTCGCCCACATCGAGATTATTCATCTCCTCCAAAGTCGTAGCGACATAATATGCGTCCGCGCTTTTCTTAGCGATCGTGCCGCCCGTTTTTCCCGCGTTACTCACGCTAGCCTTACCGCCGCCATCCCCTAAAATAATATTCGGCTTTCCCGGCGTCGGCATAGTTGTCCAATACCACTTGTTGTCCAGCCCGCGCGCGTAAGACATGCCGGTTTCGCTTCCGTTATAACCAGCCTCTTCCGCCAGCTCCCCCGTGCCGTCGAACAGCCGTACCTTGTCGCCGCCGTTATTCAAAGCGATGCCGGACTCCGCCCGGCTGACCACGAGATACTCGCCCGCGTCCAGCCAAAACGCGTCCCTGAAAGTAAACGGCCGGCTGCCGCCCTCCTCGTCATCGAGCCGCCAGTCGAGCAAATTGACGGCCGTCTCACCGTCATTGTAAAGTTCGATCCACTCGGCCGTATCCGACCCTTCCGGGTCGGGCATGAATTCATTTAAAGTGATTCGACCCGCGTCCGCTTCTCCCCGCCACCCCAGTACGGCTACGTCCTCCCCGTCGCCGTCCGCGCCCGCCACCGTTACTGTCTTTTCTTTTACCGCCTCATGCTCACCGTCGCTCACGGTCAACTTGACCGCATATTGTCCGGCCGCGAGAAACGTATGCTCGGGCGAAGCCAGGGTTAGTATTACCCCATCACCGAAATCCCAGGTAAAACCCAGTTCATCGCCGTCCTCATCGGTCGTATCCGAACTGTCGAAAACAGCCGGTACTCCCACCGTGATTTTCTCCGGGAAAGAAAAATCGACTACGGGCGCGCGGCTCACGACCTGGGTGGTCGTACTGATTTCGTTTTTTTTCTCCTTTTTCTTCGCCTCCGGGTCCGTGATAAGATTGGTTTCGCCCCTGGTGGGCGTAGCGGTAACGACAAAATCACTCGAGTTATTATAACTCTCATACCCGTCGATCTTGCGCGCCACGCTCCATGGATCTTTCGCTACGGGCGCGTTATCGCCGGTTCGTCCGTCGTCCCAGTTGCCGTAAGCGACTTGATCTACGAGTACGCCGCCGGTATCGCGCAGGATAATAAGATCGCCCGCGTTATTTAAATTACCCTTGGGTTTGGTTACCACGGAAAATCTGTCCGTACCGTTCGTACCCAACCGCCCCGAAAGCTCCGTTTTCTTTCCGCTTCCCTCTTCGATCACCCAGCCCGCCAACTCCACTTCCTTGTCCGTGGTATTGAAAATTTCCACCCACTCCGTGTCAGAGTCCGCCGGGTCGGAAACGAATTCGTTTATCACCACCGCTCCCAGTTTGGTTAACGTCGCCAATGGCGTTGACACCGATGTTTCCGCCTCATTATCATTATCATCACCTCCTTCATTATCTCCGGACGCATCCGGCGTAGTCGTCGCTTCTTCTTCGTCTGTTGCCTGTTCCGCCATGCAGGCAGCGCCGCAGCCGTCGCCGCCGGCCGTATTGCCGTCGTCGCACTCCTCGCCCGCCTCGATCACACCATTACCGCATACGGAGAGAGGCGGCGGCGCCATACCGCCGCTGTTTTGCGCCCGGGGCGTACCGCCCGGATTCGCGCTCGTCTGCCAGCCGCCGTCATCGCGCCGTTCCATGGTTCGTTTGGTTGCGTTATCCCCGGCCGGCCAAGCCCCGTCAATCGATATAACGCTGTCGATTAAATTGCCGTCCCCGTCCCGCAGTTCGAGCGTTTCGCCGCTGTTACCCAGAGCGCCGGCGTAAATCAAGTCGGCGGCGATATCCGGCACGCTCTCATCATCCGTGCGCTCCAGCAAAAAATAACCGCCGGCCGTGCTCGTGCCGGATAAATCGATAGCGGGCGTACCGTCCGCGGCGGTAAGCGTCCAGCCCTCAAGACCAGCGTCTTCGCTGCCCGAGTTATATAACTCTATCCATTCATCCGCCGATGACGATGCCGTCCCCATCCAGGCGACCTCGTTAATCACCACGACCGGCGCGGTTTCCGCCCGCGCCATTCCCGCCTGCCC
>CAYVIA010000055.1:0-7743 GCA_964451485.1 uncultured Gammaproteobacteria bacterium
TAAAAAAACAGACCCACGTCGAATAGGTCTGTTTTTGTATATGAACAAAATTTTACTGTCCTGACTGTCCCGACAGCCCGTTGATGAATTCCTGCACGTAAGGATCGTAACTCTTGTCGAGGGCGCCGACTTTCTGCGCCGCCTCGACGGCCTTATCCGTTTCTCCCTGCCGGGCGTAAAGCTGGGCGAGTTTAACCCAATTATCGGCCGTATTTTCCTGCCTGACGAGCTGTTCGTAAAGCTTCGTTACCCTGGTCCAGTCCTGCGCCTCTACGTAATGATTGATCACGGTCTTCAGGAGCCCGGCCGGCGTCAAAAGCGACGCCCCGTTCAGGTCTATGCAATGGTCGATATTCGCATAGGCCTCGTCCTCGCGGTTATAATAAAGAAGCGTCCTGCCCAGATGGCAAAAACTGTCCCTGTAATTATCGTTAAGACTGGCAGCGTACTCAAGCGTGTCGATCGCCCCATCCTCGTCTCCGCGGTTAATTAGTATCTGGGCCTTTTGGAAATAAATCGGCATCCGGCCCGGACTGGCATCGATCGATTTGTTGATGGCTTCCAGCGCGCGGTCCGAATAATAAGTGAATTTTGCCTGGTCATTGGCGTTATACGTGGCGGCGGTTTCGAGTACCTGGGCAAGAAGCATCTGGTCCAGGCTGTCATGTACGTTATAAGCGACATTAGCGTCGGCCAGTTCGATATTGTAATCGAGTATTTCCTGGCCCTTTGCGTGGTCAACTTTGGAAAGCACGTTGGGACTGCCGGCAAAAATCCGGTTTAAGGAGGTGCGGCTGTCGCGATCAAGGACCGTATTGTAAGAGAGGGCCTTTCGATAGATATCCACGGTTTTGACGATATCGCCGGCCGCGTAAGCCCGCTGGCCGTCGATGGTACCGATCAGCATCTTCAGGGGTTTAATGCTGAATTGATAAAAAATGACACAAAGCAATAAACCCACTCCGGCAAAAACGAAAATTTCGTTATTGGCGAGCGGCGCGTCGCCCGCGCTCGCGTTTTCGTTCCTGCCGCTGCGCGCCGCCGCCCAAACGATGTAAGCGGCCATGAATCCCATAAAGATCCAGACGATCCTTATATTATTTACGGCCAGCGACGCGACCTGGTCTTCGGCCAAGGCGATAAAAGACATAAAAATCACCGCGCCCGCCATCCAATAATCGCCCGCCTGCAAGGACGCATTCTCCCCTGTTTCATCTTCTTCTCCCCGCCTGTCCAGCCAGAAAATATATCCGAGCGTCATCATCAAGGCCAAATAAGTAACGAACGAGTCGAATACGGCCAGGTTCTGCACGAAATAGGCGACCAGAAGACATGTCAGGATAATGAACTCATGTACGCTTATTCGCTTGCGACGGAAGGTCCTGATCAAATAAAAACCGACTGCTCCAAAAATGGAAAGATAAGCGAGGATACCGGCCAACCCGGAGGTGGAAGCGATATCAATGACGTTATTATGCGCGCGGTCAAAATACGTTTCGCTCGAAGTATAGTCGTAAAAATGGGGGTCGAAATATTTATCGAAAATAATGGCATAATTGCCGAAACCGGTACCCAGTATCGGATGATTCCTGAAATCCTTGGCCGCAGCTTTCCAAGACAGAAGGCGGGTCTGAAAGGTATTTTTCTGAAAATTTATTTCCGCGATCGACCGCGTGAGGCCGTTACTCTTAACCCAGGCCGCGTCCCTATGCGTCAAAACCAAACCGAAAAAAGCGACAACAAGCAACCCTAAGATCAGCCCGCCCGCTTTTACTTTCCTGTTTTTATTGAGCAGAGTATACATGCCGCAAAGCACGATGATGCTGAATCCCAGTCCAACGAGAGCGCCGGTGGTATCCTGGAGGCGGAAAGCGTAAAGCAGGATCGGGATAGGAACGAGATAAAGCCATTTTAGCCCCCCATGGCGTTCGCGCAGAAACAGCAGGAAAATAAAATAAAGATTAAAGATAATCAGGCCGCTGACGTAAGAAGTATTGCCAATCGTGCTGTATACTTCGGAAGGGGTTTTAAGGCTGATAAAGACGGAAAGAATAATGGATAAAATAAACAGTATTTTCCAATCTTTCCAGGTGCGGAAAACAGTGATAATAATAAGATAAAGGCCGAAAAAGTGCAGGACGTGAAAGACGCCCAGCATCCTCTCGACATCCCCCCAAAAACTCAGATTGAAATCGACGCCGGTGATGGCCGACAGGGTGATAGCGCCCAAAAAGGCCGCCAGACCGATAGTGATATATGATTTCTTCGGCCGGTATTCCGGATATTTGACGATAAGCGCGATCCAAAATAAAAAGAGGATCTCGACCAGCATATTAAAAGGAATCTGCTTAGAGGTAATATAAGGAAAAAGCAAATTCTTAAAGACGAAAAACTGACAGACAAGCGATAAAAGAACTCCGAACTTAAGGATATTAACGTAAGTTTTCTGCGGCATAAAAATTATTAACTAATATTAAATAAAAAAATCAGATGATAAAATCACCGAATTTTTATATGATAACTAATTTTATTATTTTCATTTTATAACAAAGCAAGGGCGTATGTCAAACAAAAATCCACGAATCTACGAATCGACAACTCACCCCATTAAATAATACAGTAAATACGCCACAAAAATTTACCGCAACTACAATAAATTTCCACCAAGTAATCGTTTAAAAAATTATTTAACGGGGCGGGTCTACGAATACTTAATAGAAGCGTATTATTTCGCATTTGTTGATTCGTGAAAAATTCGTTGATTTGCGGGTTGACAAGGATGTTTATTCGAAATTGTTACTATTCCAACCCCGACACCGGACCGAATTTAATCGGCTTGTAATCGACGATCGGCAGAAGCGTAGTCGAATCGGAATAATCGTAGATCGAAGCGTCGATTTCGTCATAAACGGTCGTGCCCCACCAATTATCACTCATAGTTATTCTCGGCGCCTCGTTCTCGCAGCGCACGTTATAGACGGTATTATCGTAAATATCGTTCTTTTCGATGGTTAAGCGGGTAAAATAAGTCGAATCGACGAATCTTACCCCCACGTTATTGTCCGTGATGAGGTTGTACCTGAAGCGCAGGACATAACCGGCCTGGGTTACGTCTTTAATAATAAAACCGCCGGCATCCACGCCTTCGCCCGTGTTGTCGCGGATGATATTATTTTCGATATCGGACAGCCGGTCGGTAAAAAGCATAAAAGTGCCGAGATCGTCATCGGAGGCGGTCGTACCCGAATAAACAAGGCCTGCGTCGTTGCGCTCGAAAGTATTGCCGGAAATCACGGCCGGGCCGCTTGAGAGAAGCCCGGTACCGTTATCGGTAAACGAACTGTCCGATACGGCAAGATTCATCGCGTTCGGGGCGTTCAAGCCGGTAACGGCGTATTTCACTTCCGCGTAGCCGAGATCGACGTATCCGCCGTCTACGACCGTAATACCGTCCCAGTCCCCCGCCCGCGGATCGCTTGCCGCGGACGTAAAGACGATATGCTTGTCGGCGCTGCCCTCGGCCGTGAGGTTGCCGCGCACGATCAGTTTTCCCGGCGTATCGCCGTCATTCGCGAATTTTACCGTTACTCCGGGTTCAATCGTAATATCGGTACCCGGATCCATGATAACGACCCCCTCTGCGAGATAGGGGCTGTTCGCTTCGGTCCAAGTGCCGCCGGTCAAAACGCCGCTGACGACTGTACCGTTTGTCGCGCAGCCGCTGTCGGCCGTATCGGCGTCGCCGTCACAATCGTTGTCGAGACCGTCTCCGCAGTTACTATTCTCTATGCTTTCTTCCGTATTATATCCGCCACATGCACAAGAGCAATCCGAACAGTCATCGTCGCTATAAACACACTCTCCTTCGCTCACGGTATAGGCCCGCCAGGCGCTGCCTTCGCAAGCGTCGGCCGGACAACTCACGGTTTCCTCACCGCCATTACTCTCATTGCCGGTATCGGCCGGGGGCTCCGCCACGGCCGGAATATCATGCCCCGTGGCTACCGTAATTTTCGCGAGATCAGCGTCAGTGATACCGAGCCCAAGCTCGCGCATGACGGCGAAAGCGTCAGCCGGACGGCCGAGGTAATGCGTAGTCAAATCAGCCGGATTGACGTAGTAGGCCTTGCCCGCATCCTCCACTTTAAGTAAAATACGGCCGGCCAGACGCGCGGGGGCCTTATCCCCGAACGAAGCAAAATCCTTATTCGAGATCCCGAGCCCGAGTTCGCGCATCAGAGCGAAGGCGTCGGCGGGGCGGCCGAGAAAATAGCGCTCGTCGTTCACCGGATTGACGTACCAGGCCTCGCCATGGCTCTCCACCTGGAGGAGAATCTTGCCGGAAAGGCGCTCGCTAAGAGTAGCGGCTTTCGCCAAATTGAAGGCGAACAGAAAAACGATGACAACAGAAAAAATAACAGATAATTTTTTAAACATACTTTTATAATTTTTAATTATTAATTTTGAACTACCCGTAATTAAAAATTCAAAATTCATTCAAAATTCAAAATTAGAAATTCGAAATTTACCTACAATTTGTCGAAATTACTATTGGATATCCCCAGCCCGAGCGTACGCATGATGTTGAACGCGTCGGCGGGACGGCCGAGAAAATAGCGCTTGCCGTCGGCCGGGTTTACGTACCAGGCCTCGCCCGCGCCTTCGACCTGCAGGAAAATTTTTCCTTTCTGATTAACGGCGAAAATATTGTTTATCGGATACTCTCCCCCGCCGGCCGGATAATAACCGTTGCGCAGCTCCTCGCTGTCCGTAAAGCCGTCGCCGTCCGAATCGATCTTCGTCTTGTCCGTGCCGATGGCGTCTTCGAAAATATCGGACAAACCGTCGCCGTCGCCGTCCGCGCCGGAAAGATTAGATAATCCGATCGGAATTTTTTCGAGATTAGCGTCGGTAATACCGACCCCCTGTTCGCGCATAACGGAGAAAGCGTCATCGGGCCGCCCTAAATAATACATCTTCTGCGTGCTGGGATGGATATAATAGGCCTCGCCGTTGGCCTCCACTTTAAGGATGATCTTGCCTTTGAGGCCGCTATAAAGGGCGGAATTGCTGATCGTCTGCGAAGAAGCGGCAGGGGCAGGGGCGGTACTGCCGGATGTTGCCGACGTGCCGGTCTTAGGTTCTTCCTCGGCAGCGCTTGTGCTCTCGCCGATGCTGAAATAATAAAGCGCGGATTGCACCTGCCCGCTCGACCGGTTTCTCGAAATAAGATAATATTCATAATTACCCGTTTTTAATTTTTCCAGCTTGACTTCATGGCCCGTGGTTTCCGACGCCTTGCTGACGACAGAAGTATAATCATCGGCATCCGTCATCATATAATAAAGCGTGGAACTCGCCAGTATCCTGTCCGTGCTCCAATCGATCACGGCGGTAGTATCGGTTACAGTGGCGGCCGGGCCGGAAGTAATCTTTATCGAATCATCGGCCGGGGTGAAGAAATTAAGGCCTTCTGCGGTTTTGGTTACGGTACCGTAAGAGGCCGTAATTTTATAGTTGTATTTCTTGCTGGGTACCAAATCGAAAATATCCTGGCTATGTTCCTCCTCCTCGTCCTCGCCGGTATCGATATAACCGGTATAATCATCCCGCTTGTACATGGCTCTTGATTTAGTTTTCTTGCTCGTTTTCCAGCTGATGCGGGCGGAGGCGGAATCCATGAAATCGACGCGTACGTCGCTGATCATAAAATCATCCCTGGCCGCCGTGTCGGCGTAAGCCGTAACAGAGGCGGAGAGCGCGTCGTTCGCCTGGTCCGCCTCCCTTAGGCGGTCGTGCAGGTTGATGGCGAAAGACAAATCTTTATCCCCGGCGCCGGTAAAATAGCCTTTATACGTATAAGTAAACACGTCCTTGTTCGAGGAAGTATAGGGATCGAGGGGATTATCGAAAGAAGGATAATCGCCATGATCTTCCTCCGTGACGGTAAAATCATCGAACTCCTTGCGGATATCCGCCTCGATTACGGGATTAACGATGGTATTTCTCGCCTGCAGGAGCCCTTTATCCGAGATCAGGCTTACCTGTCCCACGTTCTTGACCGTTACGGTCAGGGTCGTTTCCTCGCCCACGATCGGCTCCTCGATACTCGACTTTATCGCATCAACGGCCAGATCGACGCTCGTGGGAGATCCGACATCGATCACGGCGGTTTTGATATTATTATCTTCATCTTTTTCTTCGATCTGGTTGGTCGTGTCGATATCGAAACTCACGTCTTTCTCTCCCTCGGTCGTAAATTGCCCATAGAAAGTATAATAGAAATATTCACCGGATTTTACCGGATGATCGCTGTCGATCACCGGATCGACGCGGGAATCGACGGTAAAACCGGGAAAAAGATAACTGATGGCGCTGGCGCCCACGGATGACCTGAACTGGGCAAAACCGTTGTTCTTTATCTTGACGCTAATGGCGCAATCCTGCGTAACAGCCGGTTTGGCCGGTTTGGCCGTAATCGACTCCACCAAAAAATCATAAGGCGGCACCACCGTTACCTTAAAATAAACGTAATTATTGGCATCATTAATTTCGTCCAGAATGCCGCTCTCATTCAGACCGAAGCCGACGTTTTTCACGCCCTCGGAGAAAAATGACCCTTCCACCTTATAGGTAATATACTCGCCCGTATCCACGATCGTTTTGGTCATATCAGACGGAGTCATAATCATGCGGGAATAATCGAAATCGGTGAAATTGACCCTCGTGTCGGACAAACCGGTATTATCCGTAATAGCCGAACTGCCGCGATTTTTTACCTTAACCGTTATAATAACCGGCTGATTCACGGCCGGTTCTTTAATGTCGATACTGATACTCTCGACCTCAAGGTCATAGTAGGCCAAGGCCCGGTGCCCGGCCAGCATGAAACCCGCGGAGAAGATGAATAAAAACAGGCATTTAAAAAAAATACGCATATTACATATTATTTAAAAATTTATTTTAATTCCCTGCCGTCGTAGAGACGCATTGCATGCGTCTCTATGTATTATATTTATTATTATACCACATTTTATAAATTTTGAGGATGATTGCGGTCTAAATACCATTTGGTGGGATTATCCATTATATATTGCCTAATTCGATTCAATTCATCAAGATTTCTTATCACGCGATCATAAAATCGTTCCTGCCAAACGAAATTTTTATCACCTGTTGCCCAAATCTTCTTGGTAACTGCCCCCTTAAAGCCACGAATGACGGCAGATACATTATGAGATTGCGGCCCGAATTTATTTTTGTATTCGTGATATCCCTTCCGTAGAGACGCATTGCATGCGTCTCGGTGGTTGCGCGGTATATGTTCGTTATCCCCCAGACGCATGCAATGCGTCTCTACGATATGTAAAATGCCATGAAAATGGTTGGGCATAACGACATATTCGTCCAAATCTACATTTTTTCTGATTTTACCTGTATTTTTCCATTCCGCCTCTACAATTTTTCCCATTCCCGATAAAACCATTTTTTCCTCAATCACATCGCCGAAACATAATCGTTTCCTGTCTTGGATGCAAATGGTGATGAAATAAAATCCTTCATCGGCATAATTCCAGCCGGCCAAACGCGCCGACGGAACCCGGTATCGTTTTTTATAAAACAAATTTTCTTCATCCACGTAATTCATAATTATATTATAACAAATTTTAACCTACCCGTAGAGACGCATTGCATGCGTCTCGGATTCATCATTAACCGGCCGTAGAGACGCATTGCATGCGT
>CAYVIA010000056.1:0-7703 GCA_964451485.1 uncultured Gammaproteobacteria bacterium
ATTGCTTGACAAAACCGGGGTTTGGCCGTAAAATATGAGAAAATATGGCAGGAGAGGATATGGAGGAGAGGCCTGGTTAATCGGGCGTTAATTCTGCCGGGATATTATGGCTAATGGCCATAATAGACCCTCAAAGACCGGGAATAAGTTTTATCAAGATTTTTACGCTTGAGTTCATGGCTCTGGCAGCCATCATTTTTTTATTGACGTTTATTAATTTTTAAGAAGACAGCATATGCCGGAACTTCCGGAAGTAGAAACGATCAAAAACGATCTGGCTGAATTGATCGTCGGCAAGGCAATCAAAGCGGTGGAAGTGCATGCGAAAAAAACCGTGCGCGGGAGTGCGGCCGTTTTCGCGCGTTTTCTTATAGGCAAAAGATTCTCGCGGCTTGACCGCCGCGGTAAATTGCTTATTTTCTCTTTGTTCGGCGAAGACGAATATTTGCTGATTCATCTGAAGATGACCGGCCAGCTCATATACCGCAAAGGAAGGAAAACCGTGGCCGGCGGGCATGGTCTATCCATGGTCATAGGCGATCTGCCCAATAAATATTCCCATGTCATTTTTACGTTTAGCGACGGTTCCCGTTTGTTTTTCAATGACATGCGCCGCTTCGGCTATATGAAGATCGCGGACGCTGGTGAACTGGCGTCGGTCAGGCAGGAGTACGGTCCTGAGCCGCTGGACAAGGACTTCAACCTCGGTTATCTGGCGAAAATTTTCCATAAGCGCCAGGCGCCGGTCAAGGGCCTGCTTATGAACCAGAAACTCCTTGCCGGTATCGGCAATATTTACGCGGACGAGATTCTGTTCGCCGCCGGGGTAAGGCCGGACCGCAAAGCGGGCACGCTTAAAACGGCGGAGATCGAAAAGATTTTTAAAGCTGTCGGACCGATTTTGCGCCGGGCTATTAAGTACCGTGGTACGACCTTTAACGATTACGTGGACGGCAACGGCCACCGGGGTAAATTCATGAAATTCCTTAAAGTTTACCAGCGTGAAGGGAAAAAATGCCCGCGTTGCGGGCAGGGCGTGATCGCCGTCATGAAGACGGCGGGCAGGGGAACGAGATACTGCCCGGTTTGCCAGAAATGACGACCATGAAACACGAAGCACGAAACATAAAACAGGAAACCCGGAAAAATTTATTTATTATTAGCTTAATTATTTATATTTAATCGTACACCTCTTGACATTTTTCGCTGGTATGCTATAATAATTTAAATCTATTAAAATTTTTGTGTTTATGAAATCAATCAGACAAAAATTCGGCTATTACTTTTTTGGTTTTTATGCCCTTTCTTGGGAGCCGGTTTTTTGTCGTAACTAGATAATAAGACAAAAATTAAGATAATGACCGGTTCCCATAAAGGGGATCGGTTTTCGTTTTTTCTAAAAACCAACAAAATCACAAAAAAAAAGAAAAAGGGAGGGATGATTATGAAGAACGAGATTACCATGGTTTTGGCCGAAAGCATGATGGCGGAGAGTGATGTACGGCTGATGGCCGGCATCAACAGGAGTGTTGAGCTAACCTTGGCCTACGCCATGAGGGAGGGGAGAAAAACAGAATACATCGCAGAGGTTTGCGAGCAAACAAGACGTTTGTTGGCAAAAGCAGCATGCCGGGCAACAGAGACGGCTATGATAGCTGCACCTTGGAATGTTATGTTCTGATAAAGGGGACCATGAGGGCGGAAAAAAACCGCCTTCTTTTTTCTTTCCAAGATTTACACGATTACTCGCCGGCCGGCTGATATTTACTGATTTTCCTCCGGTGGCGATTGGAATTATATTGCGCCAAGTCAAAAAATCAGTAAATATCAGCCGGCCGGGTCAGAGAAATCAAATAATCGCGTAAATTATATTTTTCCTTATTTTTAGTTAATTTTTTGTTTTTTGTTTGACGCGATTCATTTTTCATGCTAAGGTAATATGATTTTTAGTTCATTACATCTGAAAGATGAAAGGAGGATTTGACAGTGGAAGAGAAACAGATAAGGTTTACTTTCGGTAATGGAGCTAATGTAGGAGACCCTTTTTGTCTGCTGATCGAGTCGCAGGCGGCTAATATTATGGTCGATTGCGGTTTGGGCCATGGCAGCGATGAAGACGGCAACGGCAAAAGCGTGTCGCCTCCGCTTTTGGCAAAACTTAACGGTACTCCGGTGCATGGAGTGTTAGCCACCCATGGCCATTTAGACCATGTCGGAGATTTGCCGCATTTGGCAGAAAAAAATTGTGGAAATGTTTACATGAGCAAGCCAACACGGGATTTTGCCAAGATGCATTGGTTTGATTCCATGAGGATCGCTATTCGAAAATGGTGTGCCGACCAAGGAATTAGCGTAAAGCAATTCTTTGAGCAGATAATCGGCCAGTCAGTGCAAGCGAAGAACTACTGGAAAGAGATATATTTGATTGCCGAGGAAGTTGGCGTAAAGTTGCCGTTTTCCAACAGCGATATCGATCTTGTCGGTATGAAAACCAAAATCGCACGCGCGGGCGAAGAATTTATGGTAAAGAAAGCGATCATAAAACCGGTAAACGCCGGTCATATCCTAGGAGCGTTGGGATATAAGGTAAATATAATGGGCAGGCGCATATTCGTGTCCGGGGATTTTTCAATGAAGGAAACAAGCTATGGATTGTTTCCGCCGCTTGATCCTCAGGCGATCGGTCCGGTTGACGTGTTGGTGGTTAACGCCACTTATGCCGGAGCCAGACTCGAGTCATTGGCTAGTGAGAAAATACGGTTTCTTGCCGATGTCGAGGAAGCTACGGATAGGGGCCGTTCGGTTTTAATCCCCGTTTTTTCTATCGATCGGGCGACCAAGGTTTATTCCGTTCTGCGCGAAAAAGGATTGGAAAAATACGTAAGAATCGCCGGTCAGGCCCAGTCCGGGTTTCGTATTTACCACAATTATACCCAGGCTTTTTGGGGCGTGGACAGATGCTGTTTCTGCGATCCCCGCGAAGAAAAAGATTTATTGGTCTCGCGCCTTACGGACCATGAGCCAGCGATTTATCTGGTGACCTCCGGCATGATGATGGAGGAGACGATTTCCCACACCTTTGCCAAGAGGCTGATTCCAAGCGATGACGCGCTGATAGCCGCCGTGGGCTATATGGCCCCTGATACGCCGGGAAGGAAATTATTGGACGCGGCCGAAGCCGGAGAGAAGAGAATTCAGTGGAACGGTTCCGGTATACCCCTTAGAGCCGGCGTGAAATCGTATCAGTTCAGCGCTCACGCGCGGTCAAGGGAGATCGCCGAATTGATCAAGGCGCTTGAACCAAAGTATGTTGTTTTTCCCCATAGCGAGACGGATCGAGTGAATAAATTCATCCAGGAATATTCCGGCTTGCCGGGAGAAAAAATTATCCCCGAAAACGGGAAACCGATTATTTTCAAATAACGACAAAATGACGCCGGTGCGTATCCCCGGCGTTTTTTATTTATCCTTTGTCATCCCGGGCCGCGACCCGGGATCCAGGGACAGGCGGCAGGGGCGATGGATATCGTTTTTCGATTTTACCATGTTCCCGCGGCTCTTCCCTGGATCCCGGATAGCCCTTCGGGCTTCCGGGATGACAAAAATAGAGAGAATTATGTTGTAGATGAATATTTGTGAATTTTCTTATTTTGCAAAATTCGTTTGGTTTGTTATAATACAGAAAGAGAAATTTAATTTTTCCTTAACAAATTTTTTATATATTAATAATTTAAGTCAACAATTAACCTTAAATTTATGGGAAACCTGGGACCGAAAACCAAAAAAAATCTGGAAGAGGCGCTGGCGGGCGAATCCATGGCCCGCAATAAATACGATTGGTTCGCCAAAGAGGCGAAAAAGGACGGGTATGTGCAAATTCAGAATCTTTTCATGGAAACCGCTTTGAACGAAAAAGAACATGCCAAGCTTTGGGCGAAGAAGCTGGAGATTATCGGCCGGACTATGGATAATCTTAAGGCGGCCGCCGCGGGCGAGCATTACGAAAACTCGGAGATGTACGTGCGCATGGCTAACGAGGCCAAAGAAGAAGGACATGACGATATCGCGCAGTCATTTTTGATGGTGGCGGAAGCGGAAAAAGCGCACGAAGCAAGATACCGGAAGCTGATCGCCAATATCGAAGAAGGCAAGGTATTTAAGCGTGAAAAGACCGTTCGCTGGAAATGCGCCAATTGCGGCTATATCCACGAGGGCCCGGAAGCGCCGGAGAAATGCCCGACCTGCGCGCACCCGCGCGATTATTTCGAGGTGTTTTGCGAAGCGTATTAGGGCGGTAGGACGGTAGGGCGGTAGGATTTTAAATTTTTTACTTTATGCATAGCACATATAAGGAGTTGATTGTTTGGCAAAAAGCGGTTGATTTAGTGCTGGCCGTTTATGATTTAACAAGTAAATTTCCTAAAAATGAGAATTTTAAATAAAATGATTAATAATATTAAATCAAAGGATTGATCCTGGAGGATATCGCCCCCCCCGCCCTACTATCCTACAAGCTACAGTCCTAAACTAAAAATATGACTGAATTAAACCAAGTCTACAAATGCAACGTGTGCGGGAATATCGTGGAAGTTCTGCATACGGGCGCCGGTGAACTCGTTTGTTGCGGACAGCCCATGGAGTTGAAGGCCGCCAATACGGTCGACGCCGCCCACGAAAAGCACGTGCCCGTGATCGAGCCGACCGCCGATGGGGTAAAAGTAAAAGTCGGCTCGGAACCGCACCCCATGACCGAAGAGCATTATATCGAATGGATCGGGATTATGACCAGAGACGGGCGCGTTTGCCGCCATACGCTCAAACCGGGAGAAAAGCCGGAAGCCGAATTCCGCGTACGGCCGGAAGAGGTCGAAGAAGCCCGCGAATACTGCAATATCCACGGTTTGTGGAAATCAACCCAGTAAAAAGTTTTCAAAGCAAATTAAAATCGCCTTAAACCAAGGGCGATTTTAATTTGCTTATCATGCCCGTCTAACTATTACCATGTATAATAAAACATGCAAAAAAGAAACATATAAAAATATTAAAGCGATTGAATTTACTTTTAATTAAAATTTAATCGTCATATAATGTTTTAATTTTACGATTATCCAATGTTTCGTTTATATTTTGTTTAACCGGTTATAATGAATTTGAATTATTTTTAATAATTAAAGAGCGGCGATAATCGTATGCGAACAGAAGTAACCCTATATTCTACCCCGACCTGCCAATACTGCCAGATGGTTAAGAGGTTTTTTCGGGAGAATAGAATCGACTTCCACGATATTGACGTTTCCGCCGATTATAAGGCGGCTTACGAGATGATCAATCATACCGGTCAGTTGAGCGTGCCGGTAATCGTGGTAAAAAAAGACAACAAGGAAAAGATCCTGATCGGCTTCGATCGGGAGGCCCTAAGAAAAGCGCTTAACATAAAAAAACAGGGAAAAGGGCCGGTACGCGGGGAGTTAGGAGAGGCAAGGGCTGGCGCTTGACTTTTTTTGGCTTTTTCCTTATTATTAAAATGTAATTAAATGAATAAAGGCAGACATCGGTCTGTTTTTATTGTCGTATAAATAAATACATTGTATGTCGCAGGACAACATGATAAAATTAGAGTGTACGGAATGTAAGCGGGTTAATTATTATTCCCGAAAAAACAAGAAGATTATTAAGGAGCGGCTGCAGCTCAAAAAGTATTGCAAATATTGCAAGAAGCACACTCTGCACAAAGAAACCAAGTAGGAGCCATAAATAGACGGCCGGAATCGCATCGTTTTTTAAAGTATTTTATATATGGATTGGATGAATAAGGCCAATAAATTAGTCATGCTGTTGGTTTTGGCGCCGCTGCTCTCCGGGTGCGTTGGCGGTACGATTGCGGAGCGGCTGCATTGGGCGGACGATCAAGCCGGAAAACTGCTCAGTGGTCTGGGTCAGGCCACATCCACGCCCGCGGCTTCTTCCTCCGAAATGAATCTGCCGGACCTGGACGATTTCAGGAATCTGACCCAGGGCATCAGAGAAAAATTGGCCGGCGGCGAAAACGCGGCTACCACCAGCGCGGATAAGTCCGCGGGAGAAGTTTTTCCGGTTATTACGGGCGCCGCCGATTTGACGCGGGACATGAAAGACCGGATCGATGTCTGGCTGGAAGTCAACGGTTACAACCGCTACGGCGATCAGAAAGACACCTATTATACCGGAGGCACTCCGCTGTTCGACGAGAGTACGGGCGAGTCGATCGACCGCTACGACTATATTTTAGAGAAACATCCGGATATTTTGAGTAAAATATAGCACAGTTTTTTGTTATTATTTTTTGTAATAATTTTTAATGTTTAAAACATTAAAACATTAATTCATTGGAAATTGTTTAAAAATTAAAAATTGGAAATTTAAAATTATTCCCCGATATTGGCGCGATAAAAAGGGCGCATTATCTGTCATCTATATCTAGTTAAAGAACTAAGGGCATTTAAAATATATGGATAAGAATTTCATCTCCAAAGCATTCCTGATTCTTTTGATCGTAACCGTGGTTTACGCCTGCTATCGGATATTCGCGCCGTTTTTGGACGAAATCCTGGTGGCGGCGATATTGGTAACGATTTTCCACCGTCCCTATCGGATGATCTTGAAACGCCTGGGGAACAGGAAAACCCTGGCCTCGCTTTTAATGTGCATTTTGATCGCTCTCCTGGTTATCCTGCCTCTGGCCAATATTATCGTTTACGCGGCCCAGCGTTCGGGCGCGGGCTACGAACGCACTCTCGCTTTCATCAACGAGAATAAGCTTGACGGCCTCTTGAGCGGCGGTTATCTGGATAAATTGAATACTTTTGGATTAGGCGCGGATACGATTCGGGGCGCGATTGTCGATATGGCCCAGAAAGTAAACGACTGGCTGGTAAGCGGAGCGACTAATTTCATCAGCGGCGCCGCCAATTTCCTGATTTCCCTCCTGCTTATCCTCTTTACCATGTTTTTCTTTTTCATGGACGGACAGAAGATGGTGGAGAAGGTGATGTACTGGACCCCCCTGCCCAATAAGTACGACCGCGAGATCTTCAAAAAATTCCATGACGTCAGCTTTTCGATTATGCTTTCGGTTTTTTCCACGGCTTTCGCTCAGGGCATAGTCGGGGCGATCGGTTTCCTTATCGTGGGCCTGCCCGCCCTCTACGGCGGCATCGCCATGGGCCTCTTCGCGCTTATTCCCTACGTGGGTACGACTATTATCTGGGTGCCGGCGGTTATTTATCTTTTTGTTACCGGCCAGGTCTGGCAGGCGATCTTCCTGCTTATCTGGGCGCTGGCCGTGATCAGCACGATCGATAATGTCATGAAGGCGCTTTTAATAAAAGGCAAAGCCAAGGTACATCCGATTTTCGTTTTTTTCTCGATCCTGGGCGGTATCTCGCTTTTCGGTTTCTGGGGAGTCATTTTCGGCCCCCTGATCATTTCCCTGGCGATCACGGTTTTGCATATTTACGAGCTGGAGTATGAGAGCGTGCTGGAGAAATAGCCCGAAATATATATTTAAATATGGATTTTAATATATATTTCGCGCTTCTTTTTTTGCGGGATTAGTTAAATGGTATAACAGCGGTCTCCAAAACCGCGGTCGGGGGTTCGATTCCCTCATCCCGTGCAAAAATAAACCAGCCCCTTGAGGGCTGATTTATTTTTGTAGAGGTTGA
>CAYVIA010000057.1:0-7678 GCA_964451485.1 uncultured Gammaproteobacteria bacterium
TTTTTATTTGTTTAATATTAGATAAAATGTATTTTGGCAGGCAGAGGATTTTGGGGTATGGGAAGCAGGGAATTTTTTTGCTTTCGGCACTTGCATTTATTGACTAAAATATTATATAATATAGGATAGATACGAAAATCTCGACCCGCGAGATTTTAGGACTCAAAGCAAGGAAAACATATTTCTCGGGGGTCGAGATAAGCTAATTATAGTAAAATTTTATCCAGAGAGGAAAATTCAAGGTGACAGGCGTGATTTTTGCTTGACATGACATCTTCTAAAACTGGTGTCAGTAGGCAAAAACAGCGTCTGCCATTTTAAATCTACCCAATTTTAAAATAAGTCAGAATTAACATTATTTGATGCGTTTCTTCTCCTTCGTTTAAGGGTAGGGGTAGAGTAGGGTCAGAAAAATAAATTATGACTTCTGGCCTCCCTCTGCCCCCTCCTCGAACGAAGGAGAGGGAACTCATCAGCCCGGCGGGCAGTAACAAAATTATGGATGATAATAAACTTATTACGCTTAAAGAGGCGTCTCAACTTTCCGGATATAGCGCGGATTATATCGGCCAGCTGATCAGGGCCGGTAAAATCCCGGGCAAGCAGGTTTACTGCAATATTGCCTGGATGACCACGGCCGAGGCAGTCATGGAATATAAGAATAAGGGGCAAGAAGATAACGGCAAAAAAAGTTTTAGGGTTTTTTTGCTCGGCCAGAAGCGGAAAATGGCCATGCAGATGAATATCATAAAATTGTTCTTCCAGACCTTTAAGTCGGCTGTTCCGGTTTTGATCCTGGTGATCGCGAGTTTTCTGGCGTTGAGTTTTTATCTTGTTTACAGCGCGGCGCATCGGGCGGGGAACGCGGCCGGAACGGCGCAAACGCAGCCAGCGGAGGAGCGGAATCTGTCATATTAGTGACCGCCGAATTTTTAATTTTTAATGAGCAGAGCAGTGATAGTCATAATAAAATTATCGTATTACCGGACATTGATGGAATTAAAAATTAAAACATTCATTGAAAATTAAAAATTTTAAATTAAAAATTAAAAAGATTTCAGCTTCGTCTATATAGAGATTCATCAATCAATTATTTTATTTCGCTTTAATTAATAACATTGCGCCTGATCCCCATGCCAGGCAAAAGAACAAGACCCAAGAGCGGTTTTTATAGTAAATTATGGCGCAATTCGCGCCATGCCCCGCGCTTTTCGCGTGATCTTCGAACGTGGAAAAGCGCGGGGTTTGTTTTGGCCGCGTTTTTCCTTTTTTGCTTCGCCGCCGGCCTTGACCCGGTCGATATATTCAATAAATCATTGAGCGCTTTTACCGAAAAAACGGGCCATGTCGACCTTTATGCCGCCGAATGTCTGTCCGCGCCGGATGGTCGAACTGCCGGTCTGGCCGACATCCGTCCAGCCAGAAACGGCGGTTATTTCGATTATGAGGCGCTATTCCTCTCCGGTCACAGACGATTCGGTAGATTTCGTTTACCGGATAGAAGCGACTCCAGAGCAGCCGGCCGGGGAATACGAAATGGAGATCGTGTATATATTGGTGCCGACGTTTTGAACATATTTTAATATTGAGGATATAATGAAAAAACAAATAACGAAAAATTCGATTTTAGCATATATTCTCACCAGGCGTTGGATCGTTTTGGCGGGCGCGGCCGGGATTTTGCTGGCTATCGCTTCGAGCGGCGGGTCCGATATAATCAGGGCGTTTTTGGGCGGAAAAACCGAAAACGTCAGCTTTTTCGCCTCCCTGTGCGCTCCAACGGAACAATCCGTCGATTACCGGGCCGGCTGGTGGAATACGGAAATGGCCGCGGGCGAGCCGGATATTCCGGCTGACGGCGGTCTGTTCGTTTTCTCGGATGAAAATTCCGCGATATTCCAGGGCGGTCATTTCGGCCTGGAGTGTTCTGGCTTTGGCCAAGATCAAGCAGATATTACCTCGCGGCGAATAAACGATAACGCGGACATATTGGCCAGCAGCAGCGCGGACTGGGAAAATTTACCGGATAAGAACGGCCAGCATGCCACTTCGACCGATACCGGCGCGGATGGGAACTACGGTGGTAATGCGGCGGAAGAAAATAACAAAGAGGAAGAAGACAGCAATCAATCATCGATTATACCGAACCATGAGCCAATAAATGAAGAAAACGTTGTTAATACGTCCACCGAATCGGATAATAGCGGTAATATCATTATAGAATCGTATAGCGATCAAGCAGAGGGAACGTCCACTCCCGCGGATACCGGCGGGACTGTCGAAGTGATCGGGGGCAGGGGAACAACTTCCGCGAATGTGCAGGTAATGGACGGGTCATCTTCCGGTGAAGATGCGCAGGTTGAAGTTATATATGATATTTCGCCGGATCATGGTCCGGTGGGTTTGCTCTTCGGAGAATTGAAAGCGGCGTTGGGAGCCGTTAAAGCGTTTGCCATGGATACGCTTGCCGATTCGAATGGACAGCTGGCGGCGGACGAATTAAAATCGGCTACTATTAAGTTAAGTTTAGCCGGACGTCTGGTAGATAACGGCGGCAGCGGCGCGGATGAGAAAAACGCTACCGGCAGTATTATAGTGCTTACGGATATCGGGACTACGACCATTGCCTCGGGCGAGGGCCGGGAATTATCGGCGGAAAGCACGTCTTCGCGCGAGACCGAAGGCGATGAAACGGGCGCTTTGCCGGTTATCCGGGATTTAACCGAACCCGACGCCGTGTTTAAGGTTTGGTACGGTTTTAAAGACGAAAATGGAGAAATTGATCTGTGGCAGAAACTCGGGGATATCGGCGGTAAGGAATTTTCCAACGCTTTGCACGGCGGTTATTTCACGTTTGACGCTCCATTTTTGACCAAGCGCGCGGACCTTAACCGGCTGGCCGTGAAAGCGGAAGGCCTGACCGCGGCAGGACGGAAGGTAGTGGCGTATGCCGACAGCATCTGGGTGGAAGCCGAAACAGTAACAATGGATACTCCGGTTGAGCCGAAAAAAGAAAATTTATCCGACCCGGACAACCTCGAGATCGATAACCAAAAAGTGGATTTTACGTATACGGACGAGAACAGCGGCGAAAATCTTATCATCAAAACGGATAAACGCGATTATACCGGCCTGACCGAGGCGGAAGTATATTTCAGCGTTACCAATATGAGTGACAAAACAGAACTCTTTGATTTGCAGGCGCATTTTCCAAATAATCAGGGCGAAGTTAAGTTTCTGGAAGAATTGAAAACGGACAGGGAAACGATCAGCCGGCATTGGTCGCCGATGGAACTTTCCCGTCAGGAGCTGAAAGACCAGAGGAGTTTGATCCAGAAGCTGTTCGGACGCGGCGTTAGGCGCAAGGATATACCCGCGGGCTTTATGGTTAAGGGAAGCACGGCTAATGCCGGCAGCGCGATCGCCCCGGGCGAAACGCAGTATTTCAGGATGACGATCGCCTATCCGCTCGGTTCACAGGGGGAGTTTTATATCGAGGCGATCGGCGGTGAAAGCTACGGGCTCCTTGATCCTTGGTGGAGGTCTGATTGGCTGTATAGGATGCCGATTACGATCGACAACAGCGCCAACCCCAATGAGCTTGACGAATACCAGGTGATGCTCGAGATTACTGCCGCTTCCGCCGGTTTCTGGCAGCACGTCAGATCGGACGGCGGCGATATCCGGTTTTTGAATACGGACGGAGCGGATGAACTTGGTTACTGGCTGCAAAGTTGGGATTATACCGCCAGTTCGGCCCGTATCTGGGTGCAGGTCGATCTGATTCCGGCCTCCACCGCGGAAGATATTTATCTTTACTACGGCAACAACGGCGCTACCTCGACCAGCGATATGTATGGAACCTTTACTTATGACGAAATTCAGCCTCTTTATTATGTGGTCAACAACAATCTGTCCGGCGTTTCCGTGGAAGTCGTAAGTTTGATCGATAATAACGAAGTGCGGCTGGACGGCCAGGCGACCAGCACTTTAGATCGTCAGGAGAGGGCAACCTTCACTTCGCCGGCCGCTAATTCCGTATTATATGCCAAGGGACCGGTTCATGCCAAACTGACCGGTATCGATAATGTCGAATCTCTCGTGCCGATCTCTTTCGCGGCTTCCCAGTTCGCCGTTCCTTCGATCAGGGGTACCGAAGATTACTATCTTTATGCCCCATTCACGGCCGCGACCACTACTCTTTATGATGTAACTACCCAGCGCGGCCAACTGGCGTTAAATCAGGGCCAGACCGGCACTATTACTTATAATATCGCGACCATGGGGCTTGTCGAATCTACCGATCCCGTGTTGTTGTCATTCGATAATAATTCTCCTTATGACGGCCTGGTACCTTATCCGGCTACGGTCCGGGATCTTTACGGTATCCATACCGGCGCGAATTATATCGGTATGACCACCAATTCGACCAGTTTTACGATCTATTGTTCTTCCGGCGCCAGCGCCAACATATCCGGCAGGAACCGCGGGACGAGCTATACCAATGCTACCTGTACCGATACGGACGAAGGCCAGGGTAACGCCGTGCGCCTGGCCAATATCAACCATCCCATCGGTTCTATCCAGCAGGGCGATTCGGACGGCGGCGAATCGACGGCCTTTCTGCCGGCTACGGAATTAGCCACGGAATATATGGTGCCGACTAATGCCGCTTATATCGCGGTGGCCTGCGCGCCCGAATATGGCACTGTCAATTTAAGTATTTATAATGAAAATAATATCTTCGTAACCGGTACGGATAAGTCCTGCGCGCCCAACGGCAATGATCCCGGCAAGCAGTATTTCGGCGTGGCCGATGCCACGACTTATAATGCCGGATCGCGCATCGTTTCCACCAACGGCAAGCCGTTTTACGCGATCTACGAGGATACGACCGCGCCCGGAACCCCCGGCGGCGACGAGAATAATCTTTGGGGCGCGGTGCAGGCGCGCAAATACGATTATTACGATCCCGGCTATACTTTGGGCGGCGAGGAAGTGGTGGCCATTCCGTTCTATAACCAGAATGATTATCGCTGGTACAGCAATAATAACAAACCGGAAATGGGTACGGTCATGTTCGAGCAGATCTCGCCCGTAACTACGTCCGACGGCGTGAGTTTCACCAAATTGGTGGTCGCTTCATCGACCGAGTTCACTGCCGGAAGCCCTTATTTTATCTACGTTACCGCCGGTTTCGCGGCCGGCGCCGGTACTTCGAACCGGACCGAGTTCGAGATTCGCTACGATTCCGCGGTCGTTTACAGCGGCCTGATCGAGCCGCCGGGGGACGCCAATGACGCTTATCAGATATCGTGGTTCGATGTCTATGACCAGCCGGCCGCGCCCGCGGATATCGGCCTGTATTTCCGCACTTCTAATGGCGGCACTTCCGCTGGCCTGAACGCGCAGATCATCGCTTTCAAGCTCGATGACCTTGACGCGGCCGACTGGGCTTACGCGAGCAGTACGGATATAACGGTACACGGCACGGATATGGCGGAAGCGGTCGGGATCGATCTGGACGAGGCCGACGGCGCCAAGGATTGGCTCGTTTTCGCCATGGAGGAAGTGGAGATTGGCAGCACCGGCGTCAATTTCGAAGGCGAGATTTACGACGGAGCGAATCCATACATGGGTTATAGCCGCCAAGGCGAGTACGCGGGCGAGCGTATGCCATACGTTCTTTACCGGCCGTTCGACAATGTCCAGGCCGGCACGAGATACGGCCTGCGCGTGCGCGATGATGCGACCGGCGTTAACACCCGCGCCGGCGCCCGTATTTTCGCCCTTAACCTGGATGCTTTCGAGAGCCATAAAACGTATTATGAAGATACGAATACTTCGCTGGCGGTCGATCCTTCCTGGACAGAGATCGGTAATTTGGACAGCGGCGGCAATTATACGCCGCTCGATTCCGGAAGCCAGTTCGTTTTTGCTGCCTGGATCAACGATACGGGTTCGTCCGCGGCCGCGGCCAATGACCGGCTTGAGGTCGATTCCCAAACCGTGCCAGCCGGATGGAGCTGGACGCAAAACCCGGTCGTGAGCAAAACGAGCTATAGCACGACCGATGAGATACTCAATACTATCGCCGCCAGGACAGAAGTCACTTTGTCCGGCGCGCCCATCGATCTGTATGCACAGGATGTTACAACGAGCGGTCGGATAGCGGATGAAGTGAGTATGGCGGTTTTCAGCCCTTTTCTTAAGCCAACTACGGAAAATTTGACCGCCAATCAACTGACCGTCAATAATCCCTGGCCGGACATGGGAGCGAATATCGGCGAAAATACGCCGATTACGGCCGTTTATTCAGCGCCCGCGCCGGGCGATATCCTGCGTTTGCGCATGTCTATGGCGGTGGATAATGCTACTTCGACCGCCGGGGCGGATGAATTCAAATTGCAATACGGCAGCGGTGATGATTGCGCCGGTGTTTCTGGCTGGACGGATGTCGGCCAGACCGGCAGTTCGACCATCTGGCGCGGTTATGATATTACCGGACTTGACGACGGCGAATTTTTGCCGGAAACGGTTTTGTACTCGTCCGACGTAGCGGAATCGTTCGAAGAAGCCAATAACGCAACCGGCACACCTCGCGAGATCGGCATTAGCGAAACCGGCGAATGGGACTGGGCGCTTTACGACAACGGCGCTCAGGCCTCGACCACTTATTGCTTCAGGATGGTTCTCGCCGACGGCTCGACGCTGGCCGATTATTATGATTACCCGCAATTGACGACCAACCGGGCGCCGGGAATGACGACAGCGATAAAGCCGTTCGCTAACGAAAAAGCCGGAACCACGACCCCAAGTTTCAGATTCAGCGCCACTGACAGCGAAAGCGATGACCTTGAATATGAGATCCAATGGTCAGAGAATTATGATTTTTCCGCCTCGACCACCCGTTTCTCGGCGGAAGCGGACGGTTTCGTCGATTTCGATTCCCCAGCCGATACTTCGCCGTTCGCGTCGGGCGATACGATTCTGTTTACGATCCAGCCGGAAGACGCTCTCGCTTCCGGCACGACCTATTGGTGGCGCGTGCGCGCCCGCGACCCGGATGATTCCGGCGGGTGGGGGAGCTGGTCGGAGGAGCGCAGTTTCACTACGGATCCGAATATTACGGCTTCTACATGGTATCAGACGACGGACGAGCAGTTCGCCACGGACGATTTGACAAATAATACCAAGACGAACGGCGCGGGCGGGGTAGTCATTGATTCATCAATCGGCGAATACGGCACCACGACTGTTTCCGGCGAAACCGTGACGACGGTTTATCTCGATAACGTGTATGACGACCCGATCGTGGTAGCGACGCCGCGTTACGATAGCAGCGGGCCGGCCCGGGCGGTTCGGATCACTCATAAGGCTTCGAGCAGTTTCGATATCAAGGTCGATGATTATGATAATAGCTTGGGAGCGGCTTCGACTACCGTGCTTGACTGGCTGGTGATGGAAGAGGGCGCCTGGACGATCGAAGACGGCGGCACGGGCCGGAAAGTGATAGCCGGCACCAAACTGGTCAGCGCTCTGGGCGGCAACCCGAGCGGCATCGCTTCCTGGGACCCGAGCGAGGCGGTCAGTTTCAGTCCGGCTTTCAGCGGCGCGCCGGTCGTGCTCCATACGGTCGCTTCCAACAACGACAGCTCTTGGATAGCGAGTCATGTTG
>CAYVIA010000058.1:0-6956 GCA_964451485.1 uncultured Gammaproteobacteria bacterium
ATTTAAGATTTAAATCCGGCATAAATCTCAAATCTAAAATATGCAATCTCAAATTCGTTGTAGCTGGGGTGGGGATTGAACCCACGACCTTAGCGTTATGAGTGCTACGCTCTAACCAACTGAGCTACCCAGCCCCGGTAATTTGAAATTTGAGATTTAAGACTGTTGATTGGCGGTAAAATCGAAAATTTTAAATCTACAATCTTAAATCCGTTGCGCGCCCGGCAGGAGTCGAACCCACAACCTTCTGGTCCGAAGCCAGACGCTCTATCCATTGAGCTACGGGCGCCTCAATGTTATACAAAAACCCCCAGGGGAGTTCTTTTTGATATTAGCATTAAAACGGAAAAAAATCAAGAGATTTTCCCGATTTGACAAAAGATATGAAAATCCATTAATATTTATAACTATAGCGGCTTTAAGATTTATGGCGGTTCTGTTATAATAAATGTATATTTAACATCTTAAGCCAATATTATGCCCACTGTCGTAAAAAAATCAGAAATCCGCAAATCATATTTGCTGGATAAATACGTTATCATCACCCCCGGCCGGGCGCTGCGGCCGCGGGACATAAACGAACACACCATCATCGAAAGAACCGCCAAGTGCCCGTTTTGCCCGGAAAATATAAATCCTGCCGCCGAAAAGATCGTCGATGAAATTAAAGACCGCCACGGATGGCAGGTCTTGTGCATGAAAAATATTTATCCGGCCGTCACGCTCGATAACGACCGGGCTTACGGAACCCAGGAGGTGATCGTAGAAACGCGCAGCCATTCGAAAGAACTGGCCAACCTGGAAGAAGGGCAAATCGAAAAAGTCCTGCGCCTGTACGCGCGGCGCACCGAAGTATTGAGCGCCAACGAAAAGATTAATTATATCCTATGCTTCAAGAATCAGGGATCGAAGGCGGGAGCTTCCATCGTCCATGCGCATTCACAAATTTTCGCCACAGACATCATTCCGCCGGAAGTGCACGAAGAGCTGGGGCTGGCCCAATCATACCGCATCAAACATAAAATTTGTCCTTACTGCGATATTATCAAACAGGAAATGAAATCGGAGAGGAAAATATACGAAGATGATTTCACGGCGGCTTTCGCCCCTTACGCCAGCGAATACCATTATGAGGTCTGGATTTTCATTAAGCGCCACGTCGACAACATCACGCGCCTGAATGCGGATGAATTCGCGTCGTTCGCCCACGCGCTTAAAAAAATACTTCTGAAACTGCACGCGCTCGGAATGTCTTTCAATTACTTCCTGCACCAGGTGGTGCCGGACCGCGACCAGCATTTCTACCTTAAGATCCAGCCGCGCGATTCGATCTGGGCCGGCGTCGAACTTGGCTCCGGCCTGGTAATAAATTCCGTCCCGCCGGAGGCGGCGGCGAAATATTACCGTGAATAACAAAAAATTCTTAAATCATAAATCTTAAATCTAAAATCCGTCATGCCTATTCCTCAGTTAAACAAAAAGGTCAGAGGCCGGCAAGGTTGGCGCGCCAACAGGAAGAAATATTATGTCTCCGGAAACAAAAAGCGTTCCCGGGCGCCAGCCAGAAATAAACGTTCCGTCCGCCTCGCCGGTCCCGGCGGGGACCGGGAACAATTTTTACGCGGCCTGAAAAAAAAGCTGATAATTTCCGCGGCAACACTAATCGGACTCGCTATTGTTTCGAGCGGTATTTTTGTAATGTTGTTGACGCGCAATCTTCCTAGTCCGGATGAATTGATCGCCAGGGAAGTGCCGCAAACCACTAAGATATATGATCGCACCGGCGAAACCGTATTATATGAAATTCACGGCGACCAGCAAAGAACGTTGATTAAATTGGCGGACATGCCCGACTATGTTAAACAGGCGACTATCGCTATTGAGGATAAAGATTTCTATAATCACGGCGCTATCAGTTTTTGGGGGATTCTTCGCGGCGTAGTCTGGCAGAAAATCAGGGGCCGGTCGGCGCAGGGCGGCTCTACCCTTACCCAGCAATTCATCAAGAACGCCATCCTTACGCCTGAACGCACCATCCAAAGAAAAATAAAAGAATGGATCCTGTCCTACGAACTCGAAGATAAATACAGCAAAGACGAAATTCTGCAGATGTATTTAAATGAAATCCCTTACGGCTCAACGGCTTACGGTGTGGAAGCGGCCAGCCAGCGCTATTTCGGTAAAAGCGTGCGCGACATCAATCTGCCGGAGGCGGCCGTCCTCGCCGCCTTGCCCCAGGCCCCCTCCTATTATTCCCCCTACGGACCGAACAAGGACGCGTTAATAGCCCGACAACACACGGTTCTCGATTTTATGTTTGAACAAGGGTATATTAGTGAAGCCAAGCGCGATGCCGCCAAGCAATACGAGCTGGTATTTCAGCCGCCCAAAGAAGATATCACCGCGCCCCATTTCGTTATGTATGTAAAAGAAATGTTGTCGGAAAAGTACGGGGAAAAGACGGTCGAACAGGGAGGCCTTAAGATATATACCACCCTCGACCTCTATAAACAAAAAATCGCCGAGGAAGTGATCGCCGACAAGGCCGAGTCCAACGAAGAGAAATACGATGCCACTAACGCGGCTTTGGCTTCTATCGACCCGAAAACAGGACAAGTATTAGCCATGGTGGGATCGCGCGACTTTTTCAATGAAGACATAGACGGCCAGGTAAACGTTGCCACCAGTCCGCGCCAGCCCGGTTCGTCTTTAAAGCCGTTGGTCTACGCCTCCGCCTTCCTTAAGGGCTATACCCCTGATACGGTTCTTTATGATGTGGTTACCAACTTTTCCGATAATCCGGACGAGCCGTACGAACCGCATAATTACGACGACGAGGAACACGGCCCGGTTACCATCCGCAAGGCACTGGCCGGCTCCCTTAATATCCCCGCGGTCAAAGCGATCTATCTCGCCGGCATCAATAATGTTCTCGATCTGGCGCAGGAATTCGGTTATACGACCCTCGATGACCGCGACCGTTTCGGCCTATCCCTGGTCCTGGGCGGCGGCGAAGTGAAGCTGCTTGAACATACCAATGCCTATGGTGTTTTTGCCCGGGAAGGAATATCACACCCCGTTTCTGTTATCTTAAAGGTAGAAGATAAAGACGGTAAAATATTAGAGGAATATAAACCCACAGAAAAAAAAGTGCTTGATCCGAAAGTCGCCCGTGAAATTAACAACATCCTTTCCGACAATGAAGCCCGGGCTTACGCCTTCGGGGAAAGCAACTGGCTCACGCTCGGATCAAGGCCGGTAGCGGCCAAAACCGGCACGACCAACGACTATCGCGACGCCTGGACGGTCGGCTATACCCCGTCGCTCGTAACCGGCGTCTGGGTGGGCAACAGCGATAATTCCGCCATGAGAAGAGGAGCGGCCGGAGGCACGGTAGCGGCGCCTGTCTGGCATGATTACATGAAAAAAGTCCTGGGGGACACGCCGGTAGAATCATTCAATAAGCCGGAGCTGGTGGAAACGGGAAAACCGGTGCTTGACGGCGAGATAGATATGGGCAAAACGGTGAAAATCGACAAAATTTCCGGCCTTCTGGCCACCGACCAGACGCCGCCGGAAGATATTATCGAAAAATCGTTCGCCGATCCGCACTGCATCCTTTATTATGTCGACAAAAATGACCCGCGCGGACCACGGCCGGAAGACCCATCCTCCGACCCACAATTTGATCTTTGGGAAGGCCGGGTAACCGCCTGGGCCGAAGAACAGTGGGCTTCATCCACCGACGCCACCTCTACTCTTCTTAAAGAACCGCCGCCCACGGAATACGACAATGTGCACAACACGGACAATCTCCCCCGGGTGGAAATTATTTCGCCCGACAGCAACGGCACCCTCCTTGATCCGCTGCTTAATGTCCGCATCGCGGCCACGGCGCCCCGCGGCATCAACCGGGCCGAATATTATATCGACGACAATTTGTTTTATGTCAACCGCTCATATCCTTTTAATCTGGCCAAAAGCGTCTCTTTCCTGCCCAACGGTTTTCACAATCTGAAAGCGCGGGTCTGCGACGATATCGATAACTGCACGACGAAAGAACTGGAATTCAACCTGGTGCTGGAAGGAAACGACCAGGCTAAAAAGCCGGGAATTTCCTTGACAGAGCCGAAAAGCGGCCTGGCGGTTTCCAATATCGACTTTCCCGTAAATATAAAAATACAGCTGGAAAATCCCGACGCGGCCGCCCGGCTCGACCTATATTGCCGGGGCGAAAATACCGAACCGGCCATCCTCGATACGATCCAACCGGTAGAAAACGGGCAAATATCCGTTAAGTGGCAGGATGTTCCGGTCTCCGGCACCTACCGGATTTACGGTGTCGCCACGGGCTGGAACAAGCAGGAAGCTAAAAGCAACGAAATCATCCTTATCGTCAACAACACCAACCCGCCTCCGGCAGAAGAGGGGGGCGTGCAGCCATAATTATTTTATTTTAACAAAAACAGCCCCAAATCCGCCGGCCGGCGGATTTGGGGCTGTTTTTGTATTATACCATCACTCAATTTTCTATGATCGTCCCTCTGAATTTCTTGCCTATAAACAGACTTTCGATATTTTTCAAATTTTTGCCGTTGGCGATGATGACCTTAAGGTTAAGCTTCTGCGCCAGGCGCGAGGCCACCGGATCGAAAGGCGTGTTGGCGCCCGGGTCCCAGCGGTTGCCTACGATCCGGCGGAAACCGCGCCAATCGATGTGCTCCAGTTTTTTTGCGTTTTTAAACTTCCTCGGATCCTTGTCGTAAGCGTAATCGATGTTCGATAGATTGATCACGGTTTTGACGCCGTAAGTGCGCGCCAGCGCCACAGCCACGTAATCGGTCGATCGTCCCGGCTTCCAGCCGGCGGCGATGACGACCTTCTTGCCGGCGCGGATGCGCGCGGCCGGATTCTTGATGATAACCGGATGTGCCTCCTGCCGAAAAATCGTACGCAGAAGATGCGCATTCAGGCGGGTGGCGTGGATGCCGAGCCAATCCCGGTCCTCGTCGGCGGCACGAACGACCTTGTCGGCCGCTGCCGCATATCGCCTGGAGGTCGCGCCGCCGCCGGTAATGATAAAAAATTTCTCGCCTTGTTTAAGCCGGTTTAAAATAAGCGCGCGGAACGCCCGCAGGAATTTCGCGTCAATACCCGCGGGCGGCGCAATCAAAGACCCGCCCAAGGAGATGATAAAAGCGTTTTTTGGCATAAATGTATTTTATTTTGTGCCGGGAAGAGGACTCGAACCTCCATGGGTTGCCCCGCATGGCCCTAAACCATGTGCGTATACCAATTTCGCCACCCCGGCTTATGTGCCGATATTTTCCGGTTTTTCCGAAGAAAAGTCAATCCCCTGACGAAACCCCATTGATTCACTGTTAATTCTCCTCTTTAACTATCGGGCGATTTATGTTATTATTATAGTATACGTCCTCATATTAGTAAATTAACGTTATTCACTTCATGAGCCCGCCCCCACGAACGCGGGACATGCGAACAATAATAAAAATTATGTCTGAGGAGAAAAAATCATCATCCATGGACGCGGATATCGCCGCCAACAAAACGGTGGCGGCGCTTTCTTACGCCTGGATCCTTTGCTTGGTGCCGCTTTTAGGCAAACGCAAGTCGAAATTCGCCCAGTTCCACGCCAAACAGGGACTGATCCTGTTCGCCATCGAACTGGCCGCCGGCCTTGTTTCCTGGTTCCCGGTTTTCGGCCAGCTTCTGATCCTGGCCCTGGTCGTAATCTCGGTCATGGGAATCATCAAGACCCTGAACGGCGAGTGGTGGAAAGTCCCGTTCATCTACGAGTGGAGCAAAAAAATTAATTTTTAAACAATAATCCGAATCACCCGAATTCATCCGCATGCCGCGAATTTGATCCAAATCGAATTCTAAGCCTTGAGTTATGGAAGTTCGATTCGTGGCTATTCGTAGTATTCGGATTATAGTATATATGTCTAAATTCATCAAATTCTTCAACGAGCTGGGAATTAAAGACGTGCCCGTAGTTGGCGGCAAAAATGCCTCTTTGGGGGAGATGTACCGGAAATTGTCGAGTAAGGGCGTGCGCGTACCCAACGGCTTCGCCACCACGGCTTACGCTTATGATTTCTTTATGGAAAAAGCCGGCCTGAAAAAGGAGATAAAAAGAATCCTTAAAGGGCTCGACACGCATAATGTGAGCGATTTGGCCAAAAGAGGAGCGCTCGTGCGCAAAGCGATTCTCGCGGTCGAACTGCCCGCGGAACTGGAGGAGGAGATAATCAAAGCGTACCGGAAGCTATCTAAACAATATGGCGTCAAGGCGGCTGACGTGGCCGTGCGTTCGTCCGCCACGGCCGAAGACCTGCCCGACGCTTCTTTTGCCGGCCAACAGGAGACCTTCCTGAACACGCGCGGGGAAGCCAGTATTATCCTGGCTGTGCGTAAATGTATCGCCTCCCTCTTCACTAATCGCGCCATTTCCTACCGCGTAGATAAGAAATTCGACCACTTCAAAGTCGCTCTGTCGGCTGGCGTGCAAAAAATGGCGCGGAGCGACCTGGCCGCTTCCGGCGTGATGTTCTCTATTGATACAGAATCCGGCTTCAGGAACGCAGTGCTTATAAATTCTATCTACGGCTTGGGGGAAAATATCGTACAGGGGCATGTCAACCCGGACGAATTCTATGTCTTTAAGCCCACACGGGCGATCATTTCCAAAAAACTCGGAATGAAGCGTCTGCGCATGGTATACAGCAACAACCCGGGAAGACCGGTCAAGAACATCAAAGTCAGCCCGACGGAACAGACGAAATGGTCGATTACCGACACCCAGGTAAAAGAGCTGGCCAACTGGGCCATGATCATCGAAAAACATTACGGCCGGCCCATGGATATGGAATGGGCCCTTGACGGCCGGGACAAAAAGCTCTATATCATCCAGGCCCGGCCGGAAACGGTGCAGA
>CAYVIA010000059.1:0-6930 GCA_964451485.1 uncultured Gammaproteobacteria bacterium
ACGTATGGCGGGGACTGGCGCGCGCCCGATCCGCTGGCGCGGCCGAAAAACAAACTTGTCTTCGTGCGTCGACAATCGGAAAAAAGTTAAACATATATCTTATGCTTCCGATCATCGAACGAATAAATTCTATAACTCATAATTTCGTAGTTATTTCCGTAGCGGTCAGCTTCGCGTTGTTGGTATTTATGATTTTCCTCAATCGACGGTATATCAAGACATTTTTGTTTTACATTGACGGGAAAACCTGGATTATCTTAGGGGCGATTTTTGGGGCGGCTTTGTTAATCCGTATTTTCGTTCCTGGACTACAGCACATGATGTACATCGACGAACCCTGGTATATGGAGGCGGCCAAAAGTATCCTGAGGACCGGCAACCAGGCCTATTATCCGAAATCTATCGGCTGGCCGTTCATTCTGAGCATATCCTTCGGTATCTTCGGGGTAAGCGATTGGGTGGCGATTTATACGTCTGTCGTTTTCGGTGCGGCCACCACGGTCGTTCTTTTTCTCTTGACGTTTGCGTTTACCTGCCGGAAGGATCTAGGCCTGCTGGCTGCTTTGCTTCTGGCGTTATCTCCGCTGCACGCAAGGTGGTCAGCTTGCGCCGAAACGAATGTCACCGCCCTGTTTTTTGTCGTTTTAACCGTTTTTTTTTGTTTTTTGTATTATCGGCAGCGCCAGAGTTCTTTGCTGTGGCTGTCTTTGGCTAGCCTGGCGTTTACCGCTCAGATCAGGCCCGAGAGTTATGTTTTTTTTCCACTATTTTTTATCGGCCTTTTGATCTATGGCCGGAGAATCCTGCGCCGTATCGGCGCGAAAACGGTACTGATTACGCTTTTTTGTATCATGCTTTCGCTGGCCAATTTGGCGCAGGTGATGGATTTCCAGATGGCAACGAATTGGGTAGAGAGTGATTCGGGGGGTACGATGACCGGGAACAACTGGAGTCTTGCTAATTTGGTCTACAACTCAAGACATTACGGCACCCAACTTTTTACGGCCGAGTATTATCCGATTTTGTTGGTAGCGTTATTTCTATTGGGCTGGTTATATTTATTTTTTTACCGGAGAAAAGAAGCGTATTTTCTAGCCACGTGGTTTTGTTTTCTATGGTTCGTCTATTTTTTTTCCTGGTTCCAGACGTTGGGCGGCGATGAAAGATTTTTCATGATGTTCTTTCCGGCCATTTTCATAGTGGTTGTTTGTGGTATATTATCGATTGAATTATTGATTAAAAGCTTGCCGTTCATCGGCTCCGGTGAGGATATGGCCAAAAGATGGATAACGGTACTAACATCGATAATTTTTGTCATTTCTTTTTCTCTACGGTTGGTTAACATGCGATTGACTAATCTAGGCCTTTCTGATAACCTTAAAAAACTAGAAACCGCGGTACCGGGAATGGTAAAAAATGACATTCCTTCTGATTGTGTTGTCGTAACCGTTTGGCTCACCATTTTGAAATCGACTACCGATTTGAATGTCGTTGATCTTAGTTCTTTTTTGCACGATTCGCAAATGCGGGAAGAGGTTTTTAATAACAATGAATGTGTTTTGTTTTTCGAGGATATGTATTGCTTCGGCGGTGGATATGGGGCGCAGGACGATTGCGACAGCATGAAAAATGATTTTTATCTGGATGTCTTTAGGCGGTACCGAGAGGCGAATGTGCAGTATGCATTATATTTAGTATCCAAGAATCCATAAGTGATTTTAAGTTTATGTCTAAAAAAGAATGGGGGGCCGTTATCCTGCGTCCCAGCTGCCTTAATTATTGTCTTTTTTGCGGCCGCGTTTCCACGACCGCGGAAGCGCTGCGCCGGGAGGAAAAAGACGTGGCGGCCAATCTCGCCGAATTCAAACGCCGGGGAGTAAAAAGGATCGAGATTTCCGGCAATGACCCTATCGAATACGACAAGCTCGTTCCCTTGGTAAAATACATGAAAAAGACGGGGTTTATCGATATCCAGCTTTCCACCCACGGCCGTCAGCTCTCCGACGAGTCGTTCACCGACGCGCTGATCGCCGCCGGTGTCAACAAGTTCAGGATACCCCTTTACGGCTCCTGCCCCAAAACCCATGACGCGGTTACGCGCGCGCCGGGCAGTTTTCGCGAGACCTGGCAAGGCGTTAAGCATTTGGTGAAAAAATCAGGCGCCGCGGATTTGCAGGTAAGCTTTCTGATCATGAAACAAAACAAGAACGACATCATTCCCTTTCTTGACCTGATGAAAAAATACATGATCGAAGATCTCTATATCGCCTATCCTTTTCTGGCCAATGACGACCTGTCGTATTATATTCCCCTAAAGGATCTGGCGCCTTACGTAAGAAAGGCCAGGGCATATGCCGGGGAAATCGGGCTGCCGCTGAGATTTATCGAAATTCCTTATTGTGTTTTCGGCGCGGAAGACGAAGCGATCAATAACACGGTGCTCCCGCCCGACCTGGGCGAACATTGCCAGCCGCCCGGCAAGCACAAAACGGACATCAAGGATATGCCTGCCTACCGGCTTAAAAAACAGGCGCCGATGTGCGCGTCATGCGCTTGCCGCGATCATTGCGACGGTTTTCCCGTCAATGACGTCGACAGGTTCGGCACAGGAAATCTTAAGCCGATAAAGAAGAAAAAACATTCATCATGAATATGCCGCAAAATAAAAACGTTACCTTGTTTTGGACGCTGTACTCGCCCCTGATCGGCCAGAGGATCCTGCCCAGCCTGTCTTTGGCTTATTTAGCCAAGGTTCTGGTAAAACACGATATTCCGGTCAAATGCATCGACGCCAATTTATTGGTTTACGACAAGTGGAAATACGAGGCGGTTACCCATGAGAATAAGCAGGCCATACTGGACAAATTAATCCGGGAAACGGAACGCACTAAGCCGCGTATTTTAGGCATCGGCTACTGGACGGAAGGAGTATCTTTCGTGCGCGAATTCGTTAAACAGATCAAGCGCCGAAATCCGCGCTTGATCATCGTCGTGGGCGGTCCGTCGGCCACCTTTTTGACCGAAGAAATTTTTAAGTTCATTCCCGAGGTGGATTATATCGCCAGAGGCGAAGGCGAATTGACGTTGCTGGAATTGGCGCAAAGGATCTTTGCCGGGCACGAAGCGAGGGGGGTGGCGGGCATATCTTACAGACATAAGCAAAAAATAATACATAATCAAGACCGTGCCCTGATTAAAAATTTGGACGAGCTGCCGCTGGTCGATTTCGAGGATTTCGTTTATTTGGGAGAACTTGAGGGCTTGGGAGTCCTTACTTCCCGCGGCTGTCCCCACCATTGCGGCTATTGCCCCGACAGCGGTTTTTACGGCCAATACAGAATCCACTCTCCGGCCTATATTATAAAACAGATCAAACACTTGCGGAAATTGTATCAGGCGAGATATATTACCTTTTTGGACGATAATGTCATTATCGATCCTTTCCGGGCCGTTAAACTTTTCGGAGCGCTGGCCACGGAGAACCTGGAGTGCGATTTCCCCATCAGCGCGCGCGCGGATCATCTTAATCCGGCTGTTTTCAAATTTTTGGCACAGGCCAAAGTTACCTGGATAACCGTGGGCGTGGAAAATATCGTGCCCCATATCCTCAAGTATTATCAGCGTGCCGGCAATACGGCCGTTTATATCGCACAGGTCCGCCGTACGGTCGAATTAATGGAAAAATATAAAATGCGCGGGGCTTTCAATTTCGTGCTGGGGTCGCCGGTGGAATCGAGAGATGACTTGCGGAAGAATTTGTTGTTTATGCGGGACCTGGACCGCAAGGGCTTTGTCATTTACGCCAGTTTACTGCGGCCCGTTCCCGGTTCCAGATTCTGGAGGCAATACGAGGCGGGTGAAATGAAGATGTTTCCCCGCAGTGATAATTCCACCGGTTTTCCTTTCGATGACGATTACCTCGATATTCCCTGGATTTGTCCGGTTAATTTCGCCTTCGAACACGAATTTTATTCACGCCGCCGCTATCTGGAAAATTGCCGGTATGCCCGGGAATTCATCAGCCATCTTAGGACCTCGCCCCGTTAGATGGCTGCTGTCTAACGGGGTAAACTATAATAATCCGGCCGTAAAAAATGAAAAAATCATGAAAAGGCTCGATATTAAAATTACGTACCAGTGCAATAATTATTGCCGTTTTTGCGCGCCCGGTTCGAGGCGCGAGCTGCTTGCCGACATGAGCTGGTCCGAAATCAAGAACGCGCTGGATAAAGCGCGAAAAGCGGGGGCGGCGGACGTGGTCATAAACGGAGGGGAGCCGACCCTGCACCCGGATTTTTTGCGCATGCTCAGGTATGCCCGCGGCAGCGGCTATAAGACCGTGCATGTGATTTCCAACGGGCGCATGTTCGCTTATCGTGATTTTTGCGCCCGTGTTATCGAAGCCGGAGCCAACTGTTTTACGGTTTCTTTGCACGCCCACAACGCGCGCATCAGCGATTATTTAACCGGTGTGGCCGGCGGTTTCGCGCAATCGGTCCGGGGGATAGAAAATCTTATCGCGGCGGGACAAAGAGCGGCCACCAACACGGTCATCACGAGAGAGAACTATGTTCATTTGCCGCGCATGACGAAGTTTTTTTCCCGCCTGGGGGTATCGCAGATCCAGTTTGCCTTCCCCCATATTATAGGCGCGGCCGCGGCCAGCGGTCCGGGATTTATTCCGCGCAAGCGCGAAGTGGCGCCTTATGCCAGGGGGGCGGTAAAGATTGGCGCCGGTTTGGGAGTAAAGATCAATCTTGAGGCCATACCTTTTTGTATATTACCGGATTGCGCGGAGAATATTACGGATAATCGCATGCCGGATACTCAGGTTTCCGAAAAGGACAATTTCGAGGAGGATTTTACCGCCCGCCGCCGCGATCAACTCAAAAGGAAAGAGGAAACCTGCCGGCAGTGTAAATACGATAAAATCTGCGAGGGCCCATGGAAGGAATATGCCGATATTTTCGGCTGGGAGGAGTTTAAGCCGGTGGCGGATGAATAATGGAAATTTTTTAAAATAATAATATTTATGTCCGTTCAATCCATCGATATATTTTTTTTGCTGCCCTTGCTGATATTGGGAATTGTCGTTTCGTGGGAGGATTATTTTACCAATAAAGTAAGAAATAAATGGCTGGCGGCGGCGGTGATTTACGGAGCGCTGGCCCTGCTTTTATTTTCCCCGGCCTTGGGCTGGCCGGATTATATGCTTCTGCCCTCCGGATATGCGTCAAAGGCGGCGGTTAACGGCGCTATCGCTCTCCTGACCGGATTTTTTTTGTATAAATATAATTTCATGGCATCCGGGGACGCCAAGCTGTTTTTCGTTTTTTCCCTGCTTTTGCCCCTGAAATATTATTCCCGGGCCTATCTGCCGGTTTTTCCTTCTTTCACTCTGCTCGTTAATATTTTTCTGCCCTTTTTGATTTATGTTTTTTTTCAGGCGATCTGGCACGCGGCCGGCAGGGGGATAAAATATTTGCGCGGCGGAATCGATTTTGACGGTGAAAAGGCGAGACGGGCCGCCGGAAAAAAGATTATGGCGGCCGTGAATATGGTAATCGTGATGGTGGCTTTATATATTTTAATGCAAAAATTCCGTGAATTGGTGATTGGACGGTATCCTTCCCTTAATTTCAATCCGATGGCGACATATCTTGTTTTTTTTGTTATTTACCGTACGCTTGTCGGTTATGTGCGGAAAAGGGCGATACCGGCTATGGCCGCGGGCATTATCTTTTTTTACGTTCTGTGGGGACTGATTTATGAACGCGCGGCGCTGGCGCAAACGATGCAAAAGGCGGTGATTACCATGATCGTTTTTTTAGCTGCATATGCCGTGATCAGAAAATTGCTCGATTATCATATCCGGAACTCGGCGATCGATCGGGTCGGCCTTGACGAGATAGAGCCGGGCATGCGGCTGGCGGAGATAAATTTTACCGACAGCGAAGGGCGCGCGGTTAAGGGAGGGCTGGCCGCGGATCAGGTGGAGACCCTAAAGAATTGGGCCCGGGGAAAAAATCTTGCCCAAATCGGCATTTACCGCAAGTTTCCTTTCGCCGCCTGGACGTTTCTGGGCGTGATCATTACCGTCATTTTCCGGCAGCCGATAATATACGCGCTTTACGCGCTGGCGCAGAATTATGGACAATAATGATTTGGAGAACAAAATGAACGCCGAAGAGCGGGGGTTCATGGCGGAACTGCGCGGCGATGTTCTGGATGCCGGCTGCGGGTATTTATTCCATTACGCGTATTACGAGCGGGGTATTTTAAACGGCAGAGTCAATATTTTTCATGGTTTCGATCCTAACGGCAGTTTGGGGCTTATTGGTAAAAGAATTCCCCCGCGCTTGAAAAACAGATTCATTTTGGAAGTGAACACATCGGAAAAAATAAAATTTACCAGGCGGTACGACAATATCATCCTGAGATATGTTTTTTCTCATTTTTCAGAGCATGAGAAGTGCATTAAAAAACTTCATGCTCACCTGAAGAATAACGGCGCGATTTATTTTATTGACGGGGCCGGCAAGGAGAATATGACAGCGCCTTCCGCGATGAACGCGAGGGCTAAATATATAGCCGAATGGAATTTATTTCATGCCAGGACCACGGTTACGCGCAATTTAAAGGTGCATCTTGACTGCTACCGGAAGTTTCTAAACCAGCAAGAGTTCAAAAGGTTCGAAGCGGAGACGCTAAATTTTTATTTGAATGAACCCGAGACAAAACATTATAGCTCCCGGGAAATCATTTCTTTATTCGAGAAAAATGGTTTTCGGATCATCCGCGGTTTAGAGGGAAGAGCGTTCGGGGAAAATTCCCTGCAATTGATTATCGGTAAAAAATAAATGGAGCGTACCGATATTTGTATAATTCGGTATTTTTTTGTATAATAATAATATCCCCAGTTAATGCTAT
>CAYVIA010000060.1:0-6837 GCA_964451485.1 uncultured Gammaproteobacteria bacterium
TTATTATGCGAACCTTTTGTAGTATAACGGCAGGATTTTGTATATTATACGAACCCCGCCTAGCTTACCCGAACATCAGCCAGCCGGGCCTGAAGAGGAGGAGGATGCCGATCAGGAGCATGACTATCCCGCCGACCAGGCCGGACCAGCGGGTGTAGCGGGAACTTAAGGCCTTCATTTTGAGCGTGGTCATGGCGATAATAAAAATTAGCATCGACTCGAGCATATAGAAGAAGATATATAAGAGGAGATAACCGTAATGCTGCCAGCGGGAGAGGTTTGATATGGCCAGGATCTGCGTATAGACCGCGGGCAGGCCAAGCGAGCAGACGAGTTCGACGAGATTGACCGCGAAGGCGAGCGCCATCACCCCCCCCAGGGCCGCTAAAAATTTTTTCTGGCCGGCGGCGGCGCGGAGCCGGGCGAAGAGCGCCTTCCTTTTATCGCTGGCTATCACCGGGCAGCCGCCGTTGCGGGTTTTAAAATAATGGTAAAGATGGTAGCCGCCGCTTCCGAGCGCCACCAGGGCGATAGCCATCCTGACCCAGGACACGAAACCTAAAAAGAGGAAAAAGTTCAGCCAGGCGGTCATAAAAAGGAGATAGACAACGGCGGAGGTGATGATAAAAGCCGAGCCCAGAGTCCACATCCTCACCCGGCTCTCCATGCCCAGAAGCAAGCTGATCAGAAATAGAAGCACCCACATGGCGCAGGGGTTGAAGCCGTCGGTCGCGCCGAAGACGGCCGTCAACGCGGGCAGGGACAGATGGGAGATATCCACTATTCCGAAAAACGGTACGCGGATGGTTTCCGGCAGGGTTTGGCCGCTACTGCCGCCTTCGTTTAAATTACCCGTGCTGCAGCCGCAGTTGTCGAGACACTCCGTATCTCCCGTGGCGCAGGTTCCGGCGCACTCCTGGCCCTGGTCGGTTATACCGAGGACAGGCGCGGCCACGTCAACGCAGCCGCTGCGCGCGTAGTCCTCCACGAGCGATTTTATTTTCGCGCCCGTGGTGCTGTCGTCGTTGTAGCCGACGATGGTTTGGTCGCCGATGACGAGTACCGGCACGCCGGTAACGTTTAAGCCGATCTTACCCGCCAGGTCCCGGAGGAGCCGGGCGTTATCCTGGTTGTGCCAGACCTCATAGCGGAAAACCTTGATGTTGCCGAAGTCCTTCTCCAGCTTATCCAGGAATTTTTCCTCTTGGGCGCAATGCGGACAACCATCGCCGTAGAAAAGATAAAGGTTGATCGGTTTATCCGCCGCGGCCGCGGCCGGCAGAACCGCCCGGATTAAAAAGAAAAACGCCAGTAAAAAGATGAAAGTTTTTTTGATCATATTGATGATAGGTTTACCTTTATAACACTTTTTATTATGGCAAATCGCGTCGTTTTTTGCAAGCGCAGGACCCCATATTGACAGATTTCCCTTTTTGACCTAAGCTGAACCCAGCTTGTTGCCGTTGATCGTCAGCAGGCGCTCTTTAATAACCCCTCGTCGATCGAGGGCAAATTCAAGGAGGTGTGGTATGGCAGGAAGAGAGGAAGAAAAAGAAAAACAGAAAGACCAGGAGGAAGAGCTGACTCCGCGGGAGTTGCTCGTCAAAAGCGGAGGCGTGCTCGACAATCCGTTTTTGGTGGCGCTTATCGAGGCGGCGCCCTCACCCCACGCGGCCGACAAACATCTGGTACGGACGCTCGGCTGGCCCCTTGAGCTGGGCAAGCGCGTGCGGAACGCGTGCCGCCTTAAGGAGTTTTACCTGCGGCGGGAGCGGAGAGATGAATGGGAGAATATAAAGAAGTCGTCCCTGCGTCCGGCCGAGGCCCTGTTCGATTTCAGCGAAGACCGTGAAAATATTCTCATTTTCGATACCGGTACAATCGCTGAAACCAGCGCCAGTATCAGGTTCGACGAATGGCACAACGAGAATGCGATTAAACCGTTATTGCTCAAAGAATTTTGGTTTAAAGACCACAATAAATCGACAATTTTCACTACCATCGACGGCAACGGTTTCGGCGGATTGCTTAAGGTGAAGCAAAGCGAACTGCTTAATTTTTTGGAGACGGCCCCTGCGTGGCCTTATCTGTTTTATAGCGAACGTAAAGTTTATTCGCGCGAGATTAAAAACGGTTCGATTGCTGTCCAGCAATATGACGGTGATAAGGGCCAGACGACGAGTTATGGTGATCAGGCCTCGTGTTTTTATTACCTGGCAATATACAGGAAAAATAAGCCCAGCTATTATATAGCCGGAGGCACGATCATGGAACTGCCGGACAGTGGCGAGGTCTGGCCGCCCCGCTTGGTGAAACTTCTGAATATTTGGGGATTGGGTTCCGATGATAAAATACATGATTCTATTTCTCTGATGTTTTACGCGGATGCCCTTAATGATATCCAGTATAAAAAGGTAGGTGATCTGATTTTTCGTCGCAAGATCGGACAGGCCGCAGGTAGCCACGCCGTTTTGTCAGCCAACTATCACGTGGTGACAGGTCAGTGCACAGGGGGATGTTATTCGGTATATAGCCCCGGCAGGTTGTTGCGTGATAACGGTCATCTTGTTTCTATCAGGATGGGCATTAATGACTTAGCCTCCGAAGATTCAATGACTGATTTCTTCCGATCTATGGATAAAACTCTGTCCGCTTTGAACGGGTGGGCGGAAAAAATATGTCAGGCGGGATACGAGGATGGGATTTCTCTGGAAAAAATTGCCGGGCGGTCGTTTCTCGAGAATCCGCCGGAACAGCTGATCGATCTTTTCGTATAGACGTCAAACAATAAAAAACGGGTTGCGGTAACGCAGCCCTTTTCTTTTGTGTTATTTAGTGTGTTATAATAGAGTCATGGACAAAACAGAAGATAACAATTCGGCCCCAAGCGGTTTTCTTTTTATAAATAAGCCGTCCGGGCCGACTTCACATGATATTATCGACCGGCTGCGCCGGATAACCGGTATCAGGAAAATCGGCCATGCCGGCACGCTCGACCCGTTCGCGAGCGGCGTCTTAATCGTAGCCGCGGGACGGGGGGCGACCAGGGAGATTGGCCGCTGGGTCAAGCTGGACAAGGAATACGAAGCGGTTTTGCGCCTGGGCGCAATTTCAGATACTTACGACAGAACAGGAAAGATCGTAGAGACGCAAAATCTCGCGTCTCTACGGCGAGATGAAATTGAGGATGTTTTTAAAAAATTTGTCGGGGAGCAGGAACAGATTCCGCCCATGTACAGCGCCAAGAAGATAGGCGGAAAAAAACTCTACGAACTGGCGAGGAAGGGAATCGAGGTCGAACGGCAGCCGGTGGAAATTACGATTTATGAACTGCGCCTACTGTCGTATGACTGGCCCGAGTTAAAAATAAAAGTCCGCTGTTCGAGCGGCACTTATATCCGGACGCTTGCTCACGATATCGGCCAGGCGCTCAGCCGCGGCGCTTATACGGAAGAACTTACGCGCACGGCGGTGGGAGAAATAAAATTGGCGGACACGGTCGATATAAAAAATCTGGAAAAAGAAAATTGGCGGATTTTTTTACAACATAATATTTAGAATTTGCGTGTTTACATATTAAATCAAAAAACGCCGACTGATATTCGCTGATTTTTCTCCGGTGGCGAATAGAGTTAGAATGAGTCAAGCGTGTCCCGCGGATGCCGGGGTCAAAAAATCGGTAAACCCGGGCCAGTTATCTCCTGAGCTTATGGCCAAACTATACAAAAAATATTTGCTTCAGGCCGGCAAACTCGCGGTGAGCTTCGTTATTATTTATTATTTTTTCTCCCGCGTCGATCTTACGGTTTATTACCGGACAATGCTCGCCACCGACCTGCCATATTTTTTCCTGGGGCTTGTCTTTTATTTCCTGGTTACGATTCTGCAGACGCGAAAATGGCAGGTTCTCGCGGACATGCTGGGCTCGCCATTCACTTTTACCGGCCTTTTGCGGGCTAACGCCTTGAGTTTATTTTCCGCCCTGTTCCTGCCCGGCGGCTTCCTTGCCGGCGAGGCGGTCAAGAGCTACCGTCTGATGCGCGGCCGAAACGATAAGATGCGCCTCTCCGCCTCTATTATCCTTGATCGCCTGACCGGGATCGTAGCTTTTATCTTTATCGGATTTTTGGCTTACCTGATCGCCGGTCCCGGAGATTCGCGTATTACGGCCGCTTATTTACTTTTTTTCTTCGCGGCCGTCCTGATTTATTTGGTTATTATATCGCCGCGGGCGGAAAAGTTTGGCCGTGGCCTGATCGAACGCTGGCGGCGCCGGAAAGCAGGACCGGAACCGGTATCATCGGTAGAAACGGCCATCAGGAGGCGGCCGGTCAACAGGGCGGTGGCTTACGGCATGTCGGCCCAGCTGGCCCTTACCGCCGGATTGCATTTTTTTCTCGCGGCCGGCGGCATTTATCTGGATATGCTCGATTTGATCTGGATATCTTCTCTGCTGTCGGTCGCTACCATGCTCCCTCTTACCTTTTTGGGCATCGGCTTCCGGGAATTCTCGCTCGTCTTCCTTTTGGGACAGTTCTCCATACCAACGGTCAAAAGTTTGGGGGTGGCGACTTTGATCCTGGTGGCGCTTCTTATCCGCGGGCTTACCGGCGGCGTCTGGCTGGGCTGGGGGCATTATAAAAAAAGAACCGGACGATCAGGGAGGCCGGCCCCAACTGAATAGGATATCGATATAAGTTTTATTTATATTTCCCTCTCAACGTATTTATTTTTATTTTCGCCAGATCTTTCAGGGTTTCTGCGTAACCGGTGATACCCACGCGGCTGTCGAACGAGTTCCGCCACTCTACGGGGATGGCGGCTATTTTATATCCGCTATTTCGGCCGATCACGAGCATCTCTATATCGAACCCCCAGCGTTCGATAGTCAGGCGCGGTACGATCTCGCGCGCGGCGCGGGCGGAGAAGGCCTTGAAGCCGCACTGCGTGTCGGAGATTCCGGGGACGGCGAAAAGTTGGATGAGGCGGTTGCCTAAAATACCCAGGACTCTTTTCCAAAGCGGCTGGCGGATGATCTGTTCGGCGCCGGGCGCGTCGAGGGGATTGCGGCTGCCGATAACGATATCGTATCCGTGCTCGAAGCGCGGCCAGGCCCTGGCTATATGGTCGATAGTAGTGGCGTTATCCGCGTCAAGAAAGAGCCGCCAATCGCCGAGAGCCGACGCCAGCCCCTCTCTGACCGCCGCCCCTTTGCCCCGGTTTTCCTTATTGTCTATAACCCGCACACCCCCTATTTCTTGCGCCAGCCGCCGGGCTACCGCGCCGGTATTGTCGGTTGAGCCGTCGTTGACGATAATGATTTCGTAATCATAATCCTGCCGCTGCAAATAAGCGGCGAATTCTCCGATATTTTTTTCCAGGCAACGTTCTTCGTTATAAGCCGGGACGATAACGGAAAGATGCATATATTTGCGGGAAAAAAGGAGCCAAGCCCCTTTTTTCACCTACCTCACTATTATATAAAGTATTATACCATAAATCGTGAGCAGGTGGCTAAAGGTAATATGTTTTTCTTGCGCCCGGCTGGTGCCGTAAATGATAGCGAAGCAGATAGGCACGGTCAGATACCAGGGGAAGAAAACAGCGAAAAAAGTAAGGTAAAAAAGAGCAAGACTGAAGTAGGAGAATTTCAAAAAAGAGGGAATAATTCTGTCCGGACGGGGGCGGAAAACCGTAGCGGCAAGCATGAATAGATATCCGGCAAAAAACATCATTCGTCCGGCTATTTCACCGGCGGCGGTATAGTCACCGCGGCCCAAGAGGTAAAATGTCGCGGCAGAAAGCATTATAGCCGGCGACCTGACGTTCAGGTTCGTATAGAGCCCTTTGATTTGATCAATCAGGCGCCAAAATGTATCCGGTCCCTGCCAAAAAGGCAGGAAGGCGAGAAAAATAAGCAGACAGGTAAGCGCGACAAAACTTAGCGTCCAGACAGCCTTCTTTCTTTTACCGGAGAGAAAGCGCGCAACCAGGATAAACAACGCCGGGAGGAGTATAAAAGCGATATACTTTACCAGTCCGGACAGGACTACGCAGGCGGCAGCGGCCAGCCAGGGCATGAGGCCCCTGTTTTTTTTCAGGAAATAAAGAGCGAGCAGGAGAAAAAATATCACGAGCGATTCATTGTGCGCGTTGATCGCGAATTCGAAGATAATCAGAGGATTAAAAGCGTAAAGATAAACCGTACGCATATCGGCAAAAATTTTGTAAAGCAGCCAGGCGTTGAGAAAATTGACGGCGGCAAAAAACAATTTAAAGAGAATTAAGCTAAAAAGATAGCTATGCGTTCCCAGCCAGGCAAGCGGGCCGGTCAGAAAGAAGAAAAGCGGCCCGTACGGCGTAGGCCAGAGATCCCAGCCATTGGTGAGAAGAGGATAAAGCGGGTCAGTGAAGGCGAAATGATGATAGGCGGTGAAATAAGGGTTGGCGGAAAAGACGGTCCAGACCCTGGACTGGTAGATATAGGAAAAAAGATCGTTAGAAGCGACCGGACGCGCGAACAGGAGCGAGAAGTTAACGAGAAAAAGTAAAACAAAAAAGCGTTTGGCCGTCATTTCCGCGAAAACTTTGTGCCTGTCAGCGATACTATAAAACAAGAAAGCGATAAGCAGGATAGTAACAGTGGCGAAAAAAAGATAATCATTTTGGCCGGTTTGTCCGGCCGTGTCGCGGAGGTAGCCGCGGGCCGGCCCGTAGAGGTAAAAAACAAGATAAAGCGGCCAGCCCGCCATGAATAGAAGCCATATTTTATTGGTTTCGTTTTTGAGCGATACCATAAATAGTCAGTCCCCAGGGGAGATTTATTTTTTTTGTTAT
>CAYVIA010000061.1:0-6735 GCA_964451485.1 uncultured Gammaproteobacteria bacterium
TAGAGGCAATGCAGGAAAATAGCCAATATTCCATATTATTTTTTGAGAAGATTTTTACAATTTTTTAGAGGCAATCAGACAAGTTGTCAGTTTGTTTCTATCGATTAATTCCGCATTAAGAATTAGTCCAAAGCGGGGTCATGTCTTGTTTTTTGAATTTCCGGTACCGGTATCGGGTCCCGTACCGGTTCGCTCGCGGGATAAATCCTGAATTTTTACTTTTTGTAAACTAAAAAGAATATATGGCCATGCGCAAGATCGAAGACAGCGAGGTCAGGAAAATCTTCCGCCACGGCGGCAGCCGGGCGCGTTTTTCGTAATTAAGGACTGGGAGTAGTAGTCGCATCCCTGCGTCTCGCAGAATGTCTGAACTATGATTTTTATGATTGATATGATTAATATGATTTTTGTCTAGAATCAATATGATTGATTTGATTAATTTGATCTTTTGTCCGTTAATCATGGTAATCACAAAAATCAAATAAATCACAGTTCAGACTTTCGCCAACCCCGGCGATTTTTGGTATAATGGAAATGTAAAATCCGGGGGAATAATCACTACCTCTTACTTTTCCACAAAAATCGAATGTTTTGTTGCCGTCAACAAAACATGACCAAATTGTGTAAAACCATATGGACAAGGAAATAATCGGCCTATATTTGGAAAAATTCAACGAGCGCGCTTACCGGACCGACGAGATCGAATTCTGGTTCGCCCGTGACCTGCAGGAACTTTTAGGGTATAAAGAGTGGCGTAATTTCGAAAAGGTGATCGGGCGGGCGAAGGTCGCCTGCCGCAAGGCCGGGGTTAACGCGGATGACCATTTCGCCGCCTCAACCAGGACCGTGGAGATGCCTAAGGGCGGGACGAAAGAGATCGACGATATCATCATGTCCCGTTATGGATGCTACCTTACGGCCCAGAACGGGGATCCGGCCAAGGAGGCCATCGCTTTTGCCATGAGTTATTTCGCGGTGCAGACGAGAAAGCAGGAGATCCTGCAGAAGCGTATCGATGACTGGGAGCGTTTGCGGGCGCGCGATAAACTGAGTTATTCGGAGAAGGTCCTGTCCGGCGTGATGTACGAGCGGGGCGTGGATCACCGGGGCTTCGCCGCTGTCCGCAGCCGGGGCGATCAGGCGCTCTTTGGCGGCCATTCGACCGAAGAGATGAAGGCGCGACTGGGCGTATCCCCGAACCGGGCGCTGGCCGATTTTCTCCCCACTATTACCATCAAGGCCAAGGATTTCGCCAACGAGATCACTATCTTCAATATGAGGAAAGACCGCGGCCTCTCCGGCCAGGTTCATGTCGAGCACGAACACGTCAAAAACAACGAAGACGTAAGGCGCGTCCTGATCAAGCGCGGTATCAAGCCGGAAGACCTGCCGCCGGAAGAAGACCTGCGTAAACTCGAACGCCGGGTAAAGGCGGACAATAAGCGGCTCGCGAAGGATACGAAAAAGATCAGGCACGGAGGAAAAGAAATGCCGGACCCTGAATTTTAATTCACTATCCCCGTCGAAACATATGGACAATAATAAAGAAGAAAGGCAGCCGCGGACGCCGCTTACAAAAACGTTGATAATCAAGATGGCGTGGTGTCTGGCCTTGTCGTTATTTTGGGTAGTTTTCCTTTGGGGATTTTGGAGCAGGGGGGTTTACGCCCTGGGCGCGAATGCCTTCGTTTTTTTGTTCTCTCTCCTGGCGCTTTTCTTATGGACGCTCAAACGCAAACGATATTATCGCCGCACAGACCTGGTCTGGCTGGTCCCTCTCGGCCTGATGGCTTTAAGCTTCCTTTTGTACGACAACCCCTTTATTAAAATCGTGAGCATACCCGTATATACCCTGCTCTTCGTCGCTTTCGTTAATTACGGATTTTTGAACGGAAAAGAGGAAAGACGCTGGGACTTTAATTTCCTTATCCATTTCGCGAAGAGGATTCTTTCCTTCTTCACCAAAATAAACGAGGCTGCCGATCATTATTTCGATCTCTTTCTGCCGAAGGACAAAAAGAAAAAGCGGATTCTCAAAAAAATAATTATCGGCATCGTCTTGTTTTTGGCAATAGCGCTGACCCTGATCGTTCCCCTCCTGTCTTCCGCCGACGCCGAATTCTCCGCCAAGGTCGATATTTTCTACGGCTGGTTGAATAATATCGTTTCCGCCACCCTCGTTTACAGGATCGTCGTCTTTTTCGTCCTGGCCATGATATTGTTCCCCGCCCTCCTGGCCTGGGGCCGGAGGTTCGACTATGAAGAGAAAGAGATCTCCGGAAAAGGGGCTGATCCGATTGTCAGCGGTATCGTCATCGGCGGTATTCTGGCTCTTTATCTCCTCTTTCTCTGGGTGCAGGCCAGGCGGCTCTGGGTGGGCGTTTTACCATTCGATTTCAGACAAACCGAAACTCTCGTCAAAAGCGGTTTCTGGCAGTTGTTCTGCCTGTCGCTCGTTAATATTGCCGTCTACTTCTTTACCTACCGAAAAACGATTCCCCCGGTACAAAAAATACTGGCCGCTTTTACGGTCGCTTCCCTGCTGCTCCTCGTTTCCGCCGGCGAGCGCGTGGGCCTCTATGTTGCTTATTACGGCTTCAGCTATGAAAAATTCTACGCCGCCTATACGGTGCTGTATTGCGGTATATTGTTTATCTGGCTGCTATACCGGTTATTTCGTAAAGAAAGGGCGAATATACTGAAATTCGTGGTGTTCCTGTTTCTTTGGATGTTCGCCCTTATTACGGTTTTTCCCACGGAGCAGTTAATCTTCCGCGCTAACATGAAATTGGCCGCGCTGCCCGCTTCACGCATACGTCTATACGAGATGACTATGCTGTCGCCGGACGTACTCGGATTGGCCAAAGAATATAAAGAGCGGGGCCTGCTCGCCGAGCCGACGGATTACCTTGAGCGCGAAAACGGCGATAATCAGGACCGCACTTTCGATTGGTCGCCCTGGATCGAGAAGCAGGAAAAGCGGCTGGCAGACAAAAAATGGTACGAATACGACCTCACGGATATGCTGGCCAGGTAAATTTTTCCGTCATATTCTTCCAAAATCGCCCCTGCCAACCGGCAGACAGGGCGGTTATTTTTTTATCTGTAATTTTTTTCCATCCCAGCCGCGGCCGGACATGACAATAAAGAAATACTGATTTAAATCATGATTTAAATCAGTATTTCTTGTCCGAATATCTTATTTATCTTTCGCCGCCCCAAGTGAGCGGCGAACCGAACAAGAATGCCTGCGAAAATGCGCGGATGCGGCCATGAATTAACCCGGCTCTGCGGATAAACATCATCGGCGTTTTTGGGCGTAGGCATAATATTTCCGGCCATCGCCTTTTGTTTTATAAAAAAGATGTTTTATGGTATAATATATTTATTATCGCGACAATGGTGGATGAGCATGTTTAAACAAGAGAGATGCCCAAAAAGAACGAATTTAAAATATTTTACGCCGTATCATTCGCCTGGCAGCTGGGTTTTCTTATTATCGCTCCTATCGGCGGTTTCCTGCTTTTGGGTTATTGGCTCGATAATATTTTCGGCGCTTCCCACCTGTTTCTGATCATCGGCATTATCACCGGTATTGCGATTACCGTTTACGAGGTCTGCCACATGCTCGCTGTTCTCATCCACAATGACGATAATGACGAAGAAAAAAAATAATTTTTAAATGCTCGACATCGGCTTACAACCTGAATACGTATTATCGGTGGGCGGCTTGTCCATCACCAATACCTTCCTGACAAGCGTGTTGGTTACCGTCCTTTTGGGGGTTTGCGCGATATTTTTCTCCCTGAGTAAACCCGACCGCCGGAATATCTTCTTCGGCGGCATGATGGTCCTGGTCGTTACCTTGCTTAAACTGACGGACGCGGTAACCGGCGACCGCGGATTATCGAAAAAAATTCTGCCGCTTTGCGCCACTTTTTTCCTTTTTATCGTTACCGCCAACCTTTTGGCGCTTATTCCCGGTTTTCTCGGTTCGTTCTACGCGCGCACGCCCGCCGGAGAGATCCCGGTCCTGCGCTCTCCCAACAGCGACCTTACTACCACCGTCGCTCTGGCGCTCCTGTCCGTGGCGGCCATCCAGTTCTTTTCCCTGCGCGCGCTGGGCCCGCGGAAATACGTATCGCGTTTCATAAATTTCGCGGGGCCCATCAAATTAATCCTCGGTTTCTTCGAAATGATTTCGGAGGGAGTGAAAGTGCTGTCTTTCTCCTTCCGTCTTTTCGGTAATATTTTCGCGGGCGAAATACTGCTTTTGATCATCGCGTTTTTAGTCCCCTATATCGTTCCCCTGCCGTTCATGATTCTCGAGGTCTTCGTCGGTATTATCCAGGCCTTCGTCTTCGCTATGCTGACGCTGACATTCATCAAAACGAGCACGATCAGGCATTACGATGCCGGTAAATAAATCGATTTAAAATAATTTATAAAATAATAAATTAATCTTATGTCTCAAGATCCATCCGCTTTTGCCATAGCCATCGGTTCGATCGGACCGGCTTTGGCCATCGGCATGATCGGCGCCGCCGGCCTCATCGGCATGGCGCGCAATCCGCAAATCGCCGATAAGCTCCAGGTGGCGATGCTGATTGCCATCGCTTTCGCCGAAGCCATCGCCATTTACGCTTTGGTCGTAGCTTTAATCTTAAAATTCGTCTAAATGGAAGAGGAACTGGCCAAACAACTTAAAATCCAACAGGAACTGCTGGAGAAGACGTACCGCTCCGCGGAAAAAACGCGAAAGTATTTCATGTGGACGCTGATCGTTTCCCTGGTGGTATTTATCGTTCCCCTGATCATCATGATGTTCGTCCTGCCGTCGTTCATCAATATGTATATGGGAGAGTTGGGCGTCGGTTTTTAGCGTCCGGGTCCGATAGTACGGATTCATAGTCAAAATTTATGGAGTTTCTGGGTCGCTTGGGAATAGACATTAAGTTGCTGATCGCGCAAATAATAAATTTTGGGCTGCTTTTGTGGTTGCTCAATAAATTCCTGTATAAACCCATTGTCGGGCGCATCGAAAAGGACGAAGAGGAACTGGCGCAGGCGCGTATACAGACGGAGAAGTTAGAGAAAGAAAAGGATGCTTTCGAACGGCAGAAAAAGGAAGAGATAAAAAAGACCAGGCGACGCTCGGAAGAGATAATTAAGGAGGCCGAGAGTATCGCCACGGAGATTAAAGGACGGGCGCAAAAAGAAACGGATAAGGAAAAACAGGCGGTTATGCAACAAATCCGTTCCCGCCTCGAAAATATCGCTTATGCCGAAAAAAAGAATCAACAAAAAAAATAAAGACCTCGGGCGCATCATTTCTTTCTTTGCCGGCGTCGCCCGCGTAGAAGGGTTGCCGCATGTTTTCCCGCACGAAATTCTTACGGATATTGAGGGCAAACCGGCCGCCATCGTTATCGGGTTCGATAATCGCGGCGTCGAGGCGCTCTTCTTTAACGAAAGATTCGATCCAGCACAACCAGTAGCGGCGAGCGGCCGAAAATTTACGATACTCCTGGACGATAGCCTCATCGGCAGAGTTTTAGACGGCCTGGGACGGCCGCTTGACGGCTTGGGCGGCGTGCGGGGAGAGGAAGCGCCGATTTTCCGCGAAGCCCCCCCGATCATCGACCGCGAGCCGGTGGCCATACCGCTTTCGACCGGTATAAAGATTATCGACACCAATCTGCCCTTGGGCCGGGGCCAGCGCGAGCTTATTATCGGAGACCGCAAACTCGGCAAAAGCGCTCTCGCCGTCGATACTGTGTTGCACCAAAAGTACGCGGAGCCCAAGGTTTACTGCGTTTATGTCCTTTGCGGGCAGAAAGAGGAGAAACTGCGCGAAATTATTTCCTTATTCGACAGGCATAACGCCTTTTTATACACGACTGTCGTGGCCTCCACCGCGGGCGCGTCATTCGCCCGGCAGTATCTGGCTCCTTTCGTCGGCTGCGCTATCGGAGAATATTTCCGCGACCGCGGCCAGGACGCGCTTATCGTTTACGACGATTTTTCCAAACATGCCAAGGCCTACCGGGATATTTCACTTCTCCTCGAACGGGCGCCGGGCCGGGAAGCGTATCCGGGCGATATTTTTTCCCTGCACGCCGGGCTCCTCGAACGGGCGGCGAAGATGTCGCCGGAAAAAGGGGGAGGGTCGCTTTCGGCCCTGCCCATCATCGAAACGCAGGAAGGCGATATTACCTCTTTTATCCCCACCAACCTGATCTCTATCACGGACGGACAGATTTATCTCGAACGCGGGCTTTTCCAAAAGGGCTTCATTCCGGCGGTAAACGTAGGGCTTTCCGTTTCCCGGGTAGGCTCGCAGGCGCAGCCGAAAATATTACAACAGGTGGTAAGCGGCATCCGCCTGGCCCTGGCCCAGCACAAGGAACTGCAGAAATTATCCCAGCTCGAAACCGTGGTGAGCGCAGAAGCGCAAAAGAAAATCCACCGCGGCGAACTGATGCTCGAACTTTTGAAGCAGGAAAAACACTTCGAGGTAACATGGCCGCAACAGGTCGTCCTCTTTTACGCGGTGGAAGAAGGCCTCTTCGATGACGTGGAAAAAGATAACTGGAGCCATCTGGAAAAACTCCTTCTGGAACTTGTAAAAAACCGTTATTTCAAGGTTCTGGATCGGATCAAAAGCGGCATCTTCGACGATAAGGCGAAGAAAAAAATCCGGGAAATCGCCGGGGATTTCAAGAAAGAATTTAT
>CAYVIA010000062.1:0-6680 GCA_964451485.1 uncultured Gammaproteobacteria bacterium
TTAGGGTAAGGGGCTTGGGTGCGGTTGAGGGTATGAATGAGCCGGCGTTTTTCTTTTACGCCCAGCACCTCCATGTCTGCCACTTTCTTCCGGGGATGGGTTACGATGTCATTTAATAAAGACAGAATAGTATGCAAAAATTTTTTGATGGTTGAGGAATCGAATAAACAGGCGTTATATTCACAGGAAAAATAAATATCGTCCCGGGCCTCCTCTTTGACTAGCATCCTCAGGTCGAATTCGGCTTCGGGTGCGGTATTGCCGAAAATCGCTCTCGACCTCATACTCAGGCCCGACCAGGATAATCTCTTTCTCGGCTTAGGATAAACCTGAAAAATGACGTTAAACACGGGGGGGCGGCTCAAGTCCCTCTCAAGGTCTATTTTTTCAATCAAGCGTTCGAACGGATATACGCCGTGATCATTGTCGAGGATAACCATCTGCTTGACGTCTTCGAGCAAGCGGGCGAATTCGGGATTACCGGACAGGTCGACACGATGAACCAGCAGATTGAATAAATTACCGACCACGCGGCCGAGAGAAAGGCGATTCGCCGCCGGCATTCCGATGATAATGTCCGTCTGGCCGGTTAAGCGATACAAAAATATGTCGAATACGGTCAAAAGAAACATGAACGGCGTAACATTAAACGCCAGACAAAGCTCACGAAGCTTGCGGGCAATGGTTTTATCTACACTGACGGTTTCAACGGCCCCCTTATATGTCTTGATGGGCGAGTGGGGCTTATCCGTGGGCAAATTCAGGGCGGGAAGTTTTCCGGATAATTTTTTCAGCCAATATCCCTCCTGCTCCTCGAAATATCTTTCGGCCTTCGCTGATTGCTCCCACTCGGCATATTCTTTGCATTGGGAAGCAAGAGCGGGAAAATCCGGCTGCTGACTATGTAAATAAGCGTTGTAGGCCAGGGACAATTCTCGAAAAAAAATGTTCACTGACCAAAAATCGACGATGATGTGGTGGATAACCAAAGCCAGGGTGTACTTATTTTTCTCTCTTTTGATCAAAATAACGCGCAAAAGATTATCGGTTTCCAGCTTAAACGGTTTGATAACATGTTTTTTGATGATTTTCTTCTCTCCTTTCAATTTCTTTTTTTCTTCGGCTTTGCTTAAATCATAAAAAGTAAAGTCGATTTTTTTTGTCGGGTGAATGATTTGCACCAGTTGGCCCTCTGTTTCCGAAAAGTTGGTCCGAAACGATTCATGGCGATCGACCAATGTCTGGATGGATCTTTCCAGGGCTCCAATATCAAGACTTCCCTTCACCTCCCTGGCAATATGCGAGTTATAAAACGAAGAGTCCGGTTCAAGCTTGTAAAGAACATACATTCTTTTCTGCGCGTAAGACAACGGGTAATATTTTCGGTCCGCGGTGGTGGTTCCTTCTCCTGCCCGTCGGGTGTCGCCGGCAGACAAGTGATGATGCACGGTTGCGGCCAAAGACCTTATACTGGAAAAATCGAACAGGTCCTCGAAATCGAGGCGCACCCGGAAGAATTCGTTTATCCTGCGGACCATTCTGGTGGCGCCCAGCGAATCTCCGCCCAAATCAAAGAAAGAATCATCAAGAGATATGCCGGTCACCTTAAGTTCATTCTCCCAAAAGCCGGCGATTTCGCGTTCGATATCCGTGATCTTCCAAGGACGCGCCGACGCCGAAGAAGAGACGGATTTCATAAAATGAAAAACTCTTTCAGCTGGCACCGTTTGGTTATTACTAATAAACTTTTGACTATTCGTCCCGGCTGCGGGCAGTTCGCCGGGCGACCGCTGGCAATCGATACTCTTCGATATTAATTCAGCCAGGGCGCGGGGGGTCGGATGGCTGAAAATGCCCTCGAAATTCAACTGCACATCGAATTCTTCTTTTATTTTACTCAAGATCTGCGTGGCCAAAAGCGAATGTCCACCCAAGCCGAAGAAATTACTGTCACCGAAAATATTTCTGGTCGACAAAACGTCCTGCCATATTTCGATTATCTTCCCTTCGATATCGTCAACTCCGGCGCCGTTGTAGCAGCTACCAACAATACTGCTATCCGCTTTCATCTTTCCCGCCGCTGACGGTGCCGGTGCCTGTATCGGCGCCTTAGTATTATCAATGGGAATATCTCTTGTCCAGCATCTTGTTTTTTCGAACTGATACGCGGGGAGTTCGATGCGGTGTCCGCCACGGCCATGCGCATAGTACCTGTGCCAATCAATGTCGTGGCCAGCCAGATACAAAAATTTGATATAATGCGCCAAGGGATCCCGGTTATGATCCGTATCCAGAAAAACAAAAGACGCCCGCATGTTTCTTTGCCTATTTTTAATCAACGCTTGCGATAACGAATCTCCAGACCCCATTATCGCTATAGTCGATTTTTTGCTACCCACCTCCTGTTTATAAAATCCATCTATTCTTGCATCCAGGTCTTTTATCTCTCCGGGCCGATAAGCAATCGCTTTAGTCAAACTACTCTTTAACGAAATTTTGCCGGCAATGACGGCACCTATGTATTGACCGATGCCGATCCCTAAAACACTGTCTATCTTAACGCCATACTCCTTCAGTAACTTATAACAGCCGTACTGCCAAACGAAACTACGAAAATTATCCGCGTGGTGACGGCCGCACAATGAACAACATCGCTTAACGCATTGTCTGAATACTGGATAGGCGGCGCTAAAAAAATCCAACAAATCATCCGAAACGGAAAAATCGCGGAAAATAAGCATCAACTGCTCGGGCAAAACGGATGGATCCATAATATTCGCGTTATCTTTTTTCAACCCTCGGGATAATTCCGCCCTCAACGTTGCTAAGCTGTCCGCGACGACGGCGAACCTATGATGATAGTGCTTACGCCCGGCGTTAAGAGTAAAGCTGATATCTTCCAAGAGCAAATTATCATCAGATGCCAACCTGTCTTTAAGCTGCTTCACGCTTCTCTCCAGTCCATGGCGGGTTTTTGACGATACTGTCACCAAAAATCCTTTATTCTTCTCTTCTGCCTCATGATCCTGCCCGCCGTTTTCCGGCGCTGGTGCCAGTACGACGTGGCCATTGATCCCGCTAATGCCTATCGATGAGACGGCGGCATATTTTCTGTCGACTATCCATTTGACTAAATACTTATTCACGTAAACTGCCGAGTTATTGAAATCTATAATTTCACTGGGGTTATCGAAATGCACGGTAGGAAAAATTTCTTTGTATTTCAACGACAAAATCGCCCTGACAAGTCCTGCCAGACCGGCGGCCGGCATGCCGTGTCCGATATTCGATTTGATCGTAGAAATGGGACATATCTTCTTTTTGCCGGTATAGCCGGAGAAGGCTATGTTGAGCCCCTCTATCTCCAGCCCGTCTCCCAGCTTAGTGCCAGAACCGTGGGCTTCGATATATCCTATTTTGAGCGGATCTATTTTTGCCCTTGCCCATGCTTTTTTTATGACCTCCGCCTGCATGATACTGTCCGGCGCCGCAGGGCTTGATGACCGGTTGGCGTTATTGTTAATAGCAATACCTTTAATTACGGCCTGTATTACGTCCCGGTCTTTGAGCGCTTTGTTAAGCGGTTTTAGCAAAAAGGCGATTGCCGTCTCTCCGCGCGACATGCCGTTCGCCTCATTAGAAAAAGCGCGGGAACGGCCATCGGGAGAAAAAACATCCAGCTGGTTTCGGTCCGCTTGGCGCGGGTCGGAATATATATTCGCTCCGCACACCAGCGCGTAGTCGGCGTTGCCCAGCATCAATTCATTACCGGCGACATACAAGGCGGACAACCCCGAGGAGCAGGTCGTCTCGATAACGGCGGACGCTCCCCGCAGGTTAAAAAACCTGGTGATTTTTGCCGCCACATGGGAATTGTCCGCTCCCGTAACGGTCAAGGGAGTGATAGCGTCTACCTGCCGGAAATACCCCGAATACGGCTGGGCAATATAGGTAGCAACGGTAGAGTCACTTAAATCCTCGAAATTATAACCCGCGTTTTCGACGCACTCGTATACTACCTCCAATAATTGGCGCTGGGCCGGGCTCATTAACCTGGCCTCACCGAGGGAAAAATTAAAAAACTTATAATCAAATTTATCTATATCATCCAAATATCCGCAGGCCTTATATTTTCCCCGTGGAGACAGGGCCGTATCTTTCACTCTTTTGGTCGATATCCCCCCAACACAATCTTTGCCTTGCCGCAAATTTTTATATAACTCAAAAATATCCCTTGCCTCCGGGAATCTGCCGGCCATACCGATAATAGCGATATCTTTGGTCATAATGAAAAAATAATTTTATCCGTTTTCTCGTACAATACATTATCACACCAAACATAATTAACCTGATTCCACTCGGTAGCGGAACGGATATCGGGAAAAAATCCGCGGCCTTTATAATTGGCGCTGGTATTACAAAGCAGGGGTAGACCACTCAATTTTTCATACTCTCGCAGTAATTCCACCACCACCGGATTTTCTTTTTGGGAAACGGTTTGCAATCTGGCCGTATTATCGATGTGCGCCACGGCCGGTATTTTGTCGAGCCACTGCCTCTTTATTTTATGATCGAACAGCATAAAGGAGTCCTTCGTGCCCGGCTCGAAAATCTCTTGGGCCTTCTTCTCTAAACAGACGGGAGATATCGGCCGATAAAACTCCCTCTTTTTTATCCTATTCAATACCTCTTTCGTCTTCTCGCTTGAGGGCGCGGCCAGAATGCTTCTGTTGCCCAAAGCTCTCGGGCCCAGCTCGGCCTTGCCGTGCAGGAAAACCACCGGCTCGGCCGCAGTATGGATAATTCCAGCCAGCTCCTTAACTGAACAATTCCTGCTCGTCCAACCCTTGGCCGGCTTATTCTTTATGATTTCCGGACCGCTGTAAACGTCCCAATCAAGAGAGCTTCTTTTTTCGCGCTGAAACATGGCGCCGCAGGCCGCACCGATGGCGCTACCAGAGTCATTAGGAAAAGGCGCGACATACACTCTCGCGAATAAACCACTGTCGCGGATGGCGGAATTCCATTTGATATTAAGGGCGCATCCCCCGGCTAAACACAAATTCCTACATTCGCGCGGATATCTTTCGATTTTTTTTGCTATTTTTTTGATTAACAGCTCCTCTAAATAAGCATGAAATGACCTTAAAATATCCTCATCCGCGTACCCCCTGCCCTCTATGCGCTTTTTAAATTCATTGGCGAAAATATTGGCAAAGCCCATGGGCCTGTCATAATATTCGTAATATACGGCATCAAAAAGCGCGAATAACTCTCTTTTGACTTTTCCCAGGGCAACATAGGCCATCACCTTGCCGGCGACCGACAGGTCGTCTTTGGCGAAATTTCCCTTGATTTTAAAGGGACCGAAGTGCTGGGAAAAAATCGTATAGATATTGCCTACCAGTAAAAATATGGGGCCCAAATTATCGATTTTCCCGGCGGCCGCATCGAAAAAATACATTCGTGGATACATACCTCCGTCCCAAACCAAAATATACGCATCTTCACTTTTTTGCGCAAAAGGGCTGGTGCCGTAAGCGCTGAGAATATGACCGGCGGCATGCAAATAACTCAAATACCCAAATCGCTTTCCTCCGATTATAAGTCCGGCAAACTCTCTTCCCGCCAGTACGTCGCGGTTCAATGCTCTTTCCCGATATCTGGATACGTTTAAAGTATACGCTCTGTCCCCGTCCTTAACCGCTAACTCGTTATGATCTTCGCCGATTTCCAGCCGGGGCTGGATAGCTAAGGCCTCCTCGTTGAATCCGCCCCAGCCGTCAACGGCATAAATATCTATGGACGCCGGGTCATAGCCGTACGCGGATAAAATATCGGCAATAAAGGTCGTGTCCGTTATACCCATAAACCGCGGATTGTTTTCGAGCTTTTCCGCCTCGATGCTGAAAACTAACCTGCCGTCTTTTATTAAAGCAACGGCTCCGCTTTGAGTCAATTTTAAACCGCAAATCAGCATAAAATTTCAAAATCTTATCATTTTGATTTTCTTTTTTTTATCTTTCTTCATCTTGGCCTTTTTAGAAACATACAAACGCTCATTCATAACAGCTGCCAATTCTTTAATGGCTCTATGATCGAACAAGTCCTGTACTTTAACGATATTGGGATAACTTTTCTGCAGTAAGCCGTAAAGCTGAATTATTTTCAGTGAATGTCCGCCTAGATCGAAAAAATCATCATTCACGCTTACTTTATCTAAGTTCAATAACTTTTGCCAAATTCGTAATAAAAATTTTTCTAATTCATTTTGTGGCCGCTGAAAGGCGTGAGATCTGGCCAGATCTTTTTCCTTGGGCGCGGGCAAGGCCTTTCTGTCGATTTTGCCGTTGGGGTTCAGGGGGAATCGTTGGAGATGGATAAAATAGGCGGGGATCATGTAGCCGGGGAGGACGGTTTTCAGATGGTTTTTCAGGGTTTGAGGATCGATTTGTTTATTGGCGGTATAATAGGCAGTCAGGTATTTATCGTGGTTTTTCCCGTCTTCCTGAGCGATGACGATGGCGTCTTTGATATTTTCATGCTTTCTTAGATTGACCTCTATTTCTCCGGGTTCGATGCGAAATCCCCTGATCTTAATCTGGTCGTCAATTCTGCCCAATATTTCGATGTTTCCGTCAGGGTGCATTTTGGCCAGGTCCCCGGTTTTATATATTCTT
>CAYVIA010000063.1:0-4884 GCA_964451485.1 uncultured Gammaproteobacteria bacterium
TATTCCCTGCCCCGCACTTAAGCGGGATAAAACAGTAGGGATAATAACCGGGCTTTTCGCAGCAGGCGCCGCCTTCAAAGCCGCAGTCGGCGCGCTTGATGAAGTTTTGCGTGGCGATGACGTAGCCGTTCGTGTAGGCGATACCCATGCCGGACTCGTCGTAGGAAGCGGTGAGGATATTCTCCCTATGCCCGGGACTTGCCATCCAGCCGCTTACGATATCATCGGCCAGCGTTTCCATATCCTTCCAGCTGATCTCGGCGATAGTAACCTTCTCGCTTTGAACAAAATCGGCCTCACGCATGGACAACTCGTGTCTGACAAGCGCAAGTTTGGCGTCCGTAGTCGTCGCCTCCTCCAACGCCGCCTTGAAAGCCTCATCCATCTCCTCTTCCTCTTTTGTGCATCGGTCCAGTCTATCCTGGATACCCGCGGCTCGCGCCTCGCCCGTAACCGTAATCAGTTTCTGCGCGATACCGGGCATCAGGGCGATATTCTCACCCGCCTCGCTAAAATCATAAACCCCGCGATTATTCAGGCGCTCGGAGTTGTCCGCGCCGAAAACGAGACCCTGATGGTGAATAATAGGATAATCGCAACTCATCTCCATACCCGTCAGCTTTTTATTCTCGGCTGCCAGGTCGCGGCTGTGCTCGCGCGCCACCGCCGCCAGGGAGTCGTTCCAAACAAGCGCGGCCAGTCCCCGGCTTTCGCGTTCGTCGTTCACCCGGTCGAAAACCAAACGCTCGAGTCGCGCCAGGTCATAGTCCGGGGTCATGGTCATAATCTTATCCAGGTCGCTTGAGGTAATACCTAAACCCAGGGCGCGCATGAGATTAAAGGCGTCAGTCGGGCGGCCCAGGAAATACCGCTTGTTGTCCACCGGATAGACGTACCAGGCCTCGCCGCGCGCCTGCGCTTGCAGAAATATTTTTCCTTTTTGTTTGGCGGCAAAGGCCGGCTCAAGCGGCAAACTTCCCGGTCCGAGCGGATTATACCCTGCCCTGACTTCCTCGCCGTCAGCATGCCCGTCGCCGTCGCTGTCGGCTTTTTCTCTTTCCGTACCGAGCGCGTCCTCCAGCATATCCGGCAATCCATCAGAGTCCGTATCCGCTCCGGCAAAGCCGCATACTTTCGCGTCATCGCAAAAACCCACCGGAATTTTCGCCAGATCGGCGTTCGTAATACCAACCCCCTGTTCGCGCATAAGCGCGAAAGCGTCGTCCGGCCGGCCTAAATAACTCTTCATCAGATTGTCCGGACTGACATACCATGCCTCGCCGTTCTTTTCCACGGCAATCAATATCCGTCCCGCCATCCGGGCGGCGAGCGTTTCCGCGCCCAAAGACGGCCGCCAAAGAGCCGCCGTCAAAATACCCGCTATAAAAATTATGAATATTTTTTTCCTCATATTTACATTTTACCCCGAATCCGTGAAAAATAAAAGAACTAAATTAAAGTTAATACTTGACAAGAAATTTTGACGTGCTAAAATTATCTTATACCTATACCCCAGGTATGGGTATAATCGATGTGGGGCAGAACGATGTTCTGTTCCTACAGTCAAAAATTATTAATTTATCGGCAATAAATTTATGGCCTCACAAAAAGAAAAAACCATCGTCAATTTCAAAAAGGCCCAGTCGCACCTGGCCAAGATCATCCAGATGGTGGAAGGCAACGAATACTGCATCGACATCATGCAGCAGAACCTGGCCGTCATCGGGCTTTTGAAGTCGGCCCACCAGATGCTCATGGAGGGGCACCTGAATACCTGCTTCAAAAACGCCATGGCCACTACCAACGAAAAACGCAAACAGGAGATGACCGCGGAGATCCTGCGGGTGACGAAGCTGTTTAATAAGTAGATTCTTTAAAAGATTCTGCGGGCTAATTTCAAATCTTGGAATGGGGTATTCTCGTCTTAATTTTCAATGAACAATTTTCAATGATCATTGGCCACTTGGTCATTGATTGATCATTGATTATTGAAAATTGATCATTTATGAATAATAATCTGCCCACAAAATATTTTAAAGAACCATGAATTATATGATCACGAAACAAACTTTCAACATCACCGGCATCCATTGCCGCAGCTGCAAAATCCTGATCGAGAGCGAAGTAAAACAGCTGCCGGGAATAAAAAATATCGAAGTCGACCATCGCGACGGCGCGTGCCGGCTCGAATTCGATAACGAAAAGATCTCCCGGGAAAAGATTTTAAAAATCATTAAAAACCTGAATTACGGGATAGCGGACGAAAAAACAACTTCTAAATCCGGAGTAAGCGCGCGCAGACGGCTGATAATCGCCGGAACTATGCTTTTACTCTTCGCTCTGGGCTATTACGCGATCGAGCATTTCGGCTTGTTCCAAATTCTGGCCGCGCTGAATGAGCGTAAAATAGGATATGGCCTGATCTTCCTTATCGGGCTTCTGGTCGGCTTCCACTGCGTCGGCATGTGCGGCGGATTGGTCGTTACCTATAGCGCCCGGCATGCGGCCAGCCGGGACGAAAAAGGAAATAGCTTTTCGCCCCACATTCAGTACAACGCCGGCAGAGTTATCTCATACATGATTATCGGCGGTGTTCTCGGCGGAGTCGGCTCGTTTTTCGGCATTAACCGGACTTTTACCGGCGTCATTACCTTATTGGCAGGCGGATTCATGCTCATCATGGGACTTTCTCTTTTAACCAATTTTCGCTGGCTCGATAAAATAAAACCGCGTACCCCGGATTTTATCGCCCGCTTTCTTTACGGCCAGAAACACGATCGTAAACCAAAGGGCCCCTTCATTATCGGCCTGGCTAACGGTTTTATGCCCTGCGGCCCCCTGCAGGCGATCGAACTTTACGCCCTCGCTTCCGGCAGCATCGCGCGCGGCGCCCTGTCCATGGGGATTTTTTCCCTCGGCACGGTACCGCTTATGTTCGGCTTCGGCAGTTTCGTCTCTCTCCTCAGCCGGGAGAAAATAGGACAGATCATGAAAATATCCGGGGCAATAGTGGGTATTCTGGGGATATTCATGCTCAACCGGGGCCTCTCGAGTTTCGGCTATACGATTTCTCTCCGCCAGGCACCGGCACCGGCCGGCCAGACCGCCGGCCAGACCGCCGATATAAATACGGATAACATACAGGCCGTAGAGATGAATGTTTCCTCTGCCGGTTTCAGCCCCAACATACTTTACGTCAAAAAGGGCATTCCGGTCGAATGGATAGTGAACGGGAACTATAACGTGGGTTGTTCCAACGAACTCATCCTGAAAGACTATAATATCGACCAGCGGCTTACCAGCGGGAAAAATATCATCACCTTTACGCCCCGCGACACGGGCGAAATAAAATTTTCCTGCCGCATGGGTATGATCTGGGGGAAATTCGTGGTAACGGATTGATGATTACCGGACAACGGAATTCGTTCCGAAAATAATCCTTTCATCCCTTCTTTAATTTTATAAATTATCATAAATTACAGATATGCAAAAAACCACTCTTAAAATAACCGGCATGCACTGCGCCAGTTGCGCGGCCAACATCTCGAAAGGTCTCAAAAAACTTCCCGGGGTAAAGGAGGCCGAAGTGAATTTCACTACGGCCAAAGCAGATGTTGAATACGATGAGGCGTCGGTGGATGCCGAAAAACTCAAAAAAATCGTCATCGCTACCGGCTACGGCGTAGATGAAGGCAATACGGGCGGTTATCATCATCATCACGGCATGTCTGGAGACTCGGAAGAGGCAAAACAAAAGACGATAACCGTCTGGGCGATCGCGCTCGCTTTGCCGGTAGTGATCCGCATGTTTTGGATGTGGGAAATTCCCGGCATGATTCTCGGCATCTCCGCCACCGACTGGGCGCTGGCCCTGCTCACAGCCGTCGTCGTTTTCGTCCTGGGCCGGCAATTCCACCGGAACGCTTTCCGCGCGCTCCTCCGCGGACAGGCGGATATGGACACCCTCATCTCGCTCGGCACCCTGGCGGCTTTCGGCTATAGCTTATACGGCATGTTCGCGGGCGGACACGTTTATTTCGAAAGCGCCGCTTCCATCACCGCCCTTATCCTCCTCGGGCGCTTTCTCGAGGCGAAAACGAAGAATCGCGCCTCACGCGCTATGCAAAAACTCATGGAGCTGGGCGCCCAAAAAGCGCGCTTGGCAGGTCCGAACGGAACCGTAATCGAAAAAAATATCGATGATATCCGCGCCGGCAATATCGTTATCGTCAGGCCCGGAGAAAAAATCCCCCTTGACGGTATCATCGTTTACGGTCAGGCGTCAATTGATGAATCCATGCTCACGGGCGAAAGCATGCCGGTATTCAAAAAAAATAGCGACAAGGTCTTCGGCGCCACTGTCAGTCAGGACGGCTCGCTCAAGATCAAGGTTACCGCCGAGACGGGCGATACGGCCCTGGCGCGCATTATCGCCGCCGTCGAAGAGGCCCAGCGCTTCAAGGCGCCCATGCAAAAACTGGCGGACAGGGTCGCGGCCGTCTTCGTGCCGGCGGTGGTGGCTACCGCCCTCCTCACTTTCATGGGCTGGACGATATTTACGGGCAATCCGGCCGCGGGGATTATCGCCGCCGTGAGCGTGCTCGTGATCTCCTGCCCCTGCGCCCTCGGCATCGCCACCCCCATCGCTATCATGGTCGGCTCGAGCGTAGGCGCGCGCCGCGGCATCCTCGTTAAAAACGGGGAAAGTTTCGAAAAGGCGAAAAACGCCGATACCGTCATTTTCGATAAGACCGGCACCCTAACCGAAGGATTACCGCAGGTGGAAAAAATCTCGAAAAACAAGACGCATTATTTCACCAAAGAAGTAATCGCCAAGATCGCCGCTTCGGCCGCCGCGAACTCGAACCATCCCCTCTCGCTCGC
>CAYVIA010000063.1:4984-6643 GCA_964451485.1 uncultured Gammaproteobacteria bacterium
ATCTTCGCCGGCGACGGCATCAACGACGCGCCCGCGCTCGTACAGGCGGACCTCGGCATCGCCATGGGGGGGGGCGCGGATATCGCGCGGGAGGCCGGCGATATTATCATCATGGCTAACGACCCGGAAAGGATCGCGGAGGCAGTCGCGCTCTCCCGCCGGACTTTCGGTATTATCAAGCAGAATCTTTTCTGGGCGTTTTTCTATAACGTGATCGCCATCCCGCTCGCCATCTTCGGCCTGGTGAGCCCGATGATCGCGGCTCTCGCCATGGGCCTCTCCGACGTGACGGTCATCGGCAACAGTTTAAGGATTTACGGAAAAAAGAACGAATAATTATTGTTTGCGATTTTTTCCAATTTTAAACCCCCGATACTCGCGCATCGGGGGTGCTTGTTTGTTAAAAAAGACTGCTACGCCGCAACCACCTCGGGGGGTGCTTCCAGGGCAACCACGCCTTTGGCTTTGGCCGCCGCCTGACCCGCCCGTTTTTCTTCAAGCGTGGCTTTTTGGGCGGTTCCGCAGGCCACAAACTTATGCTCTCTGTTTCCGAAGAGCATATAACCGCGACCATTAGCCACAGCCACCCACGTCTCATACCACAAATACTTATAAGCGGCATTAACGTAGGAGAAGGGATCGGCAAATTCTGACGGAACTGCGTTAACGATGACGGCGGCTTTGACTACCGTGCCGTCACCCATAGTCAGCCACACAGGATTCGTTTTCGGCCGCTCAATAGTCCTAACTCGGCAAACGGAGTTGTCCTCCGGCTCCTCCTCGATCCCCTTTCGTCTGGTCCGGTCGGCCCGGACTTCCGTCTCGGTCGCCATGCGGCAACTGACTGGCTTAGACTCCAATCTCCCATTCTTGGGATTGTTGGCAACCTTGACCACTTCGCCGTTCATAAAGACGAATATGGGCTTGCCGGCTTCGGCGGTAAGCATCTGAGCTTCTTCGGTGTTCTTTGTAGGTATGGCTTTTAGGACCGTGGTGCAGCCCGTGAAAACAAAATGAACTTTCTTCCGTCCCCAAATCTCGGCCAGCCGTGCTTTCCGGTTTTCTTCCCGCTCTTTTTCACGCGTCTTGACTTCGGCCCTGGCTTTGGCCTCTGCCGCGGCCGCTTCTTCGGCTCTCTCGGCCGCTTCAGCGCGAAGTTCGGCCTGGCGTTCGGCCACAGCGGTTTTCAGGGCCCAAAAGCAGGTCCTGTCAATGAAACCGCCAGCCACCTCCTTGGTCAGGACGTAAGTATCCTTATCTGCGTCCCGCGAGGAAATCCTGGTACGGGCAACCTCTTTAGCCGCCTCGTTAACCACGCCCATGACCGCGGCTTTAGCCGTGGCGAGGGTAACGCCCCACTCCGTGACCGCCAGATCGGCCACGTCGTACGGATTCAATGTTCCGAATGAACGGACGTCAATTCTTTCATGGGCGAATTTCTCGGCGAGAAGATACCCGAGGGCCTGATCTATACTTTTCCTGATCAAACCCCGATGATAGTCAGGGTGCTCGTCGGCCAGCAGATCTTCGAGCTTGTCAATAACGGTCGCGTCCGCGCGCACCGCCCCCTGAATCCGTTCGACGAACTTACGCCAGGCCCCATCTTCCAGTTTTTTTACCGTCCGCTTTTTCTCGTCCTCTTCAATCCTTTTGGTCTGC
>CAYVIA010000064.1:0-6634 GCA_964451485.1 uncultured Gammaproteobacteria bacterium
GGTCGTATCGTAGTCATGCAAAGTAACATTCGTTACCGTGGTCGGCCCGGTCGAATCCCCGCCCATATTCGGGGCCACCGGACTGGGGGAAGAAAACGTCTGCCAGTCGCCGGCATCGTTCCAATCCTCGCCGTCTGTCGAGCGCCGCCCGATTGACTGGCCGTAAAGGCAATGCGGCACGTAATCGCCGCTCATCCACTGATACGCGGACACCGCGTCGGCTTCATTGGCATAATTCGAACCGCCATATTCGACATAATCGAGAATATTGGAACTATCGTCTTTTAGTATCAGGTCGCCGCCGTAGGTATCGAGGTCCATGCCGATATTGCCGGTATAAATATTATGGGCATCATCAATATCCGTTTGGTTCCAATGGACCAATAAATAATCGTAGGCAGCGATGGAACCGGAAGTGAACGTAAACTGTGAACCGCCTTTATGCTTAAGGACATATCCGCTTAAATCGCTAATAGGGCTATCCGACCGGTTATATAACTCGATCCAACGGCTAGCCATGTCGGTTTTATAATATATTTCGTTAATGAGCAGGGGGCTGCCGCCGTTGCCGCCGCCCTCGGAATAACTTCCCTGGGGCATTTCCGGCGCCCAATATGAGTTCTGCGGCTCAGAGGTCGGACGTATGATAAAATCCATGGCGTTATTATTCGAGTCCTCGCCGTTGCCCTGATACTGGTCGATACCGCCCGCGATCATCATCGTGTAGGTCGAGTCATCAAAGGCCTTGCGTTCGATCGAGCTTGTGGTCGAGGCCGTAGGCGCCGGGGCCGGCTGGCCGCCCTCGGCGAGAGAGGAGCTTGCGAGCGAACCATAGCCGACCCAATCCATGAGTTCGTCCATGGGATTGAATAAACCCACATAGCCGCCGGTTTCGCCCAAAAGGTTGCCTGCGGCCAAATTGGCGTCAGTACCAGTGGCCAAGCTACCATGACCGGTAAGATAATAACCGCCGGATTGGACCTGGATGAGCGAACCTGTCGCAAAATAGTAAAGGGTGATTGGCCAAGCCAAAGACATACTGTTCGCCGGGCTGTATTTAAGCGACCATCCCTGAAGGTCCATGAAATTCGGGGTGCGGTTGTATATCTCAACGAATTCGTCATTAACGGAACCGGAACTTGCCGCCTGGATCTCCGAGATCACGAGAGGTGTACCATAGCCGCCGGTGCCGGCCTCGCCGATCCAAACCGGCGGAAAATAATGGTTATAATTGGGCCAATAGCCGATACTCGAACCGCCGCCAACGTGCATATGATTCATCTCGACAATGGCCTCGAAGCCCCTGGGGGTTGAACTGCTCACAACCTTCGGCCGAAAAACAAGAAAGACCTTCATGGATGAGCTCGCCGCGGAAAAATCGAAATTAATGCTCGAAAAGGTCGCGCTCCAGGGGCCGACGGACCCGGTAGTCCAGGAACCGATCGTGGTGGCGTAAGTATCGGTAGAGGTACTGAAAATGCCGTCACCGTTGTCCTTCCATAAAGACATGCCGGAAATTTCGCCGGAACCAACCAACGGCTCTAAATCTTCATGCGGATCGAAACCGGTATCCATCTCCAAATCCTTAACGGTTACGGTCAGGGTATCTAAATTTCCGCCCGCCGTATCGTAAATGTCCAGCTTGCCGATAGCGTAGGCCTTGGAGGTATCGGTCATCATGATATCCATGCCTTCGGTTTCGGACATATAACTCGGTGTAACGCCGCCCGTGGCCGCTGCCGGAGCCGCGTTAAAAATAAAAAACGCCCCGGCCAGGATTATGGAGAAAAATACTCCCAACAGGGGCTTAACTGCCTGTTTTATGTGCCTCATAAAAAAAATCACTTAAATTTATAAAAAAATTATATAAAAAATAGCTATCAAAGCTATTCTGTTTTTCCACAATATGGCTATATTATAAAATATTTCGGTTTTTTACGCAAAAGGATGATATGTGAATAACCAAGAACCCACAAACTTATCAAACCAAAATTATACCGTTAATTTAAGTGAGAAACTGAACGTACTCCCCTTCCCCTTCTCCGACTCTACCTTGATCTCTCCGCCCATGCGCTCAACGATCTCCTTGCAGATAAAAAGACCGAGGCCGGTGCCTTCGATATTTTTCGTTTCCTCGTTCTGCACGCGATAAAATTTCGAGAAAAGCTGTTTTACTTCTTCCGGCGCCATGCCCATGCCGTGGTCTTTTATATGTGTCCATAAAAATCCGTCCTTAATCTCATGCCCGATCTCAATATCACCCTTGCCTAAAGTATATTTGATAGCATTACCGATTAGGTTAGTTAAAACTTCTTTTAGTTTATAGGGGTCAGCCATAACCTTGCTATCGGCGCCATTTTCGTCATAAGCCAGCTTGATGCCTTTCTGGTCGGCAAGCGATTTAAGTTCGTTCGTTACTGTAGTTACGTTCTCTTTTATGGGGGTGGCGATCATGTCAATCTTCATCTTACCCGCCTCGGAGCGCGCGATCTCGAGTAAATCATGCACTAGTTGCACGAGCCGTTCGTTCGAGGCGTTGACGATATCGAGATTCTCCCTGATCTTCGCCGGCACCTTGCCGAATGACTCGTCGAGAATCATGGAAAGATACCCTTTAATAGCCGTAACAGGCGTGCGCAGTTCATGGGCGGAGATAAAGACGAACTCGTCGCGCAGTTTCCTGTTTTCTTTGAGGATCTTGATCATGTCATTGAATTTTGAGCCCAGTATCTCGAACTCGTCGCCGGTTTTTATACGCAAACGGTAATCGAGATCGCCCCGGGTGATATGCATGGCGCCGTGCCGCAAGGACTTAAGCGGTTTTTCCACCTGGCGCGCGAAAATAAAACCCAATAAGATGATCAAAATTAAAGTGATAAGAGCGATCAATAGCGTCAGCATCAAAATATTGACGATCACGCTGTAAGCGTCGGACTGCGGCCACTCGCTCAATACGAACCAGTTTATTCCGGGAATAGGACGGCCGGCAATGATAACTTTATCGCCTTGCGCGTTCGTGCGGGTCTCGAATTTTTTAAGGCCGTCGTAGGTCTTGCCGCCGATCACGTCTGCCACCCAGCTTCTGTCGCTAAAATCTGCTCCGATCACCCGGCTTCCCGCCTGCGCTTCCGAGCTCGCTATCAACCGGCCGTTATTATCGACGATGTAAACGTAGCCGCTTTCGCCCAGCCTGATCGAACCGATAATTTCCTGAATTCCGGTTAAATTGATAACGGCGGCGGTTACGCCGATGATCTCTCTGTCCTTGTTCTCGATTTGCGTGGCTACCCGTAGTAAAATCTTGTTATCCGTGTATTCTACGTCTCCCAGATAATTTCCTCCGCTGATGGCGGACTTGAAATACGGCTCTTCGGCAACGTTTTGAAAATCCGCCCCCCCTCCCCTTTTGACGAATTCCTGTCCATGCGCGTCAATGTAACTTATTTCTTCCGCCTCTTCCCCCAACATCTCTTTCATGCCGTCGATCTGATAATTCAACGCCTGCATCATCGCTGTCTGGCCTTCTTGATTGAGATTATGTATATAATCGATATTGCCCTCGAGATTAAGGACCATATGCAATTTTTCCACTCTTTCGTTCAGATACTTCTGCGCTTTCTCCTGGGCGTTCTCGATGGCGAGATTCTGCAGCTCGGCGATATTCTGCTGACGGGTTTTAACCACGATGAACAAGCTGCTCACCGAAATAATAAGCAGCGGAATCAGGGAAACCAAAATAAAGACCTTAAAAATCTTCGTTCTGAACTTTTTTGTCGGTTTACGATCCATATTCATATAAAATCCTTTTAACCCACGAATCAACGAATCAGCTACAAATCTACAAATTTCATAAACGCATACGTTTTCGATATTTACGATTCTTTAATTCCCTGACGTACGCCGGAATTATATTTGTAATATTTGTAGCGGATTTGTAGATTTGCGGGAATATTTATATCCTTTTCAGCCACTTCAACGCCCCGTAAGCGATCAGGCCGCCGGTTATGGCGGTGGCGAACTGGGGCCAGCTCATCATCTGGGCGACTTTTGCCGCCAATTCCTGCCTGATAAGTAATTTGGCGATAAAATTAACGCTTAAGATCAGAAAAACGAACTTGGCGCTCGCGCCGAAGATTACTCCGAACCAATATCCCTTATTCGCGGATTTGGCCAGATTATAAAACCGATCAACGGCCAGAACAAGGATCACGTTGCCTATCATGATAAAAGGCACAACCGGAGCCAGCACCGCCGGTAAAAGTCCGCCAGCTAAAGCCATCATGCTCGGCACGAGGCAGAGCACCAGGGCGCTTCTGATACCGACCAGAAATAACGTCAATATCAGCAAGGCGTTCACTATCGGGCCCGTAACCCACTGCAGATGGATATAGAAAGGCATGATGGTGGCGACGCTGGCCAGCGTCAAAAACCGGGCTAACGCTTTCGCGTTAACCATCTCCATTGTTTTTTCTTTGATGTAGGACATATGATTAATGAGGTTAGAAACCGAGTTACTACGATTGCGCGCAATCGTAGTAACTCGGTTTCTTTTATCTAAATTTATTCCGTCATAATAACCGCTTTTGCCACCACGCCGTAAAGTGAATCCAGTTTTTCGGTCAAATCCCTAATCTCCCCGGCCGTGCCTTCGACCGCGATCGTGATCAGGCCGGTGCAATTAGTGATACAGCTCCTTTGCGGGTTGACCCCGAGACGCGCCATGATCATGTGGCCGTTATCCGTCAGGATCTGCTGGACGTCTTTGGCGTGCGTCTGCCGGTCTTTGATCAGGATGGTAATCGTGCCTAAATGTTTTTTATCTGACATATACTTTATTATAAACTAAAAATAAAATATTGAATCGAAAAAAATTAATATTTATTCCTCTTCTTGTAGTTCGTATGTAAAACCGAGTGTTCGAATTCGTGCCCCTGCTTTTTAAACCAGGCCAGGATCTCGGCCACGCCCTTGTTTTCGTACGACTTCCGGAGTTTCTTGCCCTTATCAAGCCGATAAAGGGCGGCAATCCTCTTCTTCCTGATCTCGGGAGTGGTGGGGATGGGCTGGCCGCCTCCGCCGATGCATCCGCCCGGGCAGGCCATGACCTCGATATAATCGTAATTGGCTAATTGCCCGATCACCGGCCTGACGTTGCCGATGCCGTTCACCACCGCTACCCGGAGTTTCTTGCCGGCCACGTCTACCACCGCTTCTTTTACTCCTAGAAGTCCTCTTACTTCCTTGAATTCCACGCGTTCGCGGCAAACCCCGTCCTTTTTGCCGCCGCAGGCCATAAAATGCGCCGTGCGCAAAGCCGACTCCATTACGCCTCCCGAACCGCCGAAAATCACGCCGGCGCCGCTGTATTCGCCCAGGGGGTCGTCCGCTTTGCTTTTTTTTAATTTCGCCAGATCGATCTTATTCTTCTTCATCAGAAAAGAAAATTCCCTGGTGGTCAGAACAAAGTCCACCGGAAAAAGACCGTTGATTTTCATCTCCGGGCGCGTGGCCTCGTATTTCTTGGCTGTGCAGGGCATGATGGACACGACGACGATATTTTTCTCCTCAATCTTCATTTTCTCCGCCCAATAGGTCTTGATCGCGCCGCCGCCATGGATATGCGGCGAACGCGCGGTCGTCAAATTAGGTATCAACTCGGGATTGTAAAACTCGACGTAATTAACCCAACCCGGACAGCAGGACGTAATCATAGGAATTTGAGATTTGAGATTTGAGATTTGAGATTTGCGCGGTGTTTCCTCGCCCCTCCCGTTACCCCCCGCTTTCAATCTTTCAAGTAACTCTTCGGCTTCCACGATCGTCGTCAAGTCGGCCGAAAAACTGACATCAAAAACATGATCGAACCCGAGCGCGCGCAGGCCGGCAACTACGTGTTCGGTCATGACTTTACCGTACGGCAGGCCGAAATCCTCGCCGATACTGACACGAATCGAAGGCGCGAATTGCGCCACTACCACTTTTCCATTCTTATTTTTAAGTAAATTTTCGACCGGCTCCCACTCCTGCTGTTCCTGCGCCGCGCTAACGGGACAATGAGTGGCGCACTGCCCGCATAATATACACCCGATATTTTTGTCCTTGGTGGGAGTGATCTCCTGGTCCGCGCCCTTGCCCGTAATCTCTAGGTAATTTATCCTTTGCAAAAGCGAGCAGGCGTCCACGCAGTTGCGGCAGTCGATGCACTGCGTACCGTCGATCTCCACCGCGTTGGCGAATTTGTGGATTTTCCTGTTCCCTTTCCTGTCCTTGAAAGTCGTGATCTTTAAACCGTACTTTTGCGCCGTGGCAAGCAAGGGGCACTGGAAACGCCAGATACACTCCGGACATTTTTCGATATGCTCGGCGTAAATAAGTTCGAGGTTGGTATTACGCGCTTTCTTTACTCTTTCCGTCTCGGTCGAGATCTCCATCCCGTCCGCGACTATGGTCGAACATGAGGTCTGCAAGGTTCTCATCCCCTTGATCTCGACCACGCACAGCCGGCAATTCGCCTTAACCGGAAAATCCGGATGCCCGCAAAGACCCGGGATATCGATCCCGTTCTCACGGGCCACGTGCATAATACTCTGGCCTTCGTTGCAGGTGATGGATTTGTTATTCAATTTTATTTTAA
>CAYVIA010000065.1:0-6585 GCA_964451485.1 uncultured Gammaproteobacteria bacterium
TGTTGCCAGAGCCATGATATCGTCATGAATACCAACGAAGCGGTCGTTACGAATGAAATCAGCGTCAGGGCAAGAACCGGCGGCAACGAGGCCGGCGGCAGCTACGGCGGCAACGGCGGCAACGGCGGCAATATGAGTTTGGGCGAAGACGGGGAGGTCGAAGACAGCTCGACCGGCGGCGGTGGAACCGGCGGTAACGGCGCGATCGGCGGTACGGTTACGACCGGCGATGCTACGGCTATAGCGGGCGCACTGAACGTGGTTAACGACAACCGCACCCTGATCGACCGTTGCGCCTGCCAGGACGCTTCCTCGAGCGTATGCAGCGACGAATGCGGCCACACGATTACCGTCAATCGCAGCCGGGCGACGGTCGCCAACGGTCTCGAAGCGGAAGCGGAAACGGGCGGTAATGATGCCGAAGGCAGCTACGGCGGCAACGGCGGCAACGGCGGCGGCATCGCGGCCGGAAGCGGAGAAGTCGAGGACAGTTATACCGGTATGGGCGCGAACGGCGGCAGCGGAAGCGACGGCGGTTTGGTTACGACCGGCGCGGCCAGATCGATATCGGGCGCGATCAACGTAGTGAACAGGAGCGTTACCCGCATCACGCGGTAATACGCGCCAAGGACAAGGATAAGGAGGGGAGCCCTCCGCCCCCTCCTTTCCTTCGGTAAGTCGTTCGAAGTATATTATATTTAACAGGCCGGCAGTCTGACAAATCACACAATAATATGATTGCCTCATATTATGCATTAAAGATCACGCTTCGAACGGCTTTCCGAAGGAAAGATTTGAAAACTTTTTTCAACAAATTGGACAAGGTAAAGTTTTTACAAGACACTTATCATGCCGTTTAATCAAAAAAAATCCATCATTTTCGGGCTTATTTGCTCCATGGCTATATCGATATTCGCGCCATGCGGAGTGGCGCATGCTTTTAATTTTGATGACCTGATGGATGAATTCATGATTGATGACCATTATTCCCGGGACGCGTCCGGCGCGCGGGTCGCAAACGATATTAATATATCGGCCTCATCCGGCGGCAATCAGGCGCGGGGAGGGGAGGTGGTCGAGGGTAAAACGCAGGTGGAGACGGATATTAAAACGGAAATAAACGGCCGAACCGTTATCGATAAACATATCGAAAAAGAAACGGATACGGGTAAGTCGGGCATTACGGTGAAAAATAGCATAGAGAACGGCAAGGCCCCGACAACCGTAATCTATTATGAAGAAGACGACCCCGCCGCTGTTACCGCCGCAAATATTAATCCCGGAACTTCGGCTGTCGATCAGCAACCGGAACCGGTGGCGGACGCGCCGGCAAAAACGAACGATATGGGCGGACAACAACCGGCGCCCGAACCGCCGTCGCTTATCGGCAGGATCTGGCTTGGTTTCTTGAACGGTTTCAAGGCGGCTTGGAATTATTTGCTCATATAAAATGAAACATAAGGCAATCCCGGTATAAGCGATGACAACGGGGATATAAAGGCAAAATCATGCCACCCCGTTTGAATTCGCGCTTCGCCGGCACTTGTCGCGGCCGCGGGGTTCAATCCCGACGGTTGATCCCATCCCACATTCATCGTCCTGCGGGTCGGGCGCGCGGCCCCGGCGGAGCTTACCGGGATTACCTTACGTTTCATGTATTTGGTTCTTTAAATCATTTTACAGGAGGGACAAATTCTATTTTTTGATGTTACTTTGCGCAATAATTTTTAATTTTGTAATTTTTAAATTAAAAATTACCTCTTATATATTTTCACGACAGAATTTATGTTGAATAAAAATATAATAATAAAAATAACAATTTTAATCATGTTATTTTTCATTATGCAGCCACTGGCGGCATCGTTCGCCAATAGAGCGCTGGCGGAAGATATGTCGGGAACATCCACGGACGAAGAAATAGTTATCGGCGATGACGGGCAGGACGGCATCGGCAACGGAGACACGACCATAGAGACCGGGGGCAGTGAACTTCGGGTCGAAGCGGAGAACGATATCAATACGAACGATTACGGGCAGGCGGACGATGACGGGATGGATATTATTCCGCCAGATGATTCTGATACGGCAGAAAATAGCGTGGATGGTTCCGGAAGCGAAGAGATTACGGCCGTGCCGGACAAAGAACCGGAGGCCGGCCTTGCGGACGCGGATGATCCGGCAGCGGCCTCCACGCCCGTCAATGATTCTATCGCCAGCTCCACCGTTATCACGAACGATAACGAAGCCGAATTGATGAATGACATTGAGGGCGCGGGCGATACGGGAGAGAATACGATCGCGAGCTCAAGCGGCGGCTCTTTGATAGATACGGGCGATGTCGGTATCCTTAGTACCGCGGACAATGCCGTTAACCAAAATACGACCGAGGCGTTATGCGAAAGCGGATGCGATAACGAGGCGGCTACGACCACCGTCATCGATGTTAAAAATGATAATGATGCCAGCACGACGAACGATGTTATCCTCTCCGGCAATACGGGCGGGAACCTGATCGGTACCACCAGCGGAGCGGCGCGGATCACGACCGGCAATATCGATATCCTGAATATTATCGTCAATTTTATCAATAGTAATTTTTTCGGTCCCGGCAGGGAGTTCTTCATCAATTTGTTCACGCACCTGGTGGGCGCGCTCGACCTGTCCGGTTATGACGACGGCAATAGCGGCGCGGTTGCCGGCGATAGCCCGGGTGATTGCGGCCCGGATTGTATCATCAGCGTCGATAATACGGGTACCAGCACGATTAACAATAATATCGATATCAGCGCCGACACCGGCGCCAACACGATTGCCTCGGCGGGCGGTCCGGCCGTGATCGAAACCGGGGACATCACCATATTGAACGATATCGCCAATATCGCCAACCTTAACATAACGGGCAATGACTGGTTTTTCGCGGTGGTGAACGTTTTTGACGTGCTGGAAGGGGATTTGATCCTGCCGTCCCTCGGGAGCGGCGCGGATGAAGTTTTTGACGGGGCGGAGGCGGAAGCGGAAGAGAGGGCGCAATTGATCGTGGCTAACGATAATTTCGCGGATAGCGTCAACAATATCGACGTTATCGCCAATACCGGCGATAATACGGCAACGGACAATATCGGCACGACCACCGTCAAAACCGGAGACGCGGAGGTAGACGTCAAGGCCTTCAATTTCGTCAATTATAATTTTACGGGTGACGGTTGGCGTTTCGTACGCATCAATCTCTTCGGTACCTGGAACGGCTCCGTTCTGGGTTTGCCCGACGGATACAGCTACACGGAGGACGAAGACGGCGTTACTATCTATAGCGATAACTTTCTGCAGGATATTTTCAACGACGCTTTCGCCAAGCTGGCGGTTGCCAACGAGAACACGGCCACTACCACGAATAACATCACCATTGATGCCAACACGGGAGCTAATGGAATTTTGCACGGCGGGGATGGCGCCGCTATTACTACGGGAGACATATCGATTCAAAACGCGCTTTTGAATTTTTTGAACTCTAACTTTACCGGCAATGACTGGCAGTTCGGATTGATCAATATTTTCGGCGACTGGCAGGGCGACCTTTCTTTCGGCCGGCCCGAGCTTTGGCTCACCGAGTCGGTGAGCGCGTCCAAGGCCGGCAAGGGAGATTACGTTACTTATACGTATTTATTCGGCAACCGGGGAGACGCAGTCGCTAATGATGTAAAGTTAGCGGATAATTTCGATGAGCGTTATTTGCGTATGGCCGAGGCCGGCGGTGGAGAAGCGAGCGGCGGCCGGGTTTCCTGGACCATAGACAACCTGCCGCCCAACAGCCAGGGGAGTTTGAGTTATACCCTGGAGGTGCGGAGCGACATTCCTTATGGGCAAAATGAAGCGGACAATATGGCCATTATCGGCGCGGCGGAAGGAGACCGCGACGAGAGTAATAATTCCGCCGCCGGGACGGTTATAGTTGACGGAGGAAGCGCTTCCGGAGCCGGCAAGGTTTACGCGGCCGCGAGCGCCTCGCCGGACGCCGGCGGTTCAGCGGCCCTGCCCGGCCTCTCTATCGTTAAAACGAACGACGCCGGCGGCGCGGTCGGTCCGGGTGACACGGTCAATTACCAGATCATCATAAAAAATACCGGCGGCGCTCCCCTTAAGGACGTGCTCGTTTCGGATATCATGACCGACGAAGCCGGGAGCGTAGAGGTAAACAGGGATTTTTGGGATCTCGATACGCTCCATAACGGTGAAGAAGCGGATATCGACTATACGATAGAGATCGGAGGCGGGATCGGGAGCGGCGTTTATATCAATCAGGCGATCGTCGAGGGCTATGACAGCGTGCGCGGCAAATATATTTCCGCGGTCGCTTCCTCGAAGATCAAAGTCGAGCATACGCTCAGGGCGGCGGAAGCGGGCGGCCCTGAACTTACAGCCAATATCATTACCAGGCGGGCGATATTATTTCCGGGAGGAGAGGCCGAAGGGGAGATTATCGTTACCAACAACGGCCATGAGCCGGCTCAGGGAGTGAAAATAATGGTTAGTTTACCTCGGGGCTTGACATTTTTCAATAATCATGGTAATGTAAATCAATGGGAAATAGGCGTTATCAATCCCGGGGAATTCAAGAACATCTTTTTTTACGCCAAGGCAGACGATAGTCTTAGTCCGGGTACTTATACGACCGCGACCGTGATCAAGGCGGATAATTACGAACCGATCGTAATCAACCGCGATTTTGAGGTTAAACAAGGACAAGGAACCCTGTTCGCGGAAACGGCTCAAATCGGCAAAACATCCCCCAAGCTGACCGCCGGAAAACCGGCTGTGGCAGAACTGCCCATTGTAGCCGGGGTAAGCGATACTGAAGAGGTGTTTATGCCCCTGGACCAATATTTCGATGGCGGCAACCTTAATACGGGTAATATATCCGACAAAGCGGCAGAGAAGGCGGCTCCTGTCGCGCGTGCCGGCGGTATGGCGACAAGCAAGTATCCCTCGTTCGATTTCGCGGCCAAACTGGCTATCGCTTTCTTGTCGCTTATTCTCGGTTTTTATTCAGTGGCGGTTTTAAGGGGAAAAGCCGCCTGAAAATTTCATGACCGATATTTTCAAAAGCAAAAAATTCATAAGAATGACGATCATAGCGCTTGAGGGCCTGGGGATCGGTATTTTAATTTACCTTGTTACTTTGCCTTTTTATCCGGTAGTCAAATACGATCTGACTTACAGCAGTCCCAAGGCGGTCGCGGCGGCGCGCGACGTGGGGGCGGTCAAAGAGCGGGTGGAGGAAATTAAAAATTCATTGCCGGAAAATGATTATGCCGTTTCCGGCAACCGCCTCATCATCACCAAGATCGGCGTCAACGCTCCGATCGTGGAATCCCAAAATGCCGACGTGGGCCTGTCCAAAGGCGCCTGGCGCATACCCGAGTCCTCCACGCCAGACAAGGGAAGCAATACGGTTTTAAGCGGACATCGTTTCAAATATCTTCCTCCCAACAACCTTACTTTTTACCTGTTCGACAAGCTTTCACCGGGCGATATCGTTTACGTGGTCTGGGACGGTAAGGATTATTATTACCGCATCAGAGAGACGAAAGTGGTCGAACCGACCGAACTTTCCATCCTTGATCCATCTGATAAGCCCATCCTCACCATGTTCACCTGCACGCCGATCTATTCTACGGCCCAGCGGCTGGTGGTGATCGCGGATTTGATCCAGGACGAAGGGGACGATCAAGCGCAGTGATCGTGGGATAGTTATATTTTATAAACATGAAGCGTGCCAATTATATTGGGACGTTTTTTGTTCGTTTTGACATTCATGCCGATTTGGTTTAAAATAAGCTTAATCGATCTTTGACAAAAAAAGATAATCTTTGAAAGAACAGGAGGAATATTGATGCATACTATCGGTTTTACCAGCGGTTTCGATTATAAGCATATCGCTCCGGTCTCGCCCGAAGTGTTCCGACTGCTTCGTGATATCGGCTGCCGGGCCGTAGAGATCAATTGCGTGGGCGGATACGCGGACGGCAGCCTGGCAGGCTTGGCCAAACTCAAGCCGTCTGATCTGGACGGTTTCGAACATATATCGCTGCACGCCCCGACCAGGGTTGCTGACTACCGAAACGACAAAGAAACGAAGAAGATACTATCCGTCATCGGGAAAGCATGTGATAAGCTTAATATAAGCTTCGTGGTAATTCATCCCACCAAGGTCGCCGATTGGAATGCGTTCGATAATTGCGGCTTTCACGTTGCCGTCGAGAATATGGACCAAAGAAGGCCGGTTTTTCAGACCGTCGGTGACCTCGCGCCTTTATTTCAGGAACATGATGACTATTTGTTCGTGCTCGACGTAGCGCATTGTTGGGCCAATGATTGTTCTCTTAAGCTGGCGCGCGACCTTTACGACAATTTCCGCGACCGTTTGTGCGAGATTCATGCCAGCGGATACGACTATTATCACCGCGCGCTTCATCAGACCGGACAGGTCGAAATTATCAAGGCCATACCGCCGGACGCGGACGTGCCCATTATCCTCGAAGGCGCCTGTGATGGCCGGGAAAAGGCCAGGGAGGAACTGGAGTTCGT
>CAYVIA010000066.1:0-6404 GCA_964451485.1 uncultured Gammaproteobacteria bacterium
ATGGCCAACGGCATATCGCGGCGCAGAGCGGTGATAGCGCGGGAATAAACCATCTTGCAACTGGCCTCGCTTTTCCCGAGCGCCTCGGCGATTTCTTTATGCGTCAGGCCTTCCCAAAGGCGCAACATCACGATCTCGCGGTGTTCTCTTTTAAGCTTTTTAAGATACTCTTCCACGCGCGCCAATCTTTCCCTCGCGTTCATATTCCTGACCACGTCATCATGACCGGCCAAGTCCCAAATATCTTCGATATTAGCATCCCTTTTGCGCGTGCGGTAATGATCGATGACCGTATTACGGGCAAGACAATAAAGCCAGGCGCTAAATGTCCCTTTGCTGCCGTCAAAACTTCCGATTCTCTCCAGCGCTTTAAGGAATGCCTGGCTGGTAAGATCTTCGGCCGTTTCCCTGTGCATGGTCTTGTAATAGATGAAATCGTAGATTTTCCTGATGTATTTGTCGTAAAGCCGGCCGAATTCCTCGAGGCGGCCGGCCTGACAATCTTTAACTATCGCCAAATCGTCATTTCCCATAATAAACGCCGTTTAATTTAATTTTTGTCCTCTGTATATATTATAACGAAAAACGTGAAAAAAAGTAACTATTATAGAACTTACGCGAATATCAGCTGACGTTTTTGGGATTTAACATATAAACGCGTGGTTCTATATCAAAAATCGACAACCTCCTCCCACGGCAATCCCTCCCGCCCGAAATGGCCGTAGGCGGCGGTCTCTCTATAAATCGGCCGGCGCAAATTAAGGCGCTCGATGATCGCGCGCGGGCGGAAATCAAAGCGTTTTTTCACCTCATCCGCCAAACTCTCGCCGCGCTCGTTCACGGCCTCGACCATCAGCGGCTCGGCCCGGCCGATAGCGTAAGCTACTGATACCAGGCATTTTTCCGCTCGTCCGTTGGCTACCATATTTTTGGCCGCAAAACGGGCCATGTAAGCGGCCGAGCGATCCACCTTGGTGGCGTCTTTGCCGGAGAAAGCCCCGCCGCCGTGAGGGATAAGCCCGCCGTAAGTATCGACCATGAGTTTCCTGCCGGTCAGGCCCGTATCGGCCGCGAATCCGCCCAACAGGAATTTTCCCGTGGGATTTATAAAAATAGTAATACTGTCAATATCGCCTATCACCGGCTTAATCAATCGATCGATCAGCGTCTGCCTGATCTCTTCCTGACTGACGTTATCCTCGTGCTGGCAGCTGACTAAAACGGAAACCGCTTTTCCGTCTCTGATCGTTACCTGCGCCTTGCCATCAGGTCCGAGCCAGGTTATATCGCCGCTTCTCCTTAAATTTTCCAATCCGCGCGTAAATTTATGCGCCAAAACGATCCCGGCGGGCAAGAATTCGGGGGTTTCATCGGTAGCGTATCCGTACATGATCCCCTGGTCTCCGGCTCCGCCCGTATCGACTCCCTGGCCAATATCCGGCGATTGTCTGGCGATGCGGCTTATGACTTCTATTTCGTCGCCATAGCCGATCTTGCGGTAATTATCCCGCGCGATTTGGGCGGCGTCGATCATAGCCTTACTCGTAATCTCACCGCCGATCATAAGCAATCCGTGTCCGCCGAACGTTTCGACTGCCACCCGGCTTTGGGGGTCGCCCCTCAAACATTCGTCGAGGATAGCGTCGGAAATCCGGTCGCAAACTTTATCCGGATGCCCGGAAGTAACGCTCTCCACGGTATAAATTTTTGTTTCGTGCATCATAAAATTATTTGCTCCCACAAATCTACAAATCAGCTACGTATTTACAAATACATCAGATGCGCACATTTTTGCTGTTCGCTATTTTTTTAATTACCTGACGTACGCCGGAATGATATTCGTAGTATTTGTAGCAAATTTGTAGATTTGCGGGTAATTAAGAGTTTAAAATGATAAGAGTATATTCCTCTTAACAAAAAAATCTTTCCCCTTATAAGGAAAGATAAAACAAGCTATATCTAAAATAATAGCATTTATCTTTCCCGAAAGGGATTGGAGGGGGCACCTTTCCCGGCGTAGAGGCCGGGAGGTTGCCAGCGGGTCACAGAGCCAAATCTCTCGCCCCGTTAGATATCGCTATCTGTCGGAGCGCGCCCCGTAAATCAAATTAATCTAACGGGGCGAGCCGCACTCTTGATAAATGTAGGTTGTCTGTTGTTATTATACAGCCGATAAAAGCCGAAGTCAATATGCTAAAAATCTATTTCTTGTCCAGATACTTTTTCAGCTTCTCGATGATCAGCTTTGGCGTCCATTCGGCCTTGACGATATAATCGCTCGCCCCCATTTTTACGCAATAGTCGATATCCTGGGGGTTGGAATAATTGGAGAGCATGATAATCGGCGTTTTCTTGAGTATCTCGAAAAGATAATCATCGCTCCGGAAATCCTCGAGCACCTCGAATCCGTCCTTTTTGGGCATATTGATGTCGAGAAGGATCAGGTCCGCGCTTTCCTCGCGGCAGAGTTTCAAAACCTCTTCGCCGTCTCCCGCCAAAAGCACGCGCCAGCCGGCCTGTTCGAAAGCGACTTTGTACATTTCGGCCGCGTCCTTCTCGTCTTCGGCCAAAAGAATGGTCTTTTTTTCCATAAATATAATCTATTATTTGTCCATCACTCTCATTTTATCATAAATCGCCAACGCCGACAAATCAAAATATTTTCAGCGTCCTCATAAAATTCCAGTGAATTCAATGATAAAAAACTCCGGCCTAAACCGGAGTACATTCTTTTATTCTTTCTGGCAAGTGGCCAGACACTCTTTAATCGCTTCCACGGCCTCGGCCGGCGTATCCACGACTTTCAGGAGATTCATATCCTTGGGTGAGATCATTTTTTTCTTGAGCAACTGCTCCTTTGTCCAATCAAGTAGTCCGGACCAAAAGCCGGAATCGAATAAAACAATCGGGCAATAGTCCATGCGCTCGGTCTGCACCAGGGTCAGTACCTCGAATAATTCGTCGAGGGTGCCGAAACCGCCGGGCATTACGATAAAAGCATTCGAATGCTTATTGAACATCAGCTTGCGGACGAAAAAATATTTGAAATCCACCTTGATATTCGAATATTTATTCGGCTCCTGTTCATGGGGCAGTTTGATGTTGAGCCCGACCGATTTTCCGCCGGCCTCTGCCGCCCCCCGGTTGACGGCTTCCATAATGCCGCCTCCTCCTCCGGAAATGACGGCAAATCCCTCTTTTATCAGAAGACCGCCTATTTCCCTGGCGTTTTTGTAGAGAACACTGCGCGTATTCATCCGCGCCGAACCAAAAACCGTAACCGATGGCCCCAGATCATGCAGGGCCTCGATGCCGTCGACAAATTCGCCCATAATCTTGAAAAGCCGCCACGATTCACTCGGCTGAAAATCGTGTGCCAACACTCCCTTTTTCTCCATTTTCACTTCCTCCTTTCTCGCTATCGGCACCCGAATCGTTTTTGAAAGTGCTTTTCTTTTTATAGCAAAAACCGGACATAAAATCAACGGGTGTTGTCAAATTTCAGTAACGCTTATCGGCGTAAAAAAAGAACTACGCCGATAAGCGTAATTCCCCGTATGAATCTAAAATCGACAATCTAAAATCTCAAATCCCCTTACCCCCCCATCTTCTTCCTGATAAACGCGGGGATGCCGAGTTCATCATCTTCTTCATCCGCTATGGACATATCTTTTCCGCGGACCGGTTCGGCTTGCGCCGCTTTCAATGATGCCGTTTTGTTCTTCTTTGCGTCCGTTTTTTTCGGGGCAGACGCGGCAGCCGCCTCTCGTCCTTCATCCCGCCGGCCGCTGAAAAACGAACTCGGAGTATATGACTTATCGGCGGCGGACGATTCGGCACCGTCAGGACGGCGGTGCTCAAAACCGGTCGCCACCACTGAGATTTTTATCTCGTCTTTCAGTCCGGGGTCGACTACGGCGCCAAAGATTATCTTCGCGTCCTCATCAGCCGAAGAGGTGATGATCTTGGCCGCCTCACTCACTTCGGTCATGCCCAGATTGGCGCCGCCCGTAATCGTAAAAAGCACGCCCTTAGCCCCGTCAATCGACATCTCAAGCAGAGGCGAATTAACCGCCGCCTTGGCCGCTTCAAGCGCCTTATTCTCGCCAGAGGCCTGACCTATGCCCATCAAAGCCGATCCGGAATTGGCCATCACCGCCTTAACGTCAGCGAAATCGACATTAATCAAACCGGGTACGGTAATCAATTCGGCAATACCGGCTACTCCCTGGCGCAAAACCTCGTCTACGATTATGAAAGCGTCCAAAAGCGTCGTCTTTTTATCGATAACCTGCAATAGCTTATCGTTGGGAATAGTGATGATCGTATCCACCTTATCGCATAATTCGGACAGTCCCCGCTCCGCTATGTTGCTCCGTTGCACGCCCTCGAAAGAAAACGGTTTGGTAACGACCGCTACAGTCAGCGCGCCCAAATCGCGGGCAATCTCCGCGATGATGGGCGTCGCGCCCGTACCGGTGCCGCCGCCCATGCCGCAGGTAACGAAAACCATGTCCGTATCCTTAAGCGCATCCCTGATCTCGTTCTGTGATTCTTCAGCCGCCTGCTTGCCCAACTCCGGATTCATGCCGGCGCCAAGTCCCCTGGTAATAGCCTTGCCGATATGTAATTTCTTATTGGCCTTATTATAATGCAGGGCCTGCACGTCGGTGTTGACGGCGATAAATTCCACGCCCTTGATGCCGCTGTCGATCATTCTGTCAACGGCGCTGCCGCCCGAGCCGCCCACGCCGATAACTTTTATTTTCGCGAATGTCTCTACGTTGGGTTTTACTTCAGCCATAATTATTGATAAATTTACGCGGATAATAACTATACATATTTTATACTATCCTGCCAATCTTGGCAAGTCCCTCTCTGAAAATAATAAAATTCCGTACTACCGCGCTGTACAAATATTTTATACACCTTAAAAATCATACTACGGCATCAGCGAAGAAATCCATTTCTTTGCTTTCCTGACGGCGCCGCTCATCATATCGCCGCCCGGAAAACCGTTCATTCCTCCCGCCGTTTCTCCGGCCTGATAGCCCCACAGGACAAGCCCCAGCGCGCTTAAAAATTCCGTGTCATTAACCTTGTCGATTACGGTCGGTATGTTCCTGTTCGCTCCCAGGCAGGCCGGCAGCCTGAGCTGCTTTTTTGCCACCTCGACAATATCGGCCAGGCGGGTGCCTCCCCCGATAAGGAAAATCCCTCCGGGCAGCATACCCGACCTCTCTATTTTTTTCAACTCTTCGTCTACCTTGGAAAAAATTTCCTCCACTCTGGCCTCGATGATTTCCGCCAGATACTTCTTCGAGACGGTCTTGTTCGCGTCCGAGGCGTTCTCCTCTTCGGCCAGTTCGCTGATGTCGACCTCATCCTTTTTATGAAAACGCGCCGGATCAGCGCTGCCGAATTCAACCTTAATCCTCTCCGCCAAATTAATCGGACACCGCAGGCCGATGGCAATATCGGCTGTAATATGCTCGGAACCGATGGGGATTACGGACGTATGCAAAAGTTCGCCTTCTTCAAAAACCGCCACACTCGTAGTCGAAGAGCCGATATTAACCAGCGCCGCGCCCAGGTCCTTCTGCTTCGCCCCAACAACGGCTTCGGCCGCGGCCAAGGGAGAGAGCACCAAGTCGTCGATATCGAGCCGCGTGCGGAAAATCGCCTTGGTCAGATTCTTGATCTGGCTCGAAAGCCCCTGGATAATAAGCGTTTCCACCTCCAACCGCACGCCTGTCATGCCGATAGGGTCTTTTATGTTCTCCTGGTTATCCACGGTAAAACCCGTCGGGATAACATGCAGTATTTCGTAATTGGGCGGCACCGACAGCGCGCGCGCCGCTTCGACGGCGCGTTCGATATCGTCCTGGTTGATCTCGCCGTCCGACTTGCCCACCGCCACTACGCCGCGGCTCCTTTCGCATTTGATGTGCGGGCTGTTGAGTCCCACCCAAACGCGTTCAATAGGCACGCCCACGATTCTTTCGCACTTTTCCAGGCAATCAGAGATCGAGGAAGTAACATCCTCAATCGATTTAACCGCTCCCCGGCTAATACCTTCGGCCGGCACGCTCACCGCTCCGATAATCTGCAGGGCCTCACCGTTGCCGCTGTTTTTCTGTTGTCCTACTACCAGCCGGATAGCGGTCGAACCGATATCCAGCCCGGCAATAATATTGTCTTTCATAAGTTATAAAGCCGCAATTTGCGGATTTTTATCCGCCAATTCAATTAAACCAATAATTTATCCCCGCATCAAGTATTTTCACCTCGAAAATAAATTAGCTAAAATTAAATAAATTAAATTAATTATAGCCTTCCCCGATAAAAAATAGCATTAACTGGGGATATTATTATTATACAAAAAAATACCGAATTATACAAAT
>CAYVIA010000067.1:0-3725 GCA_964451485.1 uncultured Gammaproteobacteria bacterium
CCGCGGCCGCGACGAAAACCGCGATCCCCAAAAGCCAGCCGCCGGCCGTATTGCCCAAAAAACTTATTTGCCAAAAATCATTATTAATGATGCCCATAAATATATCACTTAAAAATTAATTTATAAATTTTTATCGATCATTTAAATCTCTCTTTTAGCTTCCCCAACTCCTCTTGCCAGGCCGTGAGCTTGTACTTAACTTTTTTATTTTTTCTCCTCCAGTAATCTGATGATTTCCAATTCCTCCGACGGCCGTATCTCGATTTTCTTGTTTTTGACCATGTCCCTGGCATTATTCATCTCGCTGGCCGGAACAAAAATTGTTTCGATCTTATCAAAGTCGACCTCGCCGTTCGACCGGACTTCGAAAGTGCTTTGCCCCGGCGTCAATTCGTCTTTTAACTGTTCTTCCAGCTTGTGTTTATCGAAGGCCATCGTTACGCCGTACATCGCTTCCTGTTCGGCTTCGTTCGGCGGCGTCGTCATAATCTTTTTAAATAACGCTGCGCGCTTCAGGAACGCCCGCTCTTTCATCTTTATTTCCGCCGGATCAAGTCCGTCTCGTTTCCATTTTTCTACCAAATCGCCATATAACTTATCTTTCAGTTGTCTTCTAAACTCCTCAACAGTGATATACCTGCCCCAATCCTCGCGATATTGTCGCTTTACGTTCGACAAAAGTTCCGCCTTAACCTTATTATATTCATCATCATCGGAAAGACGCTCTCGCTCTACTTCCAGTATATGCCCGACAAAATCATCCTTCTTGCTTTCGAAACGGTACTTATCGCCGTTGATCTTCTTCTTATTCATGGCCGGATCAAGGCCGCCTTTTGTCTTGATATCTTCCCACAAAAGATTGAATGATAACGCTATCGGCGCGTCGCCATCGGAAAAAGAAACTCCCCGCTGCCAAAGCCCCCCGGAAAGCTTTCCCATATCCCGCATATTTTTCACTACGTATGAATTTGTCGCATGTAAAAGTTTACCTCTCCTGTTAAAAAGTTCCCCATGGGACTTAAGGATATTTAGCGCGGTCGCGTAATCATTTTCGCCCATCATCTCTTTCAGGCGCCCGAGCCGTTCCGCCGCGCTTTTTTCGTCTTCGCCGAATAAACATGCAACCTGCGAGGTGGCGCGCTTCTCCAATAACTCGTCATATTTTTTATTTTCCTCATGAGCCAAGTCGATGGCCTCTCTCGCCATCTTTTCATGCAGCGCCTTCCTGTTCTCCTCGCTCAGCGGCAAATCCCCCAGTTCAGCCAGGGCGGCTTGATGTTCGGCATTCGGTCGTTCGCCTGCTTTGCTGATTTCGTCTTCGCTTTCCGATCGCATATTATACGCGGCCAGTTGCGCGTCGATCCGGCTGATGCGATCAGTAAAATCGGCAGCAGTCATTTTTTTCACCACTTCAACATCCTGACTAGCGGTTTCCAAATTATTTTGACTGGATTCCTCTGCGCTCATATACTATTTAAATTAAATCTCTCTTTCAACTTCCCGAGCTCCTCCCGCCATGCCGCCAGCTTATCTTTCTCTTTTTGCACCACCGCCGCCGGCGCCTTGGAGGTGAATTCTTCGTTGGCCAGCTTCTTCCCCGTATTCACGATCAGCTTTTCCAGGTTGGCGATCTCTTTCTCGAGCCGCTCTTTTTCTTTGGCCTCATCCACCGCGCCCAAGAGATAAATTTCTATACCGCCCGCTGTCGCGTAAATCGCGTTTTCTAACTTTTCTCCTTTTTCTTTTATTTCCAATTCGCCGATGCCCGTACGCAAATTTTTGATTAATACCTCCTGCGATTTTACCAGTTCGTCATCCTCACCGGCGTAAATCACGGCTCTAACTTTTCGCCCCGGCTCAACCTTATGTTCCGCCCGCGCATTGCGGATAGCGGTGATAATATCCTCGATCAGCTCGAAACCGGCAGGAAACTTAGTTTCTGACGAGGAAACTAAGTTTCTTTCTGGCTTAGGCCATTTTTCCGTCATCAATAGATTGCCCTCATCGGCTTCAGACCAAATCACTTCCGTCACGAACGGAATGAACGGATGCCAGAGTTTTAATATAGATTTTAATATATATTTTAATATATATTTCTTTTCCGGGGTCTGTTCGAACTTGGCCGCCTCAAGGTACCAGTCGGCGAGAAAATCCCAGGTAAACTCCCGCAGCTTCTCCCCCGCCTGGGAAAAATTATAATTATCGAGATTGTCCGTCGCCTCCGTAATCAACGCGTCTAATTTACCCAAAATCCATTTATCCGCCAAAGTCAGTTTACTATGATCGATCTCTGCCGTCTGCACTTTGCCATCTGTCGTCTGTAAAATGTATCTTGAAATATTCCAAAGCTTATTGACGAAATTCCGGTAGCCCGCGATCTTCTCCTCGCTCAGGTTCATGTCGTTCCCCGGCGTCGTACCGATAACCAAAGAAAGGCGCGTGGCGTCCGTGCCGTATTTTTGGCACATATCGAGCGGGTCGATGACGTTCCCAAGCGATTTCGACATTTTACGGCCCTGGTCGTCGCGCACCAAGCCGTGCAGGTAAACGTCCCTAAAAGGTATATCACCGACCGCGTAAGTCGTCATAATGATCATGCGCGCCACCCAGAAGAAAAGAATGTCGTAGCCGGTTTCGAGTACGGATGTAGGATGAAAGACGCGAAAATCATCGCTGTCTATTATTAATTTACCATCCTCCAGCCGTACTTCCTCCGGCTTCTTGGCCAGCGTAGAAAATGTCCACAGCCCTGACGAGAACCAAGTATCAAGCGTATCCGTATCCTGCGTCCAATTTCCACCTTCCGGCGGCTCAACGCCGACATATGTATCAATACCATCCTTATTTTCCCTGATTTCGCTCAGCTCAATCGCCACGATCCCATTCTTATTTATTTTTTCCGTATAACCCGGAATGGATTTGTGAAAGAAAATCAGGTCTTCCTCTTTTCTCCCCGGCAAAATCTTATCGATACTGACATTTTCGAGTAAATCCTCATCATTTTTATAGATATTAACTGACTTAACCCTGGCCATAAGACATTCCGCCGTATATTCACCCCGCTTCGAATTCAGTTGAATTTCATCGCCCACTTTAATGTCACCGAAATATTTATCCGGTTCCTCCGGGTTTAAAGCCCTCGTCTCCACCGTCTTCCTCCCCGCCTTAATCTCATCGAAAATCTCTTTGATGCGAAAATTCAATTCAATCATCCCTGTTTCCTGTTTCGTGTTTACTGTTCCATGTTTCCTGCACCAAACCGGCACCCGGTGCCCGAACCAGATCTGGCGGCTGATGCACCAGTCGCGCAAATTCTCCATCCAGTGGAGATAATTCTTCTCGAACCGCTCCGGGATGATCCTGATCTTCTCGCGTCCGAATACGCCCGTCTTCACCGCCTCGATGCTCAAGTCCTTAATCGATTTCCCGTATTTCGGGATTTTCTTATTGACATCGATAAACCACTGTAAACTCGGCAAGGGCTCGATAGGCGTATCACAGCGGTAGCAGAGAGACAAATTATTCTCCATCTCTTCTTCTTTTTCGATCAGCCCGCCCTCTCTCAGTTTAGCCGCGATCATCTCCCTGGCTTCAATTACCGGTTTTCCCGAATACGCGCCGAACCCCTCGCGAATCTTACCGTCCTCATCTATTACTTTTATTATCTCCAGCTCATTTTCTTCCGCCATCTGCCAGTCCGCGTGCGAATGCGCCGGCGTTACCCC
>CAYVIA010000067.1:3825-6401 GCA_964451485.1 uncultured Gammaproteobacteria bacterium
GTCGAATGGCACCCGGGGCACCAGTTGACGATGCGCTCTCCGCGATAAATTAATCCATCATCATACATGAGCTTGAACACCGCGCGCACCGCTTTAGAACGCGTCTCGTCTAACGTGTAGGCCTCGCGCGACCAGTCGCAGGAACAACCCATTTTCTTCACCTGGCGGACGATCGTGTCATGCGACTCTTGCGCGAACTCGCGCACGCGTTCGAGAAATTTCTCCCGGCCCAGTTTGCGTCTGTCCAGTCCCTCCTCTTTCAATAACTTCTCCACCTTGGTCTGGGTGGCGATCGCCGCGTGGTCCGTGCCCGGCACCCAAAGCGCCCGTTCTCCCCGCATACGGTGGTAACGAACGAGTATATCCTCGATCGCCAGCACAACCGCGTGCCCGATATGCAGGGTACCGGTCCGGTTCGGCGGCGGCATGGAAATAGTATAAGCGGGCGCATCTTTAGCCACGTCCAACTTATCCGGATCGAAATACCCGGATTTTTCCCATTGCCCGTATATCCCGTCCTCATACAACGACGGTTCGTACGCTTTAGACAACTCTTTTTTCATATCATTAGAATACCAAAATTACCTGAATTTCGCAAGGAATTTCGCAAATAAACGCCCAGATTCCCGAAAAAACCGCTTAATACGGGCTCTTGACATTTATCCACTTGACATGAACGTAAAAGTCGTCTATATTTAAATGTTAAACATTTAATGAAACTTTAACCTTAATGCCGTTTCCCCATCTTGTCGACTTAATACGGGGGAATTTTTGGTTTCATACTATATGCTATCGCAGGAACAGCAGATCTTCGAACAGATCAAAAAAGCCAAACGCATCCTGATCACTTTCAGTAAACAATGGAACGGGGACGCGGTCGCCTCCGCGCTGGCTTTGTATTTGTTTCTCGTAAAAATGGAAAAGGACGCGGAGATCGTGGCGGAAAAATCCGAACATGGCCGCCAGTTTTCTTTCCTGCCCGGCTACGGCGAGATCGGACACCGGCTCGACAACCTGCGCAATTTCATCATCTCGCTCGATATCACCAATGCCAAAGTGGGCCAGATAAAATACCAAATGGAAAAAAACCTCCTGAATTTCATCATTTCCCCCAAAGAGGGATTTTTCAGCCATGAAGATATAAAATCGCAATCGAGCGGCTTTAAGTACGACCTGATAATCGCCCTCGATACGCCCGACCTCGAGTCCCTGGGCGGGATTTACGATAACGATACGGAATTCTTTTATCAGGTGCCGATTATCGATATCGATCATCACTCGGACAACGAGGAATTCGGCCAGATAAACTTAATCGAACTCACGGCGATCTCCACCACGGAGATCTTGTTTAATTTGATGAGCCGGTACCAGCGCGATTACATAGACCAAAATATCGCCACCTGTTTGCTCGCCGGCATAATATCGGAAACCAGAAGCTTTAAGACGCAGAATATTACCCCCCAGGCGCTTGCCATCTCTTCGGAGCTTATTTCCATGGGCGCCCGCCGCGAGGAGATCGTCAACCGGCTTTACCGCTCCCGCCCCTTAAGCGTCCTTAAACTCTGGGGGCGGGTACTGGCGCGCCTGACCGGTTCCCTCGATAATAAGCTCGTCTGGACGTCCCTGTCGCTCCTCGATTTCGCCAAAACCGAAACGGACGAGAACGATGTCGCCGAGGTTATCGACGAACTGATCGTCAGTATCCCGGAAGCGAAGATTATCGTCATTTTCTACGAGAAAAACGGCAAGCCGCCGTCCGCGCATAAGGACGACAAGGTGTCCCTCGCCGACTCCGGCCCCGGCGTAACCACCCGCGCCATGGTTTACTCGGTCAAGAACATAAATTCACTCCAGCTCGTAAAGAAGTGGAACCCGACCGGCACGAAGTATCTGGCAAGAATTTCCCTTGATAAAGGCATAAAAGAAGCCGAAACCGAACTGATCGGCTATATCCGGGAAACGCTCGAAAAATTATCGCTTTAAATACACTTTGTCATCCCGGCCCGGGAGCCGGCCTGCCTGCGCAATCAGGGATCAATAAAAGAACCACAGGAATATGAATTAATCGTCAATTCTATATTAACCGTTCGTTAACAACCTTAAGGAGGGACAAATGGAAAAAATCAAAAGTTTACTGGCCCGATACGCGGAGTGGAAATACATTAACCACATGCGTTTCATCCTGCTGATAATCGCCTTCCCCTTAGTGTCAATGGGGAATTTCTCTTTCTGGGAAGGGGGGCTTATCGTGCTGTCTGCAATTCTGATGCATCCCCACAAAAAGAGAGAAGCAACCAAAAAAATAGATTCTTTTTTTGAGGTTATGGCATTTTTATGCGGCATCTATGGTGTTTTCATTATTGTTGTCACATTCGTTTTGTGGCTATGATAAATATCAAAGCCAAAAAGCAAACGCTATCATAAAAAATCCGCCGGCGCAGGTCGGCGGTTTTAATATATCGATACTCTTGAAAAAATGAAAAAATAATGCTATAGTTTACCCTGTTGGATAGTAAAATCCGTCTTAGATATTTGCTGTCTCAAAAACAAACATCCAACAGGGTAAAGCGAAGAAA
>CAYVIA010000068.1:0-4871 GCA_964451485.1 uncultured Gammaproteobacteria bacterium
GAGCCGAAACAGGGACTTGAACCCTGGACCCCTTCCTTACCATGGAAGTGCTCTACCACTGAGCTATTTCGGCTTAGTTTTAAAATTTTTTACTATAATTCATTTATTTGCTTTTTAAATTCGGGTAATTTGTGGTTTTCCGGGTTTGCCTCCTCAAGCCGCTTTAAGGCGTCCAGCGCAGAAAATTTATCTTTATTTATTATACTCATTTCCAATTGCGTGTCAAGATAGCGAGGATTATTCGGCTCCAGATCCAGGGAACTGCTAAGATATTTCTGCGCGTTCTCAAACTCCTCCATGGCCCGGCAAATAAGCGCCAGGTCGAAGTAAATACCGGCCAAACGGCCGCTTACCCCGGTATTATCCTCATCCCCCTCGTCATCGTACGGCACCCCGTTCTTTTCCGCCAAACGCAGGGCGTGCTCAAGGGTCTGTCTGGCTTCGTTAAAATCCTTGCGGTTATAATAAAGCCGCCCCAACTCCTTAAAGGCCGCGATATTCCTGCTGTCCGCGCCGATAATGGCGATATACTTCTTTTCCGCCTCGTCGTAATTACCTTCTCCGGCAAGTTCCTCCGCTTCGAGAAAAAGCTTGCGCACCGACTGTCCGTCATCTTCCTCGGGCGCCTCTTCTTCAGCTGACTCCTCCTTTAAATCAACAAGCTTATCGTACGCCATCTTTATTAAAGATCCGAAAGCGCTTCCTACCGGCTTCACAACTCTTGCCGTCCGGGAATAATACCGCACAAAATTCCTCTTCAGGCGATTGGAAAGTATTTTTTCTTTGAACCTCGCTTCCCTCTCCGCCGGAATACTGTCCACGTCAAGATTCGCCAAAACCGAAAATTTCTTAGCCACAATAACGATAATAATCCCGATACTCACGAGTATTAAAATAAGGGGGATGATATTGAACATATAATAATATCACGTTTCGATCTCTTCAAAATGGGCTTTGCCGGCGCTGCCGAAAACCCCCATCAGGTTATATACCACGTCCTCCACGGCCTTGATCGTCGGCGACATCAGCTTCCTCGGATCCGTCTCAGAGGCGTTCTCCGCGCATTGCTTTATCAGCGTAGTGCAGAAAGCCACCTTTATATCCGTACCGATATTTATTATATTCACGCCCTCGCCGATAGCGGCCTTAATTTTTTTCAAATCGACGCCCGATCCGCCGTGCAGTACGAAAGGTTTCTTCGTTCTCGTCTTTATTTCCTTAAGCAGACCGATATTGACGTCCTCGTTGGCGTAAACCCCGTGGGCGGTACCGATGGCCGCCGCCACGGTATCGACTTTCGTCTCCCGCACGAACTTCACCACCTCATCCGGTTTAGCCATGGGAATGCCTTTTAGTTTACCGCCCATTCGGCCGTGCCCGCCGATCATCGCCCCCACTTCTCCCTGAACCCAGACGCCCTTGGGATGCGCCACCTCCACCACCGACCTGGTGAGAATAATATTCTCATCCAAAGGCAAGTCGGAAGCATCGATGTGCACGGAGGTAAAACCCGCGTTGATGCACTCGAATACCGAATTAAACGACTTGCCGTGATCGAGATGCAGGGCAATCGGCACCTGATGGGCGATATTTTTCGCTACCGTGGAGACGATATGCGTTACCGGCTTCAGACCCATGTACTTGATCGCTCCTTCCGATACCTGGATGATAGCCGGTGATTTCGCCCGCATGGCCGCCCGCGCCACTCCGAGAACCGATTCCAGGTTATGGACGTTAAAAGCGCCCACGGCATATCCGCCCTTGGCGCTGTCCTTTAATATGTCCTTTATATGTACCAGCATAATTTAAATTATTTAAATAAATATTCCGAATAAATCCAAGTTCGCCAGCTGGCGGACAAATGACCAAAATTCAAAATACGGCATTAAATATCTTTTACTTAACAATCGCCGCGGCTACTTTATAGAATTCCTCCGCGTCCAGGCTGGCGCCGCCCACAAGCACGCCGTCGAGATTATCCATACCGACGAAGCCTTTAACGTTGCGGCTGTTTAAGCTCCCGCCGTAAATTACCCGGAAATTATCGGTTGCGGTTTTCTGTCCGAACATATCCTTGATCGTCAGCTTAACGATCTTATGCGCGTATTCGGCCTCCGACGGCTCGATGGCCGTGCCCGAACCGATCGCCCAGATCGGCTCATAAGCGACGATAATCTTCTGGTCGCCGATAATATCGACCCCGCTTAAGGCCTGTTGCAGCTGGTCGAAAAGGACGAAATCGCGCCGGTCCGTTTTCCGTTCGTCCCAGTTCTCCCCGATACAAACCACGGGCACAAGCTCCTCCGAACGCAGAACTGCCTTGATCTCGCGATGGATCATCTCGTAATTCTCCATAAGGAATTTCCGCCTTTCCGAATGGCCGATAATCACATACTTGCAGCCCGCCTCAAGCAGCATAGAAGCGGAAATCTCCCCGGTATAGGCCCCGTTCCCCTCCCAAAAAACGTCCTGGGCCCCCATCTTTATGTCCGTACCCGCGAGCTTTTTTTTGACGTCCAGGAGAGAGATAAAATTGGGGCAAACGGCTAACTCGCACTTTTTCGCCAGATCGGCTAATTTTTCCCCGATCTCCCCGGCCAGTTTTACGGTATCGGCCAGCCCCAGCTTCATCTTCCAGTTGGCGATAATTATTTTTTGGTTAGGCATATTGGTTATGATTATATAATATATTTAACACATTATCATTATACCATTTTTTAACCTGAATTAAAACGCGTTACCGCTTAGGCCATGAATAATTATTATAAAGCCATTCCACCAGCTCCCCGGTCTGGCTGAACCGCAGATTGGGGCTGCCTGTACCCAAAACCGCGGAAACGACTTCATGGCCGGCCGCGTCCGCGAACTTTCCCGTAAAACAATAACCGGCCGGTTCGGTATAGCCGGTTTTCCCGCCTAAGATGCGAACACCGTTTTGCGGAAATATTTCCAGAAGAGAATCGGTGCTGGCCACGTTCACTTTTCTTCCTCCGACGGTGGAAAATTCGTATCTGTTCGTCAGGGTGGCGTCCCTTATTTCCTTTATACCGAACGCCGCGGCCGCGAGCCGGACGACCTCACCGGCGGTAGAAACGTCATACCCGCTTAAGCCGACCGGATCGGTAAAACTTGTCCGCGACAGACCCATATCCCCGGCGCGTTTATTCATGGCCGCGACGAATTCGTCGGGCGAGAGGCCGGTCGAGTTAACCAGGGCCATAGTGGCGGTATTGGCCGAAGCGACCAAGCTTAAGTAAAATAAATCCCTGACTCTCACCATCTCGCCGCTATAGACGTAAATCCGTCCGCCTTCCACGTTATCCTCCGGTTCGAGCGTATAAACCGAATCCCAGCCGGGATTATGATCCAAAAAAACCAAGGCGGTCATCAGCTTGGTAATGCTGGCGATCGGCGCTTGCCGGTCAGCTTCCTGATCGAAAATAACCTTGCCGCTGCCTATATCGAGAGCGGCGGAGCTTTTAGCCGCCATCTGCATATCGTCTCCCGGCTCCGTTCTTTCCGGCGCCGCCGGTACGAAAGAAACATCCGCGCTCGAAGGGAGAAGATTATCGCTGCCGTACAATTCATCCCAGGTATAATCAGCCGCGGCCTCGCTTACGCCCAGCACCCTGCCGGACTCAGAGGCCACGCCCGCTCCATAACCGGTCATGGGCGAGCAATAAATAAATACGAGAGAAACGAAAAAGGCCGTAAAAGAAATAACGGCAATAGCCAAAAATGGCACTTTTTTAAGCATGGGGTAACGCATGGGGATTGTGATCAAATTTTATGTGACTCTTTAAAAAACTTATGGGTAAAATATATCTCGATTTTGCGGACGTCGTTTGGTGAGATAATTTTTAATTTTTTCGGTATTTTCTGATCAAATATCCTCTGTTCTTCCAGAATATTTCCGCCTGGGCGCGGATATCATGCTCGCAAAGCTCGAAAGGCTCGTCCAGGGTCGCTTTAAAAAAACTGATGAACCTGCCGAAATAAAGAGGCTTTAGCGCTTCGATCAACCCCAGATTAAGGTCTGTCTTGTCGTAAGCGTAAATGGCGTCGTAGATAATCCTGCTCCACAAATAAGCGTCGATATTGATTTTCCCCCGATCATACATCTCCTTGATTTTTGCGAAAACCCGCGGGGAAAGACCCCGGCCGAGAATCTCCTCGTTCATGCGAAAATCGAACAAGGAAGTCGATTTCATACCCTTATAGTCGACGCTAAGGCTCTGCGGCTTTTCCAGCTCCTTTTTTCCGAAATACGGTACTTCTTTCCTGTCGGACAAGCCGGACCACTTATTCCTGTTAGCGATAATAATCTTAAAGAGAGTGGTGATGACCTGGGAAAACATGGGCCCCAGCTTCGGCGCACTCGGCTTGTGGACCTTGGCCCCCAGCCCGGCCTGGGCCACGCGGAAACCGCCGGTGATGGCATGCATGGTCATGAAAATGTCTATGCCGTATTTTTTCGTCGTCTTGTGCCACTTACGCCCAAGCCAGTGCTCCGCCAGCCGGGGCGAAAAAGAGAAATCGCCGCCGATCGGCTGTCTGATATCGCGGCCTAAAAGCCCGTAGATCAAGGGGAAACAGAGATGGTTGGTAATCGAGCCGTCATATTCGTTGCGCGCGTAATAGGGGGTAATATAATCGTAGCCGTCGAGAATGGGCGAAAGAAGTATTTTTACCCATTCCGGGGTGATGCTCCGCAAATCAGCGTCCACCACCGCCACCGCGCGCGCGTCTAATTTTCCCGCTAAATCGAAGAGGTTATGAAAGTTAGCGCCTTTGCCCCTTACTCCGGGCGGCGTAGAAAGATAAATCTTCGGGCCGGCCGTTTCCGTCTTGAGGAACGCTTCCTTGGTGCC
>CAYVIA010000068.1:4971-6333 GCA_964451485.1 uncultured Gammaproteobacteria bacterium
CCCGCCAGCATGCGGTCGATCGTATCGTCTAAGTGCAGACGTTCGTAATCGGGCAGTTCGCGCACGTCGTTGACGCCCAGGAAACGGATAAAATCGAAAGTAACCGTATAATACGTCTCGCTCTTCTTTTTGTCGGTTTTCGCCTCTATCAGGCCGCGCAAAAGCAGATTACGGACAATGAGCGAACAATTCACTCCCCGGATACGGTCGAGGTCCATCTTCGAGATCGGGCCGCGGTAAGCGATAATCGTAAGCGCTTCCAGGCTGGGGCGCGTTAGCTCGCCCGTGGTTTCGTCCTTGATGAACTCCTGCACGACAGCCGCATTCCCCGGCGAACTCACCATTTGGTATCTATGGCCGTTTTTGATAATCTGCGTACCGCCCTCTCTGGACTTGTATTCCTCTACCAGTTCATCACAGGCCTCGCGCGCGTCCGCTTCCTTGGTCTTCATAAATCCAGCCAGCTGTTTGGCGCCCATGGGCTTGGCGGAGATAAATAATAATGATTCTATTTTTGATTTGGCAGACATATTTTATATCTTATTGATCTCTATTTCCTCGAATAAGGCGCCCTGGCTAACCACTATCTCGCGCTGCTTTATCAATTCCAGCATGGCGAGGAAGCTGACGATTATTTCCGTTTTGGATTTGGCCTCGGCCATGACGGTCGAGAAGCTGGTTTTGATGCGATTAAGGAGCATATTCTGGATAGATATAATCTTCTCCTCGATCGTGATCTTGTGTTCGATCATCTCCTCTTCGAGTTCTTCGGCCGGCTTGAGGCGAAGCAGGAGGTCCGAAAGGGTCGCGGCCAGGTCACCCGCCTTTAACTTCTTCGGGGGATAAAAAAGGTTAGCGCCGGAGAGGACCGCTTTACGGTTGAACTCGCGCGCGAACATAAACTTTTTCTTTCCCAGGATAGCGCTTACCTTTTTGGCCGCTTCCAAGAACTCCTTGTACATCTTCAGCTGCATCTCGAGTTCTTCGATCTCCTCCTCTTCTTCCGGGTAAAGGTAAGGCAAAAGCGCCCGCGATTTTATCAGCAGCAATTTCGCCGCCACCACCAAAAAGTCGGATGTTTCCGCCGGATTGATATGTCCGGAATTTTTTATATAATCGATATACTGGTCCGCGACTTTAGCTAAACTTATTTGCGTAATATCGAGCTCCTCACGCTCGATCAGCCGCAAGAGGAGCCCGAGCGGACCGGTGAATTTTTCCAGTTGAAAATCCATCATAAATCATGAAACATGAAATAGGAAACATGAAGCAGGAAACGTGTAATAGGTAAACCTTTATTTCCGACGCACCGCTTTCCTGCGGGTACCGTTATTCTTCGCCGCCGTTCTTCTTGCCGGTTTA
>CAYVIA010000069.1:0-5937 GCA_964451485.1 uncultured Gammaproteobacteria bacterium
GGCGATTTTTGGTATAATAAAAAAGTAATCCATGTAATTATTAATTTATAGTTTTTTAAAAAACGTATGTCAAAAAAATACAAGGTTTTAATTGCTGTCGTTGTTATCGTTATCGCCGCTTCGTTCTTTTTCCTCGCGCGAAAACCCGCGCAGGAAAAGCCGGGCGGCCTGGTTGTCGCCTCGGATGACGGCGATATCCGGCTCGTGATCCCGAACGGAGCTCTGCCGGCGGGGGTCGATTCGGGCCGGATCAAGGTAATTAAATTAGACGGGGATTACGGAGAGGGAGTACTGGCCGCGTATTCTTTGGAGCCGGAGGGGCTTGAATTTTCGAGTCCGGTCGATGTGGTGATGGAATTTCCTTCCGAGGAGAACCAGGCCCTGCCCCTGCTCGTTCACATCGGTAAAGACGGAGATGAGATTATAAATAATACCAGCGTTGTTCTGGACGATGCGGCAGATAAATTAACGCTGTCGGGCAAAATATCCCATTTTAGCGAGCTGATCGTCGTTTCTTACGAGGATTTCGAGATCACCTCGTCAGGCGGCGGCGCTTATAACGAAGGCGATCAGGTGCCGTTTAAGTTTACTATCAAAAATAAGGGCAAGGGTATAAAGTATACTGACGAAGACTTCCGCCAATATACCCAAAACTTCAAGCCGGATTCGACTTACGACGTGGGGGAAGTGAAACTTGTAACCGATTTTGATGATGACATTTTAACGCCGGATACCAGAATCGTGCCGGCGCAAAGCGGGCTTGCCCAAGCGCAAACCTATGAGTACGAAACGACTTTTATCTGCACCAAAGAAGGCAGCGACTTCGTTCACACCGGGCCGGTATCCCTCCAATATACGATGACGGGCTATCGCGCATTTTCGTCCGATATGAAAGATGAAAGAGTCCAGATCTGGCTTGACACGCGTGAAGATTACGAGTGTAAAAAGAAAGAAGGCGGCGGCATGACGAGGATATGTCCGCCGGTTACCGTCATGTGCGGGGGCGGTGTTTCGTTTTCCGGTTATTACGAATGCGATCCGGTAACCGGGGAGCAGGTCGGCAATGTTTTGCTGGATATCAATACCCATGAGCCCGTTACGGAAAAATGCCCGTAAGAAAAAAGCGGCCGGGAATTTTTTTCCGGTTGCGCCTTCGCCCGAACGAGCGTTTTTTTTGGTATAATGGAAACCATGAAAAGAAAAGTCAGATTAAATGATAAAGAAATAGAGTATCAGCTTCGCCGGAGCAGGCGCGCCCGCCGGATGCGGCTGGCGGTGTATTGTGATACGAGCGTGGTGGTTACTTTGCCGCACCGACTGAACGAGAATATGGCCGAACGTTTTATTAAAGAAAAATCGCGATGGCTGTTAAATAAGATCGAGTATTTTAAAAAATATAAAGTAACGCCCATAAAAATTAATAGTAAGCGAGATTATATTAAGAGAAAAGACGAGGCTTTTAAGTTTGCCGCAGACAGGGCGGAGCATTTCAATAAGATATATAAATTCAGGTATAATCGAATTTTTGTCAAGAACCAGAAAACAAGGTGGGGCAGCTGTTCAAAGAAGGGCAACCTGAATTATAATTATAAGATTTTATATTTACCCGCGAATATCGCCGATTATATTATCGTCCATGAATTATGCCACCTGAAAGAGTTCAACCACACGCAAAAATTCTGGGATCTGGTGGCGCGGACAATGCCGGATTACCTCGATATTAAAAAGCAGCTGAAAAAAGAAGGTATGTTTTTTGGATAATGCGCAGGCAGTCCATGTTGGCGTTTATACGAAAAATATTTTTCTCCCGCGGCCCACGCCGGACGCAATCACGTTAATCACAAAAATCAAATAAATCAAAGTTCAGACAGTTAATCGCCGGCACGGGCGGAAGCGTTTGACATGACCGCTCCGTCCTCATGACGGAAACATATCTTGTTTGATTCGCTCCCGGGGCGGACAGGCATAGCGTGATTGCGGCAAGCTACGTATAAAAAATTTTTTTGAAAAATTATATTTAAATTTTGAAAATAATATTCAACATGTTTGAAAAAATTACGGAAAAAATGGAGAAAATAAAGGAGAAGTATAACGGCCCCCGCAGAATAGAGTTGGGCGAAGGGAAAGAGTTGGCCATAAGACTTAGTGGCGAAGAGCCGGAAGTGAAACTTTGCAAGGGAGACAGAGAACTTTTCGACCTGAAATCTCTGGCTCCGGAAGGAACGAAACTCGAATTCGACATTAAGAGTAAATGGCGGGCATACCCGAAGAGCAAGCTCGTAAAAATAGGCAAATACGAAGACATGGGTTTTGTTCTGTCTTTATTGCACGAATTTGGACATTTGCACAACGATCTCGATAATAATATCGTATATTCAGCCAAGGAAAAACATCTGCAGGAAAAGATGAAAGATCGGGTTAATAATTACAACCTTGCCCGGCTGTCAGCCATGAACAACGAAAGAAAAGCGGTTTTGCGCGCCGAGAGAAGCGCCTGGGCTTTTGCTCTAAGGGAAATTCGCCGGTTGGAGCAGAAATACAAAGTGAAGATTTTCGCGCAGATTGGCAGCTTCGAAGATATCCGCAACTTCCTAAATAAGCATCTCGGCACCTATGAGCAGGGTTATCTGGATGAATTATATAATATCGATATTTTCACCAAAGAAGAAATGAAAAAATTATTCGAAATGATTGAAGGGGAGGGGGCGAGGAGGATGTTATTTGATGCGAATATGGATGATATGGAAAAATCTGCTAAGTAAAATATTTTTTAAATTTTTACTCGGCGGTTAATCATGACGGTCAAACGAGAACGAAAATTGGTTAGGTGTTTTTTTCGCGCTAAAGCCACTATTCCCCCCCCTCGTTCTTCGGATTACGGACGGGCAAGAAAAGGGCTTGTGTCTTATTTAACGATTTTGGCAAATAAAACCGGCCTGTTGGCCGGTAGCGCGTTTTTCGGGTATATAAATTCTTTTTGGATTCTATTCTATTTTAATTATTTTGTACTCTGTTTCCTTGTCCCTGGCTTGGATTTTTATTTTCGCTCCTGTTCGTCTGCCCAGGAGGGCGGCGCCCAGGGGCGAGTTCCGGGAAATAACCCCTCCGGCCGGGTCGGTTTCGGCCGAGCCGAGAAGGTGGTAGGTCTTTATCCTGCCGTTTACCCCGACTGTTACGCGCGAACCCAAAGATACTGCCCCATGGCCGGCGGCGGGTTCTATGATGACCGCTTTTTTGAGCTGCTCTTCGATCTCGGTAACGCGCCGGTTGATGCCGCGCAGGCGGCCCTTGGCGAGCGAGTAGGCGGCGTTATCCGAAAAATCGCCGTCGGTGGCGAGCCGTTTTACCTCGGCAATGGCGCGCGGCCGGCTCGTTTTTTCGAGCTGGCGCAGCCGTCTTTCAAGTTCACGGTATTTTTCCTGGGTAATGTGGGGGTCGGGTTGTAGCCCCGTATATTTCCCCGGTTTTCTTGTGGGCAGGCGCATAGTTTTATTATTAAATTATACCGCTAAAAAAACAGGAAGTAAACCCCGTTGATTTTCGTATCCGGACGTAAATTTTTCTTATATTTTTTTGGTCGCCAATCCCGATTATCTTTGCTATAATAGGAGGGGATAGTAATAATAATAAATATTATGGGACATGAAAGCTTGCCCGAGAATTTAAATAATCCTTCACGGCCCGGGAAAGAAGAGGGCGGACCGTCGAATCCGGAGCGGAGGATTTTTATAAAGAAAGGCGCGGAAGCGCTTCTGGGCGCGGCCGCGGCGCTTTACCTTCCCGGCGAGGCCTTCGGCTCCGGGAGCAGGAAGAAAAAGGGGCCCGAAAAGAAAAGCGCAGAGAAAAAAAACAAGCTTGAGCGCATCAGGGCGGAGGTGCTCGCGGAGGAGATTTTGCGGGTATATAACTCTCCGGCTATCAGCTGTCGTTTTGATTCGGATGTTTTTGCTAAGAATTTCGTTATAGCCCAGCAATACGAAGAGAGCCGCTACCGGGCAGATGCCGAGTCGGACGCCGAGGCGGTAGGGGTTTATCAGGTTAAACCGGAGGCGATTTGCGAGGTAATCAAATTTTTATCGTTTTTGCGCGGGCTTACCGATGGGGCCGAAGAAAAATACCGCTGCGACTACCAAGGGCCGGACATGATCACGGAAACCCAGGCCGAGGCGATCGGAGACGTACTCAAGAAGAAAAAAAGCGATTACGGGCGGGCCGTGGGCAAGCTTTATCTTCTGGCCATGCACGACAAGAACTCCGCTTTTAACAATAGCCCCAACCGGGATGTTTTTCGCGGAAAATCCCCGGAAGAACAGCAAGACCTCCTGCTGGTGGCTTATCACGACGGCCCGTCGATGAGATTAAGGCCGGAGCGGGCCAGCCGCCTCGGCAAAGAATACGTGGTGGCGGTGCACAGACGCATTAAGATAATAGAGAATTTGCGCAAGAAATTGGCCAGAGCCGGATTGTCGGAGGACCTCGATTACGCTATTATAAAGATCATGAGGGAGATGGAGAGGAAGGAGAACAGAAAAGATCCTTATGCCGCCGCCGACCGCTGGATCGTTGTCTTGCGCCGGGCGCAGCTGGCTAAGTGGAAAAAGGAGGGTAAAGATAGGTTTTTGGAAGAAGCGGAGATCAAAAGTTTATTTCCGGCTAATAATTAGGGCTGTATTTCGACCTCCGCCCTCTTTGACGGCAATAATATGAATCTTTTTTACGGTTATTTGGCGCACCTGACCTATCTGGGAATTTTTCTGCTTTTGGGAGTAAGCGGGCTGTTCGTGCCGATACCGGAAGAAGTGGTGCTTTTGATTATCGGTTATGGAGCCGCCGCCGGAGCGGTGAAGCTCGCGCCGGCGATGATCGTGGGTTTTTTGAGTATGCTGATCGGCGACTTCGCGGTTTACTCGCTGAGCAAGCGCAAGAGCGCCGCTATCGCCAAACTCGGGGAAAGGGTCAGGGTCAGGGACGTCGGCAAATACAAGGCGATGATCCTGCGGCACCCGGGCCGCTCCGTCTTTTTGCTGCGTTTCGCGATAGGACTGCGTTTCCTGAGCCTGATCATGGCCGGGACGCTCGAAATTCCCGCCCGGATTTTCCTGGCCGCTGACGGATTGGCCCTGATCATATATACGCCCCTGCTCGTCCTGCTTGGGTATTATTTCCACGATAAATTCACCCTGATTATTACCGAAACCATGTTTGCCCGCCATCTGATTTCTTTCGCTTTTTTCGCCCTGGTGTTCGTTCTGATACTATTCATGACCGGAAAAAGGAGAAGAAAAAGCAGATAGGCTGTTTGTCTAGCGGATAAAATTGCCAAAGATGATAATTTTTAGTATAATATAATCATGTCACAAAGTATGAAAAAAATTTTGATTATCGAGGATGAAGCGATGATCAGCGCTATGTACAGGATCGAGTTGGAAAAAGGCGGATATCGGGTAACTACCGCCGGCAACGGCGAGCAGGGAATCAATCTGGCGATCGATCAGGTGCCGGATTTGATCATCCTCGATATCCTGATGCCCAATATCGACGGGTTTTCCGTGTTGCAGCGGCTGAAGTCAGGACAAAGGACAAAAAAGATACCGATTATTATCCTGACCAATTACGGCGGCGATGAGAATAAGATGAGAGCGGAAAGATCGGGTGCGGCGGAATTTCTGGTCAAAGCGGATTATACCCCGAGAGAAGTGCAGAAAATCGTAGATAAACATCTGAAATAACATACTTTCGTATAATTTTAAAAACGAACCGCCAATTTTTAGTTGGCGGTTTTTTTTATTTAATGTTAAAGATTTTTACGGAGATCAGGCGAAATTGGGCGAATTTTCTTGACTGAAATTAAAATATATGTTATGATAAAGGGTTATTTCGGCTTGATCAAAGCCGGGAAATATTTTTCCCCGTTTTTATCAGTTGAAAACAAGGGAT
>CAYVIA010000070.1:0-5846 GCA_964451485.1 uncultured Gammaproteobacteria bacterium
ATAAGGCGAAGAAAAAAATCCGGGAAATCGCCGGGGATTTCAAGAAAGAATTTATTGAGGGATAAATTGTTGCATTGCTAAATTGTTACATTGTTATTTGTCTTATAATCGAAGTTTTCAGCAATTAACAATTTAATAATGAAACAATTTAACAATGTAACACATGAAGACTTATTTAGCCCATAAAAACCAAGTCCAGGGATTCGCGGACGTGGCCGAAACCGTGAAAACGGTCGAGAAGATAGCGGCCTCATCCGTCCATTTTCTGAAATATCAGGTGGCCAACCTGGAAGCGTATGAAACGGAAATCGAAAAAATACTGTTCCGGCTGTCGCTTTTCTACCGGGACGCGAGCCATCCGCTGCTAGAAAAAAAAGAGGGAGGCGAAAAAACGCTTTTGATCCTGACCGGCGACAAAGGACTCGTGGGCGGGTTGTGGCACAGGGTAATCAACGCGTTTCTGCCCGAAGCCGAAAAATACGGACGCGTCATCGTTTTCGGCACTAAAGGGAATAATTATCTGGAGGAAGAGAATATACCGGTAACGAAGTCGTTTTTCCGTCCGGAAACGGCGGAGGGAGATACAGAAACCGATAACAGTAGTGAAGCGGACGTGTCCGGTACCGCCACGGGAGACAGCGTCAATCGTATCACCGATTATATTTTCGAAAAATTCACGCGGAATGAATTCTCGGCAGTCGACATCCTTTATCCGCGTTTTATTTCCCTGGCCGAGCAGCAGCCGTTTTTCATGCCTTTTCTGCCCTTTACTTTTTCGGCGGTTAATGGATTGATCCGCGGCGGAGAGAACCGCGGCGCGGCAAAAGCGGAAGAAAACCCCGCGGGGCTGCCTATCTTCGAGCCGGGCAAAAAAATGATTTTCGGACGGATGCTCTCGAAATATATCGCCATTTTTTTTCATAAAATCATGATCGAAACGGAATTGTCGGAACTGTCAGCCAGAACCGTGGAAATGGAACACGCGGCCGCTAAGACAAACGAGCTGATACGAAAACTGTCCTCCGACTACACGAAAGAACGCCGCCGGGTACTGACGCAAAAACAGCTGGAAAGTTTCGCGGTACATAATATATTGAAATCCCCGCAAATCTACAAATCCGCTACAAATACTACGAATATCATTCCCGCGCACGTCAGGGAATTAAAAAATCGCGGATAGCGAAGATGTGCGCGTTCGTGATATTTGCAGGCCCGCCCCGTTAAATGACCATGAAACACGACTGTTTAGCGGTATAATTTAACGGGGCGAATAGCCGATTCGTAGATTTGTGGGTTGTTGCTGGTTATAAATAATCGAGTATTTTTAATTTATTTATGTCAAAAAACCAAGGAAAAATCTCAGCCATTAAGGGAGGGGCCGTGGAAATCACTTTCACCGGCGATACGCCGCCCATGCGCGCGCTTTTGGCAAGCCGGGAGCGGGAAGCGCTTTTCGAGGTGATCGAAAGAAAAGATCCGCGGACCGTCAGGGCCGTGGGTTTAACGTCCCTTGAAGGAGTGGGGCGCGGCGAGGCCGTAACCATGCGCGAAGATGAAATTTCCGTGGCTCTGGATAAAAATATTCTGGGCAGGATGTTCGACGTTTTCGGAAATCCAATCGATAATAAACCGTTCAAAGCCGGCATCAGGCGCCCGCTTTACGGCAATGGCGGGATCGATATCGGTACTCTGGCGGGAGAAAAAAAAGTGCTCGAAACCGGCATTAAAGTCCTCGATCTTCTGGCGCCGTTCGTGGTCGGCACCAAGATCGGACTCTTCGGCGGCGGCGGCGTCGGCAAAACGGTATTGGTGATGGAATTGATACACAATATCGCCCTGAAAAAAATCGGCTATTCGGTTTTCGCCGGCGTGGGTGAACGCATTCGCGAGGGCAACGACCTTTATCATACGCTCGCGACCCTTGATGTTTTGAAAAATACCGCGCTTTATTTCGGCGAGATGGACAAATCGCCGGGAGCGCGTTCGCGCGTCGGTCTGGCGGCGGTTACCGCCGCCGAATATCTGCGCGACCTCTACGGCAAGGATATGTTCCTTTTCATCGATAATGTTTTCCGCTATGCCATGGCGGGCATGGAGATCGGCGCGGTACTCGGGAAAGTTCCGTCGGAACTCGGATACCAGGCGACGCTTGAGCACGATATGGCGCTGCTCGAAGAGCGGATAAGGGCGGGAAAGAAGAATTCGATCACTTCCCTGCAGGCGGTTTACGTACCGGCGGACGATCTCTCCGACCCGGCAGTCGTGACTATTTTCTCTCATCTGGACGCCTCCCTGGTTCTTTCCCGCGAAGTGGCGGAGAAAGGAATTTATCCGGCGGTAGATATTCTGCGTTCGAATTCCCTCGGGCTTGACCGCGAGATCGTGGGTGAACGCCACTTCGCCGCGGCCACGCGGGTTAAGGCCCTGTTCCAGAAATACCGGGAATTATCACATATCATCGCCATTTTAGGGATAGACGAACTTTCCCGGGCCGACCGGCTCGTGGCCAAGCGCTCCGAACGGCTGCAGCGTTTCCTCACCCAGCCCCTTTTCGTTACGGAATCGTTCACGGACCGCAAGGGCGTATATGTACCGCTTAAGAAAACCGTCGAAGGGTGCGAAAGGATACTCGACGGCGAATTCGACGATACGGAATTGGATAAATTTTACATGATTGGAAGCCTGGACAATATTTGACCCATTTCCTAATCTAATATGCAACCGTGTAAGTCCTGAATTATTATGCTTACCTGTACTATCACCTCTTCCGCCAAAACAACCGTTTATGAAAACGTAAAAAGTATCACCCTGCCGGCCTATTACGGTGAGACGGAAATTCTGCCCGGCCACGCCGAGGCCTTTATTTTATTGAAAGAAGGTGATATAGTAATCGAACTGCCGGGAAAGAACGAGCGAATAAAGATTGAAGGAGGAGAATTTTACGTTAAAGACGACAAGACGATCATAATATTATAATTATTTTATGAAAATAGCCATTATTTCCGACGTCCATGACAATCCGGTCAACTTGAAAAAATGCCTGGATTGGTGCGCGGCCAATGACATCGGGGATATTATCTGTTGCGGGGACGTAACCAACGGCGACACCCTTAAATTTCTCTCCGAACATTGGCGCGGACCGATTCATCTGGTAAAGGGCAATATGGAAATATACGACGAGGCGGAAACCGGGCTTTATGAAAACATCCGGTACTACGGCCGCACGGGAGAATTCAACCTGGGGGACAAAAAAATCGGCCTGTGCCACGAACCTTTCCTGATCGATAAGCTCTTGGCGAACAACGGGCATGATATTATCTTTTACGGCCATACCCACAAACCGTGGCAGTCAAAGAAGAACGACGTTATGCTGGTCAATCCCGGGACTTTGGGCGGAACGTTCCAGCGGGCGACTTTCGCCGTCTGGGATACGGAAAGCGATAATTTAGAATTAAAAATTCTGGACACCTTATGAGCGACAAAATAGAACAAACGGCCGTGCGGGCCGCCCGCCACGCGGGGCGGGAACTCTCGGCCAGGTTCAAACGGTTCGACCGGTCAACGATAAAGCTTAAATCCCATCACGAGATCCTGACCGCGGCGGATCTGGCTTCGGAAAAACTGATCATCGCCGCCGTCAGAAAGAATTTTCCGCAACATAAAATTTTATCGGAAGAGGCCGGAAAAATAAAAGGCCGCGACGAATATTTATGGGTGATCGATCCGCTTGACGGCACTACCAATTTTTCCATGCATAGCCCCCTGTGGTCGGTTTCCATTGCCGTCGCTTTCCGCGGCGAAATAATCCTGGGCGTGGTCTACGCGCCTGAACTCCGGGAATTTTATCTGGCGAAACGGGGAAGAGGAGCTAAACGCAACGGCCGGAAAATTGCCGTCTCCGGGACTACCGGAGGCAAGGAACTGCACACTTTTTGCCACGGGCGCCGGCCGAAAAATGTCAGGACGGCCATCGATTATTATGCCTCGCAAAAAACGAAAGGGCTGGATTGCCGGCAGCTGGGCAGCGCCGCCATCGAACTGGCTTTTGTCGCCGGCGGCCGTATCGAGTCAATCACCATCCCCGGCGCCAATCCCTGGGATGTGGCGGCCGGCGTGCTTCTGGTGCGGGAGGCCGGAGGCAAAGTAACGGATTTCTCCGGCCGGCCGTGGAATCTGCGCAGTCCCGACATGCTGGCCTCAAACGGCCGGGTACATAAGAAAATACTCCGAACAATTAACGCCTGCCGGTAAAATACCATATGCGCGATGCATTAAAAATATCACTATTCATCTTCATATCATTATCCCTGACCGCCTGTGCCGCCGATAAAAATATCGGTACCGCGACTGGCGGCGGACAGGAAGCAAGTAAACCTATGTATAAAAATATCAGGCCGTCCGCGGTAGCGGGCCAATTTTACGAAGCCGATGCTGACCGGCTGAAACATCAAGTGCAGTATTATCTGGACAAGACGGAAAAACAGGATATTAAAATGGAGGCGGTAAGGGCGATCATGGCGCCGCATGCCGGCTACGATTTCAGCGCGCCGGTAGCGGCCGCTGGCTATAAACAAATAGAGGGCAAAAAAACGGGTACGGTCGTTATTCTCTGCAATTCGCATACCGCCTATTTCGATGGACTGGCTATCGACGGCCATGACGCCTGGCAGACGCCCCTCGGGCAGGTGGGCGTGGACCGGAAACTGGCCGATAAGCTGATTGCGGCCGATAAATCGATCCATTACAACAACGAAGTGCACGCGGGCGAACACGCGCTCGAAGTGCAGCTGCCGTTCCTGCAAACGGTCCTGCCCGACGGCTTCATGATAGTACCCATACTTTTCGGCAATACCGGCGGCGACGGCTACGCCCGACTGGCGCGGGCGCTCGAGAATAACCTCGGCCCGGACGACCTGGTGGTCGCCTCATCAGACATGTCCCATTACCCGAAATATGAGGATGCCAACACTATTGACCAAGAAACACTCGGAGTCATCAAAACGGCGGATGTGGAAAAAATGGATGACTATACGGAAGAAGTCGAGGAAAGGGACGTCCCGGGCGAACAAACGATCTTGTGCGGTATCGACGGCGTGAAGACAGTCATGGAATTATACGGACTCGCAGGCTGGGACAGGATCGGGATACTTAAATATGCCAATTCCGGCGACGCAGAGATGGGCGACCGCGAGCGGGTGGTCGGTTACGGGGCGGTCGCGTTCGGCCTGGCTTCGTCTTCTGAATCGAAGGAGACGAATATGGAAACCGCCGAAGATAATAGCGGCGTGGACTTAAGTAATATTTTGACGAAACAGGAGCAGGAAGAACTGATCGGCATCGCCAAACAAACCGTCGAATCATACGTCAAGAGCGGCCAGGTGCCGGATTTCGAAATCAAGGATGAGCGCCTGCAGAGTAAGGAGGGGGCATTCGTCACCTTGCACGAAAACGGACAACTCAGGGGCTGTATCGGTCAGATCATACCCTCGGGGGCTCCGCTTTGGCGGGTGGTGCGGGACATGGCAGTGGCGGCTTGCTCGGAGGATAACCGTTTTAATCCGGTTACGCCGGATGAACTGGACAAGCTCGATTATGAAGTAAGCGTCCTGTCCGCGCCTCGCGCCATAGACGATTGGCACAAGATCGAGTTGGGCAAGCACGGCGTGATCGTGCGCAAGGGTGCGCGAGCGGGCGTGTTCCTGCCCCAGGTGGCGGATGAGACCGGCTGGGATATAGACGAATTCCTGTCAGAGCTTTGCGCCCAGAAAGCCGGTCTGCCTCCCAGTTGCTATAAAGACGACAAAAGCGTGGAACTCCAGGTCTTCACGGCCCAGGTATTCGGAGAA
>CAYVIA010000071.1:0-5701 GCA_964451485.1 uncultured Gammaproteobacteria bacterium
TGGAAGGATATCCTTGCCAGCGTGGCTGATTTTGCCGCCAAAGCGGCCGCGCCGGTCAAAACGAATTATTACGATGACAGGATAAAAATATAAAGTAACATTAATATGGAAAAATTGAATTATCACGCGGAATATCTTGAGCATAATCAGGGTATAGGTGTTGGCAGAATGTTTAAAGAAGCGACTGACTATCTTAATGAGAACGCGATTAGCCCGGATGATTTTGTTGAAATATACGGGCAGGATACCGTAGATGCCGATAAAAAGAAAGCTGTGGCCATAAAAGAAAGAATGTTGGAGAAGCAGAAGATGTCAAAGGGCATGAAATTAGCCACAGTTCTTGAGGCCGCGGTAACGGAAAATATCACCAAAAATGATTGGTTGGGAGAAAACACGGAAGCCAGACCGGCCGCTTTTTTTGACGACCTTGAAAATGGCATAGATACGCTCACCATTTTCAGAAAAGAGGGCGGTTTTGAGAAGTATATGGGCTTGGTCATGGACGCGACTTCTAATCCGAATAAAGAGTTGCGCGTAAAATTTAATGAAATACGAGGAGGGATAGTAAAGGGCACGTTAGGCACTATGAAGTATTTTAAGTCCGGCAAGGTTAAAGGCAAGATGACGCAAATACCAAAAGTAGTTGTAGGTATGGGGAGGGAAACGATAAAAGAATTAGGCCGATTGAAAGCCGAAGGAAAAGAGAGGGAAATATCGGCGCATCCGGCGCAGTTTCAGATTCTGGAAGAGATCGAAATGCAGCTGAAAATTTTCGCTGAATACGCCAAAAGTCAGCCCAACGATATTTATTATAAGGAGAGCGATAAGGACTTGAGGAGCGAGTTAGTGGAAATATACGAGGACGCGCATGACCTTATCGTTGAGATTCTAAAACAAAGAAGGACGACTGTTGGCGATACGGGAAAGCGTGATGAGATGTTTGGGAGAATTAGAAGAGAAGCCGGGAAGCTATTAACGCGAAAAAGAAATTGATTTTTTGGTTCTTCAGACAATTGTGTGGGCGATCTTCGCCGGACGGCTTCGGGTGCATGTAAAATTGTAGCGATTTTTCAGGTAAATTTTTTCGATATATATAATAAAAAGAAATAAAATTTATCTGAAAATCGCCCAAATTTTACGCTAAGCCCGAAGCCGTCCGGAGAAGATCAGTGAAACGCCCGTTTTTTACCCACAAAAATATCCGAAGAATCGATTTTTATATATGCGCGAAAATATTTACGTCAAATCATTATATAAAAACACCGCGGATTACCTGAACAAAGACGTAATCGTATCCGGCTGGGTAAGGACGGTGAGGGCTTCGAAGAACGTGGGGTTTATCACCGTTAACGACGGCACTTGTTTTAGTAATCTGCAGGTGGTGTTCGACGAGAAATTGGCCAATTTCGAGGAAGCAGGCCGGATTACCATCGGCTCGGCGATCGAGGCGAGCGGTCGGCTCGTCGAGTCGCCGGCCGCGGGCCAGCCGTTCGAACTGCGCGCGGAGAAGGTCGCGGTTGTCGCTCTGGCGGATGCTGATTATCCCCTGCAGAAGAAACGCCACTCTTTCGAATTTTTGCGCACGATCGCCCCTTTGCGCGCCCGCAGCAATACTTTCGCCGCCGTTTTCCGCCTGCGTTCGCGGTTAAGTTATGCTATCCATAAATTTTTCCAGGAACGCGACTTCGTCTATATCCATACGCCTATCATTACGGGAAGCGATTGCGAGGGCGCGGGCGAGATGTTCCGGGTGACGACCACGCCTGCCGCCGGCGGGAAGGACTTTGGCGATGATTTTTTCGGACGCAAGGTCGGTCTGACCGTGAGCGGCCAGCTTAACGCCGAAGCCATGGCCATGGCCTTCCGCAATGTCTATACTTTCGGCCCGACTTTCCGGGCGGAGAATTCCAATACCGCCCGCCACGCGGCCGAGTTCTGGATGCTCGAACCGGAGATCGCTTTTGCCGGTCTCTCTGATAATATGGATCTGGCCGAGGAGATGGTAAAATACCTGATAGGCCACATAAGGAAAGAGTGCGCGGAAGAAATGGAGTTTTTCAATAAGTTTATCGATAAGGGTTTATCCGCGCGTCTTGACAACGTGGTCGATTCCGCCTTCGAGCGCATTACCTATACGCAGGCGGTGGCCGCGCTTGAGAAATCTGGAGAGAAATTCGAATACCCCGTAAAATGGGGGATCGATCTGCAGACCGAGCACGAACGCTATTTGACGGAAAAGGTTTACAGTAAACCCGTGTTCGTAACCGATTACCCAAAAGACATCAAGGCCTTTTATATGCGCGTCAACGATGATAATAAGACCGTAGCCGCCGTCGATCTCCTGGTCCCCGGCGTGGGCGAGATCATCGGCGGCAGCCAGAGGGAAGAGAGAGCGGACGTACTTTTGGGCAGGATGCGGGAGCTCGGCATGGACGAGAATAATTACCGCTGGTACCTTGACTTGCGCCGCTACGGCGGGGTAAAGCATGCCGGCTTCGGCCTCGGTTTCGGGCGGGCGATCATGTATTTATCCGGCATGGCTAATATCCGCGACGTTATTCCCTTCCCGCGCGTACCGAATAACGCGGAATTTTAACATGAAACATGTAGCACGAAACATGTAACAGATTATTTTATTTGATGTTCCATGTCCCATGACCTGCTTGCAATTCGTGGTGGACAAACAAATGAATTTTTGTTAATTTTTAGAAAATACATTTAAAACGTTACGGTTCATTTATAATCGAATATAAGCTACTGTTAGCGTAAAAATAGCTGGAAGGAGGCTGAAAATGAGCAGCAAGATACTACCCTACTGTAGAGTCGTCGATTTGTATTTGGTCAAGCGCCTGATCGATTGGCTGCCTATACCGTTTTCGTCTTTTAATTTCGGAGATACCGAACCGGGGATGAAGAAAGCCGCCGGAGAACTTAAGAAGAGGAATGCGCTTTGCGCTTTTTCGCATCGGCCGGTCAAGAAAGAACAAATCGTCTGCGCCTTATCGATCGGGGAAATAGGCGAGGATTTCGTTGAATTTGTCGGCTTGTATCGCGTTAAGATTCTTGACATCCTTAAGCATAACGGTAAAACCGCGGTTATCAAAGGAGAGATACTCGATTACCGGCCGGAATTATTGCGTCCCATTACCGATGAGTATGCCGATAAATACATAGAGCCGATACGTGAACTTTGCCGGAAGTCGCATGAATACGACGCGCGGATATTTCCCGAAGATATTTTCGACAACGAAAAATTGGGCAGCGTGGATGAATTTTTGGACAGGGTGTTCGCGGCGCTACAAGTATATTTTTTGGATGATGCCGTGTATGAGTTCGGCAGAATCCTGCTCGACGCGTCCACGCAGGAATCATACCTGACGACCGTGGACGTGCGGCGGCGAGCGGAATTGTTATTCCGGATTCTGGCTTCTGCCGTCAGGTATTTCGCCGAGTATGATAATTTCCAGTGGGGCAATATCAAACCTTTCGTGCGTGAAAAAAATAAGGGTTCGCAGGACGCCGTTACCGTACCGGTAAAGAAGAAAGAGGCCCCGAAACATCCGTATGAAAGGTATGTGCAGATGATGCGCGAGGCGGGCGTACCCGAAGAAGCGAAAGAAGAGGCCGCCAGCGAATTGCCGAAACTGCTCGGCGATCCCCGCGGTGAAGAATTCCGCCGCGCCTCCCGTTATATCGAATGGCTTTGTGCCCTGCCCTGGAATAAAAGCACGAAGGATAATCTCGATCTCAAGGATGTCGGTAAGATCCTCGATCGCGACCATTTCGGCCTTAAGCCAGTTAAGGAAAGGATCAAGGAGTATTTGGCGGTGCAAAAACTTATTACCGACAAAAAGCTCGAACCCCAAGGGTCGATTCTTTGCTTTATCGGCCCTCCCGGAACAGGCAAAACCTCGATTGGCCGTTCTATCGCCAAAGCCATGGGCAGGAAGTATATCCGTCTGGCCCTGGGCGGCATCAAAGATGAAGATGATTTGCGCGGCCATGGCCGGGTTTATGTCGGCGCTTTGCCCGGAAGAATAATTTCTTCCCTGAAAAAGGCGGGCGCGAATAACCCGGTTTTCATGCTTGACGAGATCGACAAAGTAGGGAATAACCGCGTTAGCGGTGATCCCGAATCGGCGTTGATGGAAATTCTCGATCCGGAACAGAATAATTCGTTCGTCGACCATTATCTTAATACGCCCTTTGACCTCTCGAAAGTGTTGTTTATCGCTACCGCTAATAGCTGGGCTGAGGTTTCCGGACCTCTGCTGGATCGGCTCGAGGTTATTAAATTCGAACCATATACGCCGGAAGAAAAATTCAAGATTGCCAGGAAGTATCTTATCGGCAAACAGATCGAAAAGCACGGACTTGGATCGAGCCAGATAATCGTTACTGACCGGGCCATCAAAGGTATTATCTCGGGTTATACCCGTGAAGCCGGCGTGCGTAATCTCGAAAAAGAAATTATGGCTTTGTGCCGCAAAACCGCGGCCGCAATCGTTTCCGGCGAAGGAACCGCGCTTAAGATTGCCGATGCGAATTTGCCGAAACATCTCGGCCCCCGCAAGTATAGACGAAAAAAGCTGGGCGAAGAGTTCGGACCGGGTATCGCGGTCGGATTGGCCTGGACGCCCGCTGGAGGAGAGGTGCTCCTGATCGAGACCCGTAAATTGATCAGGAATTCGTTCGACAAGCCCCTTAAGGTTACCGGCCGGCTGCAGGAAGTAATGAAGGAATCGATCGATTGCGCCATGACCCTGGTTGAAAGTTACGCCGGGAAATTGCACGTGAAAAAAGGCAGTTTCGAAAAACACAAGATTCATCTCCATATTCCCGAAGGGGCGATAAAAAAGGACGGGCCGTCAGCCGGTGTTACCATCACCGTGGCTCTCGCTTCCCTGTTGACGAACAAGCCGGTCAGGAAGAATCTGGCCATGACCGGGGAGATCACTCTGTGCGGAGCGATTACGCCGGTGGGCGGACTTAAAGAGAAGATTTCGGCCGGAGCCAGAGAGGGGATAAAGGAATTTATCGTACCGGAAGACAACCGGCACAACATCGCGGAATTTTCCTCCGATTATAAAGGCGTGAAATTCCATTTCGTAAAAAATATCGAAGAAGTTTTCAAAATCGTATTCAAGAAATGAACCAATAACCCTCGGTCAAACCGGGGGTTTTCTTTTTGACCGGATTTATGCTATTATTAATGTATAAAAAGTATAATTCAGATTATCATGATTATACTTTAAATAATTTAATATAATATAAAATTTATGTCTTCCCAGGATAACTCGCCAAAATTCGCTTTTTATTACATGCTTTCGCTGGTGGCGCTCGTTTTTATGGCGCTTTCCGCGGGCGCGATTATCTTCCAGATCATCAATAAGAATATCGCGGATATCCTTAATCAGGACGCGGGCCGGTATTCGCCCGAGCTCCTGAAGTTCGCCATCTCCGCCCTTTTCTTCTCCGCGCCGGTTTACTTCCTTACCATGCGCGCCATCAGCAGGAATCTTGCGGCGGGCATTTTGCGCGCCGACTCCGGCGTGCGCAAATGGCTGACTTATTTTATCCTTTTCGTATCGTCGGTAGTCATGCTGATCTGGCTGATCGTAACCCTGAACAGCTTTCTCTCGGGAGAGTTGACAGGAAAGTTCATCCTTAAGGCCATAACCGCTATCGGTATTTCCGCCGT
>CAYVIA010000072.1:0-5606 GCA_964451485.1 uncultured Gammaproteobacteria bacterium
ATTTTCAGTATATCATACTTTGCGAAAAAAATCAAGTGATATAAGCAAAATTATATCAAAAATAACATCAAAAAATAACAAACTACCTACGCTTCCAGGTACGTCTTCTCGAATTCCGCCATGGCAGCCATAATTACCTGCTGATAATCGGGAAGGTTGGCTTTGATAAACTCCACGGCTTTTTGCGCGCCGTCCTCTTTCTCTGCCAGGCGGTCGAATTCCCCGTACTTACTCGGATCGATTTTAGCGAGGGCGCTGACCAGCAGATGCGCTTCGAAGCGGCCGTAAAGATCGAGTATCATATCGGCTAAGATGTCGGGTGGCATGATATCCATGCCCTTTTTTTTCAACAGTAATTTGATATAAGTCAATATCTGCTCGTCCGTGTGATCCAAATTTTTTGTTGTTGGCATTTTCATAATTATAATCGATTAAATTTATGTAGTTTGCTTTACCTGTTCGATTTCCTGCGCTGACGCGGCGCGCCTGGTTCCTTTCGTTTTCTTATTTACGACGTCGACCTCGTTAAGGAATTCTTCAAGCCCTTTCTTTAGGCAGTAATTAAATTCCGCGAAAGACAAGGACGTCTGCGGATTAAGCTTGAGGAAACGCTTATAATAAAGCTTGAATACCATTGCGTCTTTAGCGTCGATTTCGGCTTTGCCGGCTTTACTCGCGGCTACATAATAATTGAGTCGATCCAAAATTTTTCGCATCCAGGCCGGCATTTTTATTTTCAATATTTCCCGCAGGTTGTCCTCGGCGAACAATTGTTTATTGATCTCCCAGGTCTTTTCCCCCGCGGAAGTGTCATGGGGATAAAATTCCTCCACCCTCACTTTCTCTTCCGCGTTCGCGTCAGTCTTTTCCGTTTTGACTTTTTCCTCTTCTTCCTTTTTTTCTTCCGCCGTGCGGCCCGCCTCGCCCATCAATACTTCCTCCTCCCCGGAGACGTCCTTCCGGGAAACGTCCTCATTGACGACCCTACCCTTATTATCCGCGCGCGGAGCGCCCTGGCGCCGCTTATCGTCATTATCCGTTTTCCCCGGTCTTTCGGCGCTCACTTCGCTTTCAAGCTGCCAGCGGGGCGTGCCGGCCGCGGCGGCGGCGAAAGCCGGCTCCTCCGTGGCGAAAACGGGCGGCACTGCTTCCGTGGCGGTAACGGGGATATCCTTTTCCCTGGTCATCATGTCGATTACCTCTTCTTTCATGTTGGAAATTTCCGGTTTTTGCCCGCCGTAAACCGAAGCGACTTCCCAAACCTTACGCGCTCCCTTATCGTTCACTTCCCCCGTGTCGATAATCAACGATTGCAGGCCGCGCTGGTATTGGGGGCCCTGCAGCAATTTTCCGTTCTTGTCGATACCGAAAAATATATCCTTTAGTTTTTCCGGAATGATAGCTTTCCCGTCTTGGCCGATTTCGATCTTGATGGGCGTAAACTGCGTCCCGCCTTTGGAGTTATCGAGGGAAAAAGTCAAAAACATCTTCTTGCCGCTTTTCAAAGCGTCTTCAAGTTTAAAGCCATGATCGCCGGCGGCCGCCTTCAGGGTCTTGCCGAACATCTTCGAGACATCCACATAAACGTTGCCGTTCTTGTCCTGTCCGTACTGCATCATCAATTCGGTCAAATTGGCGTGCAATTTTTTATTGCTGAACATATTGGCCACTTTCTCCGGCAGCGCCCTTATCCCTTTCTCGGGCGGCGTACCCTCGTATAGATATTTAGTATAAGTAATCCGGTCGAGCTTCTCCTTGAAGTTATGCTCCGCCCACTCCTTGAAGTTGCTGGCGTCAATGACCGACGATTTCCCGAATTCCGGTGCCATATGCACGAGATTATTACCGCGTACCGACCAGCCCTTGGGCAATAAACTCGCTTTTCCGTCAATCTTGCCGTTAGCCGACATCACGATATCGAACTTTTCTCCCTTAAGATCGATGACATTATGCCCGACATTAAGTTTACCGCCTCCCTCGAAATAATGTTCCTGGATAACTTTTTTTCCGATTATTTTTTCCGCGGTGCCGCCGCCGGAAACGACGGTTCGCGGATCTTTGCCGCGCATGGCGTCAATGGCCGTATAACCGTGACCGCCATGCCACCATTGGGAAAGTTCCTGGACGCCCATAACGGCCAGACCGGCGCCGGCGCCGGCAAAAACGCCCATCACCGCCGAACTTCTCCGCCGGTGGCTCTCGAATTCGCGGTCCCGATGGTCGATATCACCGTTGAAACGGGCGTAATTCTCCATCACCAAACGGTTGAATTCCGTATCCGCCGGACGGCCGGAATCGTCGGTCAATAAGCCGGTGCGGTCGGGAGGTATCAGATTATTATTTCTTAAATATGCATATAAATCCGCCTTAAGGTCGGTTTTGGCCATGTAATTCGTACCGTATTTCCCTCCTTCTTCCCTATCGACCGATATAAGATCGACGGTCCTGTTCCTCCTTCCTCGCACCCGGTAATCGAGATCGCGTTCGTATTCTACCTTGAAACGCGCATAGGTCGAGGCAAGCCGCTCCCTCTGTTCGTCGCTCAGGGCGTCGTATTCCGGCGTTTGCTTGATAATATCCATGTCTTTCTGCAATTCCTGCGCGCTGGCGATATCATATTGGAATCGCTCCATCTGCCCGCGCCGATAATCACCGAATTTCTGACCCAATATTCTCTGATTCTGGTGCATGGCGCGGTCATGCTTCATATCGCGGCTGCGGCGGGCGTAGCCGAATACTCCGCCCAATCCCGCCGCGCTTATAACGGGCAGCAAAGCGCCGGTGGCGACGCCGACGGCGTAGGAAGCGCCTTTTACCGCTCTTCTGGCCACTCCCTTGGCTCCCTGGTCGGCCATCAAGGCCGTAATGAACGCTACCGATCCGGGGTTGGAAGCGATTCTCCGTATGATCGGCGTATTTTGCGTCCAGTTCACGAATCTTTCCATGCCGCGCAAATTGCCTGCCGGCCTCTTATTGTGCAAATCGGAAAATTTCGCTCCCAATTCGATATCAAGCTTCATGATGCCACGGATATGCTCGGCCAGTTTTTCCTTTTGCTCCGGCGTCAGTTGCCTTTCTTTTGTCAGCTTAACCACCTCCTGGTCGATGTGCGTCTTGTAGTCCTCGGCGATTTTGAATAAATTGGTGGCGTACATAAGGCCGCTGCCGACTTCATTAGCGTTCCGGCCGCTCTTACCGAGAAAATCCTCGTTCGTTAACAGTCCTTCATCCCTGAGATTATTAATAACGGTTCTTTGTTCGTTTTCGAACCGCTCACGGTCCCAGCCCTCGCTTAAGTGCCGGTAAATAAGGTCTTTCATGGCCGTATCCATCCGCGGGTCGTTCACTTTTTCCCCTTTCTCCTCTAATTCTTCCACGTTCTGCTCGTATTCCTCCATTACCTTATCCAATAATTCGAAATTAAGGTCTTTTTTAAGGTTGGGGTCGCTGGTTTCCACCGGACGACCCAGGCGGTAACTGGTCACGATCTCGAGCATGAGGTTTTGGTTCGAGGTTATCTGGTTCAGGGTTTCCATGTAGAATTTTGTGCGATATGAATTTTCCGCCAATCTCAACCAGCTTTTTCTGGCCGTATTGACCGGGTGCCTGACTACGCCGTAAAGGTTATTCAAAAACGACCTGACCCTGCTGCTGGCGCGCATGCCTTCTTCCGGCGCGTGCTCCATCTGCCTGACCTTCTCATCGGCGATCCTCATGGCGTAACTCCTGACGATCTCGTCGATATTGACGATATGCGCGGAGTATTTTTCCGGCCTGTAAGTAAGCTGTTTGGGTTCGGAATACGTGATTTGCTTCCGTTCGGGAAAGGGAATCTGCTCGGGAATGTTGCCGATAAGTTCAATCATCAGCACGCCCTTAGGCGCCGCTTCCGCGGGCGGCAGGACTATCTCCCGCCGTTTTTCTAATTCCCCCTGCGCTTGGTACCAGTCACCACGCATTATTTTCCGCTTGATCGCCGGGTCGTTTAAATTCTTGCCTTCGCGGCGCGCCTGACCCCGCTGATCTCCGCTGATATCTCTGGCTTCCATCTTTGTCCGTCTTTTCAACTTTTGTGGATCTTCGGCGACTTTCGGGTGCAGAGCGGAAAAATTCTCCGAATTATCTTCTAACGTATTGGCGCGGTCAATAAGGTTATCGACCTCGTTAATTTTTTTGAGCAAATCCTCGTCTCTGCGAACTATAACCTGCCGGAGCGCTTCCCCGGTCTGTAGTTTAAAATCGTTTTCGTCGTACGCGAAAGAATCATCCTGCCTGTTTTGCCTGTCGGCCTCGAGCCACTGGTCGCGCAAAGCGTCGACTTCGGCGCGCAAGGGGTCATCGGAATCAAATTTTTCGTAAACAGCGTGCCAGGACATCTTCAGTTGGTGGTAAGAATCAGGGTCTTTGTCACCCTGTTTTATCCATTCCTCCCGTTGCTGTTGGCGCGCCTCCACGGCCCGATTTAGCCGTTCTCTTTCGGCTTCGACTACCCCGTTTCGCTCGGCAATCCGCTTATCGAGGAATTCGATCAAGCCGTCTGCCGGCACTCCTTCTTTTTCGCTGTAAGCCGGCTGGCCGTCTTCGTCTAGCCCCTCGACCGTGAACTGCCAGTTTTCATCGCGCCTGTCAAGCGCCTTTTTGACCGCGTCGATTACCCAGATCTCCCGGTCCGTTCTTTCTTCGGCGGGCGTATCTTCGATCATCTTCAACGTGGTATCGATAGCTTCTTTTATCACGCGCTCCGCTTCCGCCCGCTCGATCTTCCTGTCCCTTGTTTCCCTGGCTTCATCGAGCGCCCGCCCGCAGGCGCGGTCCGCCTCCCGCGCTTCCGTCTTATTTTCCTCCGTCGCCTCCGGGTCGTTCGTTATCCGCTCGACCTGCTCCTTCCTCTTTTCCTCTTCCCTGGCTTCCTCTTCCCTTAGCCGGGCCGCCTCTCTGATACTCTCTTCCTGGGCCTTATACAGCTCTTCATCATAGCCGGCAGGAATTTCCTCCTTATTTAACTCTTTGTTATTCTTTTCCTGGGACATATTTTTAATTATCGCCGCCATACCTTTTTTCCGGTATAAAAAATCCCGCGATTATCGCAGGCTACTCCTGATCTTTTCCAGGTGGCGCGCTTCTACTTTTTTAATAATATCGAAAATTTTTTTATCGCGTTCCGCGGTAATGCGTTTCTTTTGGGCCTGATACTCTTTATTAATAAACTGAATTTGTCTGCTGAAGTCGTCTTTTTGTCTGGTGGTCCACCCCATAAAAATAATTTTTAATTCTTTAATTCTTATTTAATTATACAGTAATTTTAATATAATGTCAATCCGAAGTCTTCTCTAACACAAGAAGATACTATAAGGGTTGACCGGCCCTAACACAGGAAGATACTTTCCAACACAAAATGAGCCCGTTTTCGGCTCATCCTGTGAAAAGGCGTTTAAGCTTTCAAATAGATTATGTATGATCAAAATCTATATGAAGCGCTTACCGCTATTTGGGGCAGTATACGTCAAATCGAGGATTTTTAAAAATAAAACTTAAGCGTCTTGGGCGATTCTCTTTTTTCCGACGATCTTTTCGAATTCATCCCTTTCAAGCGTCTCTTTCTTCAG
>CAYVIA010000073.1:0-5508 GCA_964451485.1 uncultured Gammaproteobacteria bacterium
CATGAACCGAAGTTGTCTGCGGTAAAAATCCCCTCCCCGGGGGAGGGGTGCGGGAGCGTAGAAACTGAAATGACTGTGGCGCGATAAAAATATAACTCTACCGCACGAATCCGCCAGGGGAGGGCCTGACGGAGGCAGTGAACAAGTAAAATGATTATTTTATAGCAATATGTCTAAACTACGCATCGGCGTGGCCGGGTCATCGGCCAATCCGCCGCACAAGGGACATCTTAAACTGGCGGAAGCCCTGCTCGCTTCCGGGCTTTTTGACCTTGTAATCTGGATTCCGTGCGGCGTGCGGCCGGATAAGCCGGAATTAGCGGCTGCTCGTCACCGGCGGGCCATGACCGATATGACTTTCGCGAAGTTGCGGGAGGATAAAAGGTTTATCATCAGGTATGACGATATCGACGCGGATAATACACCGACCATCGACTGGTTTACCACGCTCGCGCGGCAGTACCCGGGAGCTGAAATTACCTGGTGCACCGGCATCGACGTGGTCCTGCCCAGAAAAGAGTTCGGCGGCAAATGCGAGATCGTGGCCGAATGGGACGACGGTGAAAAACTCATGCGCGATTTTCCCTGGCTGGTAGTTACGCGCGCGGGTTATACCTCGCTCGCGTCGCTGGCTCTACCGCCGAATTTCCGCATCCTGGACGCGCGCCTGCCGGAGATCTCGAGCACCGGAATAAGAAGCTTAATCGCCCGAGGCGATTTAAGATATAAGGAATTGGCCACTGATGAGGTGGCCGCGTACATTGAAACCAACAAACTTTACGGATGGAGGTAGAAAATGAAACCCACGAACGGTTTAGCGATGGCGAGTTTGACCGATTTGTACCAGATTACCATGACGTATGCTTCCTGGAAGCATGGACGGCACGAATTACCGGCGGTTTTCGAACTTTTTTTCCGCAAGAATCCCGCGAGCGGCGGCTATACGATCTTTGGCGGCCTGGAAGAGGCCGCGCGTTATATCGAAAACTTCCGTTTTACCGAAGCGGATATCCGCTTCCTGCGCGATGGACTGGTTATGAGCAGGAAAAAGCTGGTAGCCGAATTCGAGCACGAATTGAAAGCGGGCATAATTGTAGCCATTAAGAATAAGTACTGGAAACGGACCTACTGCCCTTGGGGAGAGGAAACACGTGTTGAGGTAAAGTATCCGCACCATGATTTATGCATAGCTCCGCCCATGGGTGGCTGCGACCCGGATTTTTTCCGCTGGCTAAGGAAGATCGATTGTTCGCAACTTAAAATTTCCGCCATTCCCGAAGGCACGGTGGTTTTTCCCCGCGTGCCGCTTATCAGGGTCGAGGGACCGCTGGCCGCGGCCCAGCTTGTGGAAACGGGCCTGCTGAACCTCGTCAATTACGCTTCTTTGATGATGACGAACGCTTCCTGGTACCGGTCGGCCGCCGGGCGGGAAAAGATTATGCTCGAATTCGGCTTGCGCCGGGCCCAGGGGCCGGACGGCGGCGTTTCCGCTTCCCGTTACAGTTATTATGGCGGTTTTGACGGTACGAGCAATGTCCTGGCCGGCCGTCTTCACGGCCTGCCGGTCAAGGGCACGCATGCCCATTCGTACGTACAAGGATACGAATCGCTTGACGATCTCGAGGACAGGTCGCTTGTCGGCATGAACGGAAAAAACCGCGATTTCGTGGCTGCCGTTTTGAGATGGCGCGAAAAACTCGGCTTTACGCATACTAACGAGGGCGAGCTGGCGGCTTTTATCGCCTATGCCCAGGCGTTTCCCCGCGGTTTTCTCGCCCTGGTCGATACCTACAATATCCAGGATTCGGGCGTACCCAACTATATCTGCGTGGCCACGGCCCTGCGGGATTTCGGTTATAATCCGATAGGTATACGTATCGATTCCGGCGACCTGGCGCATGAATCGAAAATGTCCAGGGGGCAATTTATTCGGTCAGAGAAAGTTACCGGTTTTAATCTGTCTGGATCGGTGATCGTGGCGAGCAACGACATCAACGAGGAAGTGCTGGATGAGCTGAATAAAAACGGGCACGAGATCGACAGTTTCGGTGTCGGTACCCACCTCGTAACCTGCCAGTCGCAACCGGCCCTCGGATGCGTTTACAAACTCGTGGAAATAAACGGTGATCCGAGGATCAAGCTGTCCAAGAATCCGGAAAAAAGAACGATACCGGGGAGAAAGAGCGTTTATCGGCTGGTGGGGGAAAATGGTTTCCCTATTTGTGATCTGATGCTGATGCGGGATGAGGAGCCGCCGCAATCCGGAAAACCGATATTGACGATCAATCCTTTAAACGAGATCGAACGCTCCCGGATAACGCCCGTACGGGTAATCGAATTACTCAAGCCGATATGGGACGGCCGCCGGCTTTATCCGGTAATGACGCCCGATCAGATAAGGAATAATGTCCTGAGCCAGATAAGGGCCGTAGAAGAGCGCCGGCCGGATTTTCTGCGCCGCGTTAACCCGACGCCTTATCACGTATCCGTGAGCGGGAAACTGAACGAATTCATGCGCAAGCTTCTGCTTACCGAATCAACCATTCCGGAATACAAGTAAAAAAAGTTCTTTTTGAAATTATAGTGGTGGGATTTTCTTTTTCCCACCACTCCTCACTATAGCCGCCCGGGCGCCGGGCGATTGCAGTGAGGGAAAATATGATCTTTAAATCGATTAGTAGGTCGGTAATAAAAATGTTAAGCACACAATTAAGAGGAGGCGGATATGCAACGATTATTTCGCAAAGGGAAAATAGTCTATTACCCGATTTTGCCCGATATAGGCGAGCCGGGAGCGGAAAGATCGGATGATGTCAGGGTCTGGCTGGAGCGAAGTTTGATTTCCGAGGGGCAGGCGTCTTATAATGAGAAGATATGCAATGCCTATCTGGTAGCGTCCGGTGACGGAGGGTTGATGACAACAGCCAGGGATTTATGCCGCTCGCGGAAAGTGATTGTCGGCGCGCATCGCGGCACTCGCGGTTTTCTGCTTAACCGGATCGATACGATAGATGAATTACCGCGGAATTTTTCCGAATTACAGTTAGTCACGGTAAAACTCATTCGGGGAATCTTTTTCCGTAAAAACGGAGAAATAAAAAGATTTTTGGCCTTTAATGATATTTACTGCGGCGTTGAAGTATCTGACTTCGCCGGGTTTACGATTAAGGGAACACTCAATGGTTTTCCCGAAAGAACAGTCCACGGAAACGGCGTAGTGGTTTCCACACCGCAAGGAACGACCGCTTACGCCCTTAATAATCGGGGTAGCTCAGCAGTGTTGCCGCTCGATTCGCGTACTTGGTTCATTTCCGGTATGTCTACCGGCATTTACCCTTGTGACGTGGTCAGCCCGCAAAGAATCGAAATTACGATTACGTCAAGAGTCCCGGTCAACGGTTACGCCGATAGCAAGTCACAGAAAGCCGAAGATGTGAGTAAAATCATTATCGAGCCGACAAAATTTAAAGTAAGCCTCGGTTTTCTTAAAGGTTATGATTTCGAGGCCAAGCGCCGGTTGCTGGCGCAAAAGACGGAAAGAGGTGAAATATGAAAAATCACGAAGACAAACCGATTATTTTCTACTGTGAGGCCATGCGGGACCTGGCGCTCGAAGTCGCCCGTTTGAAGAATCTGGAAACCGGGGAGATCGAGTGGAAGTATTTCGACGACGGGTGGCCTAATTTCCGCATTGAGGAAGTGGAAAAGATCAGACGGCGGGATATCGTCTTTTTCGCCGGCTTTACCGGGCCGGCTGACGTTTTTTCGCAACTCGCCGTTCTCTATCAGTTTCGGGAAAAGAAAGCGGACAGCCTGCATATCATCCTGCCGTATTTTCCGGTGGGTACCATGGACCGAGCCGACAAAGCGGGGGAAATCGTGACTGCCCAGGCATTGGCGCAGATGCTTTCGGCCATACCCGTCTACCGAAGCAAGGGCAATCATCTTTTGTCCGTCTTCGATATCCACGCCGTGCAGGAAGAAGGTTATTTCGGGAACGGCAACGTGATTTTCGACGCGCAGTCGGCCATTTCCCTGTTGTTGCGCGAAATAGAGAAGATGATTTATATGGAGCCAGGATGCGCTGAGCATATCAGGGCCGAAAGAAGAAGAAATATCGCGGTGGCTTTGCCCGATGAGGGAGCGGTCAAAAGGTTCGGCAAGAAGCTGCCCGACTGGCTGTGCGTTATCAAGTGCGACAAGATCAAGACGGGGAAGAACGGAAAGGACAAGAAAGTCATAATCAAAGAAGGCGACTCCAAGGGCAAACACGTAATTATCCTTGACGACCTGGTGAATTCCGGTGAAACTATAATTCAATGCCGGCACGAGCTGAAGCACGACGGCGCGGAGTATGTAAGCGCTTTCGCGCCGCACGGGGTTTTCCCGAAGAAGGCCTGGCGCCGGATCACGCCGGAATTGTTCGAGAATTTTTGGATTACCGATTCCTGCTCGCAAACCGCCAAGGCCATAAAAGGAAAAAATCCGTTCAGAGTTCTTTCACTGGCGCAGCCGATAGCGGAAATTATCGACTAGCGAAACCGGGGACGAAAGCGATTTCGTCCCCGCCCAATCGCGTATTATTTGGTTGATATATTTAAAAACAAAATTAAGGAGGAAACATATGCCGTACAAACTAACCGAAGAACAAATCAAAACGGCCGTGGAAAGCGGCGCCATGTCCCTGGCGGACTATTGCCGGGAGCATAATATCCATTACGTCGTGACGGGCGTGTCCGGCGGCCTGGACAGCGCCGTTACGCTCGGCCTCGCGCGGAAGGCCTGCCAACTGGCCGAAGCGAGTGGATTCAAACTGGCGTCTGTCGGCCTGATCATGCCCTGCGACTCGGCTTCCGAGGCGGAGGCGCTGGGCCGTGAGGCGATCGAAAAATTTGGCGCGCGCGAAGTGCGTCTCGATCTCGGGCCCGTTTTCGAGTACGCTTACGCTAACCTGACGGCCGGGACGGACGAACAGATAAAGAAGATCCTGGCCGAAACCGGCGGAGAACGCGAGCTTAAGGACTGGGACGAGTCGCGAAGGATAGCCCAGGGAAATATAAAAGCGCGCTTGCGCATGATTTTCGGTACCTACCATACGGCGCGTATGGTACGCGGCCTTGTGCTCTCGACCGATAACCTGTCCGAGTACTGGATGGCCTTTTGGACCCTGCACGGGGACGTGGGCGATTTCGGCATGATCCAGCACGTTCTGAAAGGGCTTGAACTCTACGATATCGCCCGCTACCTCGGCGTGCCCGAAGGGATTATCGCGGCGCGGCCGGATGACGGCCTCGGAGTGGCGGGAGGCGACGAGGACCAGCTGGGCGCGGCTTATCCGGCCCTGGATCGGATAATGATAAAACTGCTTAAGTCCGGTTTCGACCCCGAAGGTGGTAGAGAGCAACTCGATAAATTGCCGGAAATCGAAGGCGTGCCCGCGGAAACGGTCAGGCGACTGGCCGGGCGCTGCCTCGCCGGCGCTTTTAAGCGCCGCGGCTCGATCTCGCT
>CAYVIA010000074.1:0-5132 GCA_964451485.1 uncultured Gammaproteobacteria bacterium
AATGCCGCCCTGTTTGCTCTTTGCATGTAAACTATTATATAAACGCACACGAATCAGATACATTAAATCCCGGCGTTTTTCTCCCAATTTTCATCTTGCTTGTCCCGCAATCCTTCCTGCCGCTCGAGCCATGCCCCGAAAATCCGGTTAATATCCGACTCGAAAATATCTCCGCCCCTCCTGTCCAGCTCTTCGTTCATGACCGCGCTCGCCAAAAATTCGCGGACCAAGCGCCGGCTGAGGGTCTGCCGCTCCTTCTTATTTTGGGTGGTTTCTCGTTTCCCGCCTGATAAAAATACTTCGGCCTGTTTCTTTAAATCATATTTCTTTTTGAGAAACCGTAGCATAACTTCCCGCGAGCCGAGCGCCTCCTTGCGGGCGAACTCCCCGTAAGCCGCTTCGCCGCTTACTTTTTCCCTGGCCGCGAAATCGGCAAACGAGAGGAAAAGCCCAAAGGCCTCTTTGGCGTTATTCTCGTTATCCAGCAATCCCCCAACCTCCCCGGAGGCGCGGAAACTTTCGAAATCCAGTCCCGCGTCTTTTATCTTATCGATCCGCCGCAACTGTTGCTCCAGCGCCCGGAAATGTTCGTGGTCATCCTCGTATTGATCGCGGCCGTTAGCGCGCACGCTCGCGCGCGCGTCGCAAAGCATTAATTTATAAAGAATATCTTTCGTACCGCCCGGGAACAGCCGGTAATTATCGAGTGTCAGATCACCGCCGGCCTTTTCCTTTCCGTTCTTCCAACGCTGGAACACGACCATATGATTATCGATCGCCCGTTCGATATTCCCTGCATGCGCCTCGTCTATCCCGAGCGCGGACAAAACCCGTTCGATCTTCCGCGGATCGATATCCTCGTGGCCGGCAAAAAGGATCGCGCCGGTTTTGGCGTTAACGCTCATTTTTTCCGGTTTTTCCGTATCATGCAAAAGTATCGTAGCCGCCAATTCCTCATCCGCCCTGAATTTTCCCTCCCGTTCGAATTCCTTCATCGCCTTGAGGGCGGCAAAGGTATGCGTAAAAACGTCGCCCTCGCTGTGGTAGTTCGCGGGCTGGGACACGCCGTACTCGGCGGTGATTTCCGGCAGGATGAAATCGAAGAGTTTCGGTTTCGACTCCTTCTTTTTCCCCGTTCTGTCCGCGAGAGCAACGATCTCTCCGTCTTCAAGGACCTTGCCCTTGCCTTCTTTCTCCATGTCCTCTGACACTGCCTCTTCCGCCTTGGCCGGATCGGCTAAAAGCAAATGTTTAAAAACGGCCGCGAAAACCCCTCCCCTCTTTTCGAAACGCTCTTTGACCGCACCCGAACATGAAAAATTAGCGCATCCTCTTCCCGCAAAATCCTCGTACACCCTTTTTTCGACCGTAGTCATAACCTCCCGCCGCGTCGCCTCCCAGTTCGTTATCACATCCCCGTTTTGTCCGTTAACTGCGAATAATTTTTCACAGTCGCCAAGGTCGGGCTCGAAAATATTACGGTACAAGGACGGCGTCAGCAGTTTCTGCCATTGCCGCCGCACTTCCGAATGCCCGGACACGCGCGCGAAAATCCGGTCGCGGGCCTCCTCCGGCATGTATTCGCCGCCGCTTCCGCTTACCTCGCGCAAATAATTGAAATAAGTAACTTTAGCCAGGCGCCCGAGCTCTTTATACAACGATCCTGGTTCGATACGGAATACCCTGTTCAGGTCCCTGGAAGTAAAGACGGAATTGAAGCCGGTTTCGAGATTGCCGAATTTTTCCTCGAGTTCCTGTATATTTTTTTGTAAAAACCCGCGCAGACCCTCGAAACGCCTGCGGGTGTCCTCTCCCACCGTGGACGTAGCCGCGATATCGAGTTCCATCACCCGGAAAAGGTCGTCGTTCACGCCTTCGGGGAAAAGCTCCAAAAGGCGCGCTTTTGTCCGGTCGCTCACTTCCCCTCCGTTTTCCCACTTGGGGTCGTTCAGGACGCCGTAAACCTTGGGAATACCGCCTATAATCCGGCCTACGCCCCTGCGGTCAACGGAAAGCTCGCGCGCGTCTATCGGCAAGCTCCCCAGCCTGAGGTCGTAATAATCCTTATTCCAGTAGGCCCGGCTGAGCGCGTAATGGTTCGGATAGATCGAACGGTCCTTTGCCGGCTGGGACTGGGCCAGCCGCGCGGTCTGGCCGCTGTTATGGTAGAGAACGGCGAACGATTCTTCCGGGCGTAACTTTATACCCTGTTTTTCCGCCAGGGCGAACATCTTCTCCGCCCGGTCCAGGGATTTTTCTTTTATCTCCCGGCTGGCGCGTATTTCATCCTCGTCCGGCGCGGCCAGGAATTGGAATCCCGGCCTGCCTTTTTTATCCTTGCTCTCGCCGAATCGTTCCAGATACCAATTGATATGGTTATGATCGATGTATTGCTTGTCTTTTTTTCCGAGCCGTACCTCGCCGGTCAGGGCGGGAGCGATCTCCCCCAGGAGGCAGGTCTCCTCCCCCTCTTTCGGGATCGGCTGGCGCAGCAGGCGCAGGGTTCTTAGCGGATCATATTGGACGGCTTTGCATAATTCCGCCGCCAGCGTTTCGCGCTTGAACAGGAACTTTCCTTCCTCGTCCAGCGCGTTCAATTTTCCTTCGCTCACTATATCGGCGAGCGCCTGCCAGGTGCGGTCATCGATCTCGTAGTCGTACTTGACCGCGAATCTGATCACGCGGAAAATACGGCTCAAGTCGTCGCGAAAACGGTCGATCGGCTCGCCCACCGCCCGGATCCGCCTGTCCCCAATCGACTCCAGGCCGTTATAAGCGTCCAGCAGTTCGAAGCCGTAGCCGCCCGCCCCTTCCTCTTTGACCCGCAAAGCGAGCGCGTTGATATCGAGGTCGCGGCGCGAAAGGTCTTCCCCGACCGGCATCAGGGCGTCCGATTGCACGTCGAAATTGGCCCGGCCGCCGCGCTTGCCTCCCTCGCGGGCGGTTTCCTTGCGCGGAAAAGCGATATCGACCGTGCCGGCTTCCCCGCCGGCGCTAAGCTTATAGACGCCGAAACTTTCTCCGGCCAAAACGAGTTTGCCGTAAGGCAATTTCATGATCCTCGCACCCTCTTCGTTCGTCATTTCGCGGGCGGCGAAAAAATCCTCGAAGGCCTTTCTTGCTTCCTCATGACTTTTGAACTCCGAGCCGGAGAACGAGATGAGAAAATCATAATCCTTGGCCTTGTTGTCCAAAATTGCGTCGCGCACGATGCCGCCGACCAGACAAATATCGATTCCCTCACCGAACTTCCGCTTCAGGTCACGGACAAAACGAAAATCGTCCCCGGAGAACGTTTCCCCGAGTTCAGCCAGCCGGTCCATCCCCCTCTCTGTAACCAGCCCCGACGCGCGCAACTCGTCCATGGTATATTTTTTCATGCCGATCTTCCCCGGCTCATTGTCGGTACGGTTGGATATATTTTTTATTCGCTCGCCATTAACCATAATATCTTCCAAAATAAATTAACAGGACTTACGCGCTTACGCATTAAACCACGAAACGCAGAAGTCCTATAAAATATTAAAGTATCTCTATAATTGCCTTGATTTGTTCCTTGCTCAAGCCCAGTTTATTTTTAAGTACGCCGTTAACGATGCCGGCAAGCGCCTTTTCGTTGTCCTTTTGCGCTTTTAGCTTAGGGTAAATTTCGGCCACGTCTTTGGTCTTGTCCCTGAGCACTCCGCCCAGCTTTTTGAGTTCCGTGGGTATTTCTACCGCCTTCTTCGCTTCCGGCTTGATATATTTATACTCGCCGTTCTCAAAAACAATGCCGGCCGTTTGGTCTCCGCCACGCCTGCCCTTGACGGCCGCGATAAGTGCGGGCAAAGCTTTCTCCATCTCTACCAACACCCCGGTCTGCGTTTCCGCCCTGGCCGCGATGGCTTGCACTTTTTCTGAAGACTGATCGCTCGCTTCATTATAACAGGCACCAATATCGGCTTTATTAAGTGCTAAAATAATCTTCATCTTATCCACCAAATTAATCTCCCCCGGAATTTCTTCGGCTCTTTTCATGAATTCGTCATAGGCCTTAAGGCCCTTACCCCCAGGCTCTTTGTTGGCCTGAAAATTACTGACAAGATTTAGGGCGGAGGCGTGCAAGCCGGCGAGTTTGGCCACGAAATCGATATCGTCCGGTCCGAGGCGGAAATGTTTGGCCAATATCTCCCGCACCATTCTTTCGCTTTCTCTTTCATGCCCCGGGTACTGCATCTTCTCCGGATCTTTGGGGTTAGGTTTTTGCCCCTCGGGCGAAGTTTTACCCAGGTCATGCAGCCTGGCCGCCAGCCCAACCAGCCCTTTTTCTTTCTCCGGCAGTCCGGAGATAAATTCGTCCGCCTCGAGCCGCCGCAAAAATTCCTTGTTGTGTTCATCGAGTGTCAGGTCGTGAAAATCGCTGCGCTGATCGAAGCCCTTCATGGCCGCCACCTCCGGAATTTTCGCTTCCAGCTCTTCATAAGCCGCGTCCGGGGATAATTTTTCTTCTTCGGCGCGGGTTTGCGCTCCCGGCGCCTGAATGTTGTTTTCTAAACCCATAAGACTGTTTCGACATCTGCCAAATGTCGATATTTAATTTTTAAAAAAATAATTTTATATCGTCCTGATAAACGCGTGGGGCTCCCAGTATTTTGATTCATTCGAGCCCTGAAGCGTATCCGCTTTATACGTCTCCATGTTAACGCGGGCCGGGAACATAGGCGCATTCTCTCCGGAAAATCAGAACCTCGTGATTGAACTAGCTGCCTGCCACTCCGCCCTCGTGGTGAATCTTCAGGTGATCGAGCGACGCGCCGAAATCGATGTCCGCCTTGATGAATTCCTCTCCTTTTTCGAGCGTGCCGTCTCCCCTGGTAATTACCTGCTTCATTTTTGTCGTAAAATTCTCGAATTTTTCCTCCTTCGGTTTTAGCGCCACGGTTTGCGGCTGCAATTTGAATATATCAATACCCATAAAATTAAAATAAACCGCCCGGCCTCCTTTCAAATTTTAGGCCATATGAGCGGTTTCATATATAAATATAAGCTCGTCTGATGATTATTATATTTTCCATTCTGTTTTTATTTTTGTGTTACTATTTTCAGTATATCATACTTTGCGAAAAAAATCAAGTGATATAAGCAAAATTATA
>CAYVIA010000075.1:0-4789 GCA_964451485.1 uncultured Gammaproteobacteria bacterium
GGCGGATTTGCTGGAAGAATACCCGGAACTGCGCGCGGAGTTCAGGGAATTTTGCCGGATCACTTCCGAGCTCGACCGGGAGAAGGGCGAGATGATTGACCTTTTGGGCGAGAAGAATCTGGTGATAGCGGAAGACGGGGACGAAAGGCATTTGCGCTTTCTCGACCCGCACAATATTTCTTCGATGTCGTCCGGCGATAAGGACCGCAACGAGCGTTTGAAAGAGGCGATTAAATATCTAGACAAGATAGACGGCTTGCTCGACGACCGCGAGCCGCTGCGGCAGGCGGCGTGACCGGATAAATTTTTGGTATAATGGGAATATAAATAAAATCATCGATTATGGCTTTTGCCGCCACACACATGCGCTTCGCCCTTGACCTGAAAGACGAATATCGGGTCCGGGACGTAAAAAAATACATCGCGGGCACGATCTATCCCGACAGCCGGTATGTGACGGGATTGGATCGGAATCTGACCCACGGCGAGGACATGCTGAAACCGGCTTTCGCCCGGGATGATTTCAGGAAGGGCTGGCAGGTCCATGAACTTTGCGACATGGTCCAGTATTTTCTTTTCACGAAAACGGTCCCCGCGCTTGCCGGATATTCTGTATCCGGGTGGCCGGAGGATAAATGGCTCGATTTTACCGCCGCCAAGATCGTCGAGGATGTGGAGGACGCGCAAAAATACGACATCGAATTTTGTCTTTCCTGCCTCGACTACGCCGCCAATCCCAACGGGGAAAATATAGAAGATGTGAAGAGATATAACCGGGCGGTGATTGCCTGTTATCATAGGAAAAGCGCCGTTACCCCCGGCGATATCTACGAATTCTGGACAGGTCTCGGGCTCGGACGCGAACTGGGCGGAAAGATAAAGCGCCGGACGGAAAAATTACTGCAAGATGCGGAGTCGGTGGCGGCCATCGGCGCGATATATGACAGGATAATCGCCTCTTACGGCGCTTATCAAGGGTATTATGAAAATCGGGTTTCCGGAGACGATACATAAGCAGGCGCAAAAGTTCAAAAAGAAGCAGATGGTAAGCGCTGCTTTTTTGATTCTTATGGGTGCATGGATGCTTTGGAAGAGTTTTAATTAATTTAATAAGTAATTATATGAAAGAGACTTATTCGCAACCCGGACGGACGGAGAATAAAAAAACACCCAGACAGATGTGGGCGGAGTTGGCGCGGTTATTCCACAATGACGCCGATCTTCGAAATAAAGATAACGCGGAGTCGCACAAACTTATGTTAAAGGTTAACGCCGCTTATGAAAAAGCCAAAGAAAAGAATGATAGCTCCGAGCTTGAGGCCATGTATAAAGAATGGGCGGGAGGAGGCGGCGGCGAAAAACGGATAGAAAAAGATCTGGAACGGTTTAGCAACGAGCTCTTCGACGCAATCAGGCGCGGCCGGGAAAAAAGATTATTCGCCGAAGCGAAGATAAGACAGGAATACAGGAAGTTATGCGATGAATCCGGGGTTAAAAGCGATATTGATTTTTTGAATAAATTCATGCTTAACCAGGGTTGGATCACGCGGGAAGATTTCGAAACCGTGGGACAAAGAGTCGATACTTACGCATAAGGCGGGCGGCGCATTCCGGCATTATATCGGATAGAAGAGACGATTTTTTTGTATAATGCAGATATAATGATTTATCGTATATTTATTCGCAGGACGAATGTCCTTGCTGCGATGCGGACCACTACCGTGCCAAATCCGGAACGGTCACGAGCGTAGACAGTAAGACGATCACGGATCCGTACAAGGATTGCGGCCCGGGGAAAGTAAGCGAAATTCCGGTAACAGAAGTCGAAAAGAAGTAATTTTTTATGATTGAAATTATATCCGATGGTTTTATTTCCTCCAGATATATCTGGCCAGGCGCCATCCGTATTTAGCCGCGATGAGAATAAGGAGAAGGTAGAGGGCGTATTGGAGGACGAAGAAAATTGCCGCTACCAGGCCCAAGCTGGCATCCTGGAAAATACCGTTTATGTCCGTGACGAATTTTTTGATGGCCGCTTTCCACGAATCCCTGAGATTCTCGCCGTCAATGAATTTATTTTCATAAATATTCAGGCGAAAATACGTATAGTCGATGCGGTCGAGTTCATCGGCTTTCGCCCGCGCGAGCCGGTCGAGCTGGGTTTCGACGTTTATCCGTTGTTGGGTGAGGCTTTCGATGATTCTTATCTTCGAGTCGATGATTTTGGCGAGACTTTCCGAGTCCCGGGCCTGCGTGGCCACCCGGCTGATCTCGTCGTAAGCGGTGATGGCGTCGTTTAGAGTATTTTCAATCGACTCCTTTTTTTTCATGAGAATTTCGGTTTCACTCGTATAATCGTCGATTTGTCTCTTGATGGTGCGGATGCTTTCGGTAAGATCCCTGGGGTCGAGACCCTTGACCACGCCGAAAATTTCGTCCGTATTTTCCCGCCTGACTTTAAAAACGTAATTACAGCCGTGGTCATATTCGTAGGCGCTTTCGAAGATAACGTAATCCTTGGCTTTCAGGCCGGAGATGGCGCCGCAGGTTTTTTTAAGGTTACGCGTTTCGATCGTGCCGTTATATTCCGTTACCTCGAAATCTTCGGCCGTATCGCCGCTGACCGTTCCGCTGTTGGGCGCGGGCGCGGAAGCTATATTTCTCGCCGAAAGCTCAGGCATGGCGCCGGTGCCGCCGGCAGACATCGCTTTCTCCATGCTCGTGTCATAAGCCATCCCTACACTATCCGTGCCGGTGGACAGGTTTTGCCGCAGAGACGTGCCAAACGACGAACTAATCAGGCGGAGAAGGAAAATAAGGACGATGACGGCAACAAGGGCCAGCCCGGCGATTTTCATGATAGTCGCCGCGTTAAGGTTTAGTTTTTTCATGATTTCCATAAAATTCTTATTTTAATAATTATCCACTTATATCGTAATTATAGCATTTTTTCTTCTGTTAATAAACCGGCCCGGAGCGCCATTCGGGATACAGTCATGTTTTTTATTCGCGTATTTTCTGATATAATGGAGGTATGGTCTTAAATTGACGTTGCCAGAGAACAGCATGAATTTAAAAATCAATAAAAAATTTTTGCTTATAATGATTTCGTTATTCTTCCTCACCGCTTGCGCGCCATCCGAGCCGCAGGGCGGGAGCGGTTCGCCTTTTATTAATGCCCTAAAAAAGACGGATGATATACGGCAGACGGCCGCGGAGCATAAAGAGGAGGTCGACCGGGCTTTGCGCGATGCCGCCGCGGCCACCTCTTCGCCGGATGCCGCCTATACGCAATGTATGAATAAAGCCTATAACGAATATAAAACCAATTACGATGAGGCATGCTCTAAGGTCATTATCGACGGCACCTGTGTCGTCTCGAACGAAAAAAGGTATGAGCTGGACGGAATTTACATGCACGAGAAAGAACAATGCGAGAAATTAAAACCATGATTATTTTTTTATTAATCCGCTTTAGCCCGCTTCGCCGAAATGGGGGCGGATATTAACACGACATTATATGGATGAAGCCAAAAATACTTCCCTCACTAAGAAGATTTTAAAGATTATTATTATCGCCATTGCGACCCTGGTGCTCGTTTTTACCGTTATAATCGCGTGGCTATTGGTAAAGAATCCACTCAACGTCAGAGGTATCCTGCTTTATAAACTGGGCTGGACAGATAAGCCGGTTATGATCGTTCCGGTCAATACGGATTCCGGGTCTTCGTCCACGACCGACACTACATCCACGAACGACATCAACCCCGCGCCTGACGCGCCGGATACTGCCGCCGGGACGCCAGCCGAGACCCTGCCGCTGACGCCGTCCCAAAGGCAGGCGGCGGAGAATTTCGGCATTGATCCGAATTCGATTGTAATCACTCCGGCCATGGAAGCGTGTTTTATCGACAAACTCGGCGCTGAGCGGGTAAACGAGATCAAGAATGGCGCCGCGCCCAATGCCATGGATTTTTTCCGGGCCGGATCATGCCTCTAGTCGGTTTCCCGGATAATAAAAATAGATAATTAAGCAATCAATATTTATGAAAAAACTCATTACCACCCAGTTTTTTATCCTCTTGATCGGCACGGTTTTTGCCTGGAGTAATTTCGCAAGCGAACTTTTTTCCTGGCTGAACGGGCGGGCCTGCACGACCGGCTGTTCGGCCGCCGGCCAGGCGGTCAATCCTTTTCTGACCCCCTGTTTTTACGGGGCTATATTTTTTACCCTGGCCTTTATCCTTTCTTTATCGATGATGATTAAGGGCAGAACAGCCAAGAAGGAAAAGACGGACGAAGCGTTGCCGAACAATTAAGATAATACTGAATATCCAGAGCAGGTTGTTATGTCCTTGATTTGATATTTAAAATGGACTTGATATTTTATTTATTTTATGATAAATTAATAAAAGTTCTTTTTTTGTTTCAATTTTACCGATAAAATCGGGTCGGTACCAAAGCGGTCAACTGGGGCAGACTGTAAATCTGCTGGCTTCCGCCTTCGTTGGTTCGAATCCAACCCGGCCCACATAAAAATACAGCGCATTCGCGCTGTATTTTTATGTGGGCTGCGGTTGAGGGTCGAACCAATTACCGTCTGTATCCAGAACCACAAATATCTTATGTTATCCGGTTTTAATTATTCAAAAGTCAGCAAACCCCACCGGTGGAAACGCGCGATAGCCCTTCGAATCCAACCCGGCCCAGAGGGCTTGACCTTTTTTATTTATCATGCTATTTTAATATGTTCTGATTATAAATTTTCATGAACTTTTAAATTTGAAAT
>CAYVIA010000076.1:0-4779 GCA_964451485.1 uncultured Gammaproteobacteria bacterium
GGCACGGCGGCAAGATCGGGGTGGAAAGCGAAGCGGGAAAGGGGACGAGGTTCATCATGACTTTCCCCGCGGTTAAATAATCCGAATTTTTAATTCACATAATTTAGCTCTTTGGCCGCCATTTTGTGCGACAATTTTCAATTTGAAATTTTTAATTTTTATTCAATTTTTATTTCCTAATTTTTATTGACCGCGACAGAAACAACCACGGAGAAATTAAAAATTAAAACATTAAAAATTCATTTTAAATTTTAAATTAAAAATTTAAAATTATTCTCGGATATCGCGGTAACAAAAAGACGTATTATTAATTGCCTATAAAATTATTCAAAGAACCGTTGATTTTATAATTATTTTATCCCTTTTTAATCTTTTAGTTCAATTTATTTAATCATGGCTTTGTTATAATGGAAGAAAGTCGCGGCGTGAATTGTGGATAACGCCGCGAGTAATTATTAATCGGTCTGTTATTATTGTTTCGGGAGGGCGGTAATAACGGGCGAAGAAGTATGAATTTAAACAAAGCCATGATCATTGGCAACCTGACGCATGACCCGGAGACGAAGAAAACGCCGTCCGGGCTGCCGGTCACAACCTTTTCCGTGGCCACTAATTTTATCTGGACCGATCAGTCGGGCCAGAGACAGGAGAAAGTCGAGTTTCATAACGTCGTGGCCTGGCGGCGGCTGGCCGAGGTTTGCGCGCAGTACCTGCACAAGGGTTCCCGGGCCTATATCGAGGGGCGCTTACAGACGCGCAACTGGATCGGCCAGGATAACGTTAAGCGCTATCGCACGGAGATTGTCGCGGAGAACATGATTATGCTCGACAAGCCGCAGGCGGGAGGAGCCGTTTCTGCTCTGCCGGACGAGCCGCCGACGCCGGCCGAACCGATCGAGGCGAAAGCGGATGACGGCTCCGGCGCGACGGAAGAGGAGATTAAGGTGGAGAATGTACCGTTTTAAATAGGAAAAAAGACAAAAAATGAAACTTCGTATTCAAAGGATTAAAATAACCCCGTTTTAGCTTGCGGGGTCCTTTGAATTGGAATATTAGCATGATTTATGGTATAATATAGTTATTAACTTTTGCATATGCTCAGCGGCAAAGAAAATGATTTTATCTTGCCTGCCATGTCGAAAGAAGCGCTGGATAAGCTGCCTTTCGGCGTTTATATTATCAATAAAGAGGGGGTAATAGAGTTTTTTAACACGACCATGACGGAGATCAGCGGCGTGGAAGACGCTGGCCGAATCGTGGGCCAAAACGTTTTTCGCATTCCGACCTATAAGCAATACGGTCTGATAAAGTTCATCAAACAGGGGCTTCTGGGCGAGCCGTTCAAAGTCGAGGGCATCCAGTACGTTTCTTTCGTGGGCAGAAAAGAAAGTTTCAGGAGTTATTACGGCATTCCCGTTAAAGACAGGAAGGGAAAGGTTCTGAAGCTATTGTGTCTTTGTGAGGATATTACCGAACAAAAAAAACTGAAAAAGCAGGTGGCGGCTGACCTGAAAGAAAAGGAGGTTTTGCTCAGGGAAATAAATCATCGGGTGAAGAATAATATGCAGGTGGTTTACAGCTTGATCAACCTGCAATCGCTTAAGGTAAAGGATAAATCGGCTATACGGTTCCTTGAGGAAATAAAAGCCCAGATACAAAGCATGCTGCTTGTTCATGAGAAACTTTATTCCTCGAAAAATATTTTAAGAATAGATATTCGTGAATATATGGAGGCGCTGATCGATAATATTTTTGGAGCGTTTTGGGTCGATCAACAGCGGATAAAAAAGAAAATCCTGATAGATAAGGGCATGGTTCTGTCCCTGGATAAAGCTATTCCCTGCGCCCTGATTACGAACGAATTGATTACGAACGCGATCAAATACGCTTTTCCGGACAAACGCGCGGGGAAGATTACCGTTAGGTTCGGCCAAGCGGATGGGGGCGGATACGAATTGTGTATCCGCGACAACGGTATCGGTTTCGCGTCCGGCCTGGCGAAAAAACCGCTCCAAACCCTGGGGCTGGAATTGGTGAAAACTCTGGCCGCGCAGATTAACGGGAAAGTGAAGATAGAAAGTGATCATGGGACGAAGATAGTGGTTAAATTTTAATAAAAGCGGTTCGACCGCTTCGTAAGCGGTCGAACCGCTTAAGAATATTTTATGTCTTCAGAAAAATTAACACCCAAAAATGTCCTGATAGTGGAAGACGAGGCGATCGTGGCGCAGGATGCGCGGATGGCCCTGGAAAAATTCGGCTATCGGGTAACGGGAACCGTCGATACGGGAGATGCCGCCATTCTGGCGGTCAAAAAAGAAAGGCCCGACCTGGTGATTATGGATATTCGCCTGAAGGGGGATATGGACGGCATCGAAACCGCCGGCCGTCTCTCTGAGGGGAGCATTCCGGTTATTTATATCACCGGCTATGGCGACAAGGAAACGATCGATCGGGCGAAGAAAACCTGTCCGGGAGCCATTGTGCACAAACCGTTCGACGATCAGGAGCTTTACTCGGCTATAGAGCTCGCTCTTTATACGCACGAGATCGAAGATGCTCTGAAGAAGAAAAATAAAGAGCTGGAGGCCGCCAATCGGTTGATGGTGGGGCGTGAATTGAAGATGATCGAACTTAAGAAAAAAATAAAAGAGCTCGAGGATAAAACGAGTAAAATATAATCCGCATGAGCATCAAGGGGAAAATTCTGTCGATCACCGGCATCATTTTCGGTTTATTACTGATCCTGATCTATTTTTTTGTCGATTTTTTCGTCGGCCTGAAGAGCGCCTGGTATTTGATGGGCGTGGCCGTACTCGCCGGCATGATTTTTTGTATTATCATCTGGATACTTCTTGACAAGATCATACTTGCCCGCATCAGCTTGTTGAGGGAAAACATCATCCGCGGAGCCAAAAGCGGCCAGCCAACGGAAATAAGCGTAAACGGCAATGACGAAATCACTTTCCTGCAAAAAGAAGTAAAGAGTATGCTGGCGGCCAGGGAGGGGTGCGCGCGGGAAATCAGCCGGGCCGGGAGCGACATGGAAGATAAGATGAGAGAATTGAGTGGCGCGTTCGACGGCGCTAAGCGGGACAGGGAGGAGTTGAAAAAACAGCGCTTGGCCGCCATGAATATCCTGGAAGACGTTTCCGACGCCCAGTATAAGCTTGAGGCGGCCAATAAGGCATTAAAAAAGAGAACGGAGGAGCTCGAAGCCCTGAAAAGACTGGGTGATGAGTTGACCGGCGTGGTGGATATGCACGAAGCCGTGAATATCATTGACGGGTATCTGAGTAAGATACTTTCCTACAGTACGGCTACCTATATCATGTTCAATCCGATCAAGGAAGCGGGACTGATATATTCCGCGCACCTTAAAGAGGGGGTGAGCGAAAGTTTTCTGGCCGCGGCCAGAGAAGACGTCATTAAATTTTTAGCTGCGGAAAAAGACGAAGAGAGCAGGGCCGCGCTTAAAGTATTGCGTAATCTAAAGCCTCATATTTTCGGAGCAAAAATTGATAACGGCAATAAGGCGGAGATAGCGTCGAAAGTCCTTTTTCCCTTGCGCCTGGGGGATTATACCCTGGGAGCGATCCATATCGCCTCGGCCCGAAGCGGCCTGGCGCGGATTAATAACGGAGGATTAACCAGCGCCATGCTGGCCACCTTTTCTTTGTCGGCCGCGCGCTTGCATTCTCTCCTGCGCTCCCAGCATTCGAAGACCTTATCCCTTGTCCAGAGTTTAAAAGACGGAGTCGTGATGTTTAATCGCAATCGGGAGGTCGTGTTGGCCAATCCGGCGGCATACGCTTGCACGAAATTGAAAGAGGACGGTTTTACGCTGGCCGAGCTGGATCGTATTTTTGCCGGTATCAATATCGGGAAGCTGGCCGATGAAGCCATGAAAAAGAACAAGTTTGCCCATCTACCGGAAGCGGCTTTCGACGGCAGGTTCTATGAATTGTCGGTCGCGCCGGTAAAGGATAACCGCGGACAGACGGTCGGCGGATCGGTTATTATACACGATATCACTCACGCGCGCGAAGTCGATCGCATGAAAACCGAGTTCGTATCCGTAGCTTCGCACCAGCTTAGAACCCCCCTGACCGCCATTAAGCTTTTTACGGAAATGATGATAGGCCAGGAAGTGGGGAAATTAAACGAAGAACAGGTCGAATATCTGCACAATATCTACCAGTCGACCGAACGGATGGTGCGGCTGGTAAACGATCTTTTGAGCTTGTCCCGCCTCGAATCGGGGCGCCTCCGGATCGAACCGACCATGATGCGGATGGAGGACTTGATGCAGAACGTCATTGCGGAGATCGAGCCGCTGGCGCAGTCCAGGAAAGTCAGGGTCGATTTCAAAAAAGGCAAGCGGCCCCTGCCGCCGATATCGATCGATCCGGATTTGATGCGGCAGGTGGTAAACAACCTGATAACCAATGCGGTGCGCTATTCACGAGGGAAGAACGGGCGGGTCGATGTCGGTTTGGCCAAAAAGAAGGATGAATATATCCTGTCCGTCAAGGATAACGGCATAGGCATACCCGAAAAGGCCCAGTCGAAGGTTTTCAATAAATTTTTCCGCGCCGATAACGCCGTCAAGACGGAAACCGAAGGAACGGGCTTGGGACTTTATGTATCGAAAATGATCGTCGAGTCCTCGGGCGGTAAAATTTGGTTCAAGTCAGAGGAGGGCAAGGGAACGGAATTTTTCATCGGTCTACCGGCTCATGGGATGAAAAAAAAGGAAGGTGAGGTGAGTTTGCCGGA
>CAYVIA010000077.1:0-2038 GCA_964451485.1 uncultured Gammaproteobacteria bacterium
CCCGCCGATACAGGCGGCAACATTGTTTGCAAAGAACGATTTTCCCTTTCAGAAACTACTTAGATAAATAATCTCTGAAAAGGGGCCGATGATTGCGCATCGGCCGTTTGGGCGTCGCATTCTCTCGTAGCCCGACGGGTTCTGTTGCCAGGTTTCCCGTCAACCCCGCGCGGAGGTCAGTTGGTCCGCTCCTTCCTCAGCTTGCGAAGAGTGGCAAGAATTTTGCCCGCTGTTTTCGCAAGCTTGCGGTAAGCCACCTCGTTTCTCGAAATCTGCGGGGTGGCTCGATTGGCATTGGGCACAAGCAGTATAAACTCGCGCCAATACCAATCGCTCCAGGAGCGCTCCGCCCTCTCTACCAGTTCCTTCAATCGGCAAAGCAATTTAAAAGAACTTTGCACGTCGAGAATTCTCTGGTCTTTCAAGACCGCGGTCTTCTCGATGTGCGAGTAGGGCACGAGGTTGGCTGTTTCATAACAGCCGCCCCAGCTGGTGCGCCGCTTGAATTGGCGGACCATTTCTTTCATCTCCGCGATCGCCTGGTCGAGCTTCTCGGCGGGAATTTTCACCCGCCAGGTTTTCTCCGCTGGCGTCGCGCAGGGAACGAATCCCCGGTGATCGAAATCGCCGAGAAGAAGTCCCCTTGAGGGCGAAACGACCTCGTACACTTCGTAATTGTGCACGGGAGTCATCACGTCCACCCGCGAGCCGTCGTGCCAGACGACGGTGTTGCTTTGCCTTTCCCGGCGAAGGATTTCGAGGAAGTCCCCGAAAGATGCCTCCATCGGACCGACATTCGACAGCGAACAACACTCGGCATAGTATGTTTTCATAATCTGTCTCCTTTCAAATTTTTTATTGCAAAGAACGATTTTCCCTTTCAGAAATAATTTTTGCAAATTATCTCTGAAAGAGAGGCCACTTGGTGGTTCGCGACTGCCTCTCTCTTTTTCGATTAAGGCAGCCGCTGTGGCCTTGGTTGTGGGTTCAGCTACAGCCGGGTTTTATGTTCCACTATTGGTCCTTGGCTATCACCTTTTCTCGTCTTTGTTTCGAGAATTATCTTCCCGTCAGCTTCCCAGACATTGTAGCGGTAGTGAGTTGCTGAGGATGAATAGCTAGAGCCATTACCTGCGCAGTAGCTCGCGCCCCTTATCCCGCTCCGGTTTTTACGCAGGATATAAACAGCTTCGACCCAACTCATTCCTCCCACGACGTGGGTTTCCTGGAGCAGGACAAAAGCGGCTTTTTTTCCCACAATAGCGAGATTATCATAGGGAATTCTGCTGGAAAAGGCAAAGGCATGGTGGTATGCGCCTTCTTTGTGGGCATCCGCGATTAAACCGGCGATTTTTTTGACCAGTTCAGGCGTTAGTTCCTCTCTGCAACCATTGATTTCAAATTCGCCTGGATAGGCTGAAGAGTAGAGGGCAAGAGGCGGAGCTGTCCGTGACCATCTAGTTACAATTATTTCCATCTTATTTCTCCTTTCAAGAAAGTTTTTTCAGCCAGTGTAGCTCCCAACCATCCCGAGCACTCGGGATCGGGCCTTAGCTGTTTTGTAAAGAACTATATGCTTGATTTTATATCATAGCACAGATGATATATTTAGTCAATAGATATGACTAAAATATGCTAATAAAAATTAGCATATTTTTACTTATAATTAGTCATAAATAAATTATTCATGAATTTAATTCATCAAAAATATTGACTAATTTTTTAGGATGTGCTATGATGGAAATGTAATAAATAACGTATTTATGGAATTGGTACAATCATTAAAAAATCTGGGGTTGAACGAGAAAGAGGCGAAGGTTTATATCGCCCTTTTGCAAACGGATAAAGCCACGGCTTATACCGCGGCCCTTAGAAGCGGCCTTAAGAAACCGACGACTTACGTTATTTTGGATGACCTGATAGAAAAGGGCATAGCCAGAAAAATCCCGCGCGCCAAAATCATGCAGTACGCGGTCATCAGCCCGGAAGAGCTGGTCGCTACCGTCAAATCTAAAATCATTACTGCGGAAAAAGAGGC
>CAYVIA010000077.1:2138-4723 GCA_964451485.1 uncultured Gammaproteobacteria bacterium
ATAAATATCTGCGGCCGGCATACGCGAAAAAGTACGGAATAAAAATTAAAGCATTGCCGATCGATAAATATGACAGCAATATTTCTATTGAGGTCCGTGGAAATTTAACGCAGATCTTTTCGCATCGCCATCTTTCCGCAACCGTAATCGACAATCCGGACGTGGCCAGAACCCTTAAGCAGATTTTTGAGCTGGTCTGGAGGAGGGACGATATCGTTAAGTTCAGGGGCGGATAAAAGTTTGCTTTTCGCTTTTGACAAAAGGGGCGGGAATGATTATTTTTAAGACAGTAAACCGTTGATCTTTATTAGAATTTACGCGCTTGTACGCCGGATCCAAAAGGCCGGTTTAATTTAACTGATTTTTCTCCGGTGGCGAATGGAGTCAGAATGCGCCAAGCATGCCCCGCCATAGGGGTTAAAAAATCAGCTAAATTAAACCGGTCTGTAATTAAGCACACAAGCCCTATTTATAATGTTCTTTCCATTTTTATATAAATCCAACCGAAAAAAGGAGGGACGCGAAAATGTGGATTACCAAGAAAGCGAGAGAGAAACTGAAGGCCAAACCGGAGCGCGATGACGAACTCGGATTCGGTAAATTTTTTACCGATTATATGTTTAGCATGAAATGGGACGAGGCGCGCGGCTGGCACGATGCCGCCATTATTCCTTACGGGCCGATAGCGCTCGACCCGGCGGCGACGGTATTCCATTACGGCCAGGAAATCTTCGAGGGAATGAAGGCCTATTGGCGCGGCCCCTTCCGGTTCGCCCTTTTCCGTCCGAAAGAAAATGCCAAACGCTTTAACCGGAGCGCCCGGCGCATGGTCATGCCGATTATCAATGAGGATATGTTCGAGTACGCGATAATCGAGCTCGTTAAGCGCGATTTCGACTGGATCCCGAAGACGCGCGGCTGTTCGTTATATATCCGTCCGACCATGATTGCCACCGAAGCCGCTTTAGGGCTGCACGCTTCCCGCGAGTATCTTTTTTACATTATCCTTTCTCCGGTCGGGACCTATTTCCAGGGCGGTTTCAGCCCGACTTCCATTTACGTCTCCGACCGTGACGCCCGCGCCGCCGACGGCGGGGTGGGGGCAGCCAAAACAGGAGGCAATTACGCCGCCAGCATGCTGACGACGGAAGAAGCGAAGAAGAAGGGATACAGCCAGGTGCTTTGGCTTGACGCCACCAGGCACGAATACGCCGAAGAGGGCGGCGCCATGAATATTTTTTTCGTACGCCGGCGCAAGCGCGGCTACACCGTGGAGACGCCGCGGCTCGACGGCACGATCATGGCGGGCATCACCCGCGACTCGATCATTAAGCTGGCGGCCGGCCTCGGATTCCGCGCCAGAGATAAGAGGCTCGGTATTACCAGGCTGATCGAGGGCATAAAGCGGGGAGAGATCACCGAGGTTTTCTGCGCCGGCACGGCTGCCATTATCACGCCCATCGGCAAACTTTTCTGCCGGGGAGAAGAGATCATTATCAACGGGAATGAAGCGGGGCCGGTAACGCGGGCCCTTTACGATGAGTTGACCGGCATCCAGTACGGGGAAAAAGAGGATTCGTTCGGCTGGGTAAAAGAGATTAAGTTTTAAAAAAAGATAAACCCTCCGCGCGTTTTAAACGGCGGAGGGGTTTTTAGTTGGTCGTTAAGGCGGTTTAACTTAATTTGTGTTTAATATTGGGTAAATATTAAGAAGATGTTAAAAATGCTTGACAAGGAATAGATGTTATGATATAATAATATAATTTGCACCTTGGACAATTGGTGAAAATATATATAAATACAACACAACATTTTTTTGATGAAAGGAGGGACAGCCAATGACTATGCAAACATGGGTACCGGTGCAATGGAACACGATGGGGATGATTCCCCATGAGTGTTGGGGGGATGAAGAAATCAGAGAACGGACGCCAGTCCACAGGCCGCCCATGGCTATTTTCACGGGTGAGGACGAACAGGCCGGATATGACCCGGATGATTTCGATGGCATGATCCGTCTGGGCCTGTATTCCGACCGTGAGGTTGAGGACGCCGCTTTCCGGCTGTGCCAAGCCCTGAAATATGACTCTCTGCCCCTCGCGCAGACGGATGAAATCCGGCTAGCCAACGTGGTTTTGCCGGAAGACATTTCGGACGACCTCACCGAGGTCGCCAAGTGGTATATCGACCATGGCGCCGGTATAGACGGCCTGGTTAGGATGTTCAGCCGCGCAGAGGGGTGGCAGAACGGTGCGGCGGTTCGCTGCGCCATCGTCGACTTCGTCTGCCGCCTCCGCTGGGTTTGCGGGTTGTCATATAACGGCGGCAAGCCCATCCGGCTTGAGCTCACCGACCGAAGCCAGGAGATGGTCCGTCGCGAATCGTACGGCGGCAAACACGGATGGATGTGGCAGCATCTGGATAATGCCATTAGAGGCAAACTTAACTAGAGCACCTTTCGAATCTTTGACCCCCACGGGAAACCGTGGGGTGTTTTTTTACTTGAAGACAGAGGGTGTTCGTGTCGGCGGCGATGCGGGCATTTTTTTATTTTTTATTTATGGTTTTTTTATGTTTTGTTTAAA
>CAYVIA010000078.1:0-1589 GCA_964451485.1 uncultured Gammaproteobacteria bacterium
TGTGCGAACAATGCGATGGACAGTTGGGAGTACCGCAGTTTATACAGCAAATGCCGGCTTCGGTCGGATCCGGCTTCATCATCACTTTCAGCCCCAAACTTAAAACCAGGAGTCCCAATCCGGCCTTAACCACGTCTTTTTTGACCATATTTCCCTCTTCTTTCAATAAAAAATCCTTAATATCCTTTTTTATGGGGGGAAATACTTTCTTCTTCATAAATAATCTTAAAAATTTTACCTAATCTTTATTAGAAAACATACAAGCTGCAAACAGGCGACATTCACCGCGCTTCTTCGTATATTATAACAAACAATCCGGGAATAATGCAAACAAAGCGAATAAATAAATCGAATCCTTATTTATTATACGGCGACGTATCCAGTCCCCCGGTATTCCCCGCTTCTGTCGGCATCACCGCGGGCATGTTCGTATTATTGTTCGAATTTTCGCTGACGATTATTTTTTTGGCCGTAAATTCCCGGCTTTCCCTGATATCCCCGCCCGCTATGACTAAAACCGAAAGTCCGGGTTTGATATCACTGATTTTCCCGCCCATCTCCTTGTAGGCAAAAGGGGTCGGCTGGAATGCCTCCATGGCATGCATCTGCATCCACAAAGATGAAATCTCCGGATCTTGGAGTAAGGCGCTCGTTTTATCCCTCAAATCTTTTATTTGCCCGTTTAATTCATTTATTTGCTTGCCCGCGGCTATAAGTTCCCTGCCATTATCAAAGGCAGCCAGTTGATTCTCGATTTTCCGCAATTCTTCAGCGCGGAATTCCGCCTCCGCGGCCAGGTCCTCTTCCGTTTTCGCCCGGTGCAAAACGATTTCCGTCTGGTCGGTGATGAGCGCCGTTCTCTCGCGCAAGTCCTCGCTGTCCAAAGGATTAATGAGCGGGGCGGTAAAAACGATCCTGTCTCCGTTGATAATCTTGGTTGTGCCAGCCAGGGAATCGGACGGACCAACCATACCCGGAAGCCCATTATCATTGCTTAATTTTTGACGCGCCGCCTTCCAGCCCTCGTTATAATCGCCGCATGCCGTTTTAACCTGATCGCAGGCCGGCCGCGCCCAAAAACCCGTAGCGAGCCCGCCGACAAAACCGATGATCAATACTACGATTAAAAAAATAATTATCTTTTGTTTGGGCAGACTATATTTAGAAAACATATGATTATTTTAATTTTTAATACAGATTATAATCTATATTAATTTTTCCGCCTAAAATCCCGTTTTTATCAAAATCTCGATCTTTCCTTCCCCGCCCGAAAAATTCTCGAGCGCCTTACCCACGATCGCTCCTTGGCATTTGGCGTAGTCGTCACAGCGCATGCCGTATCCCGGTTTGGATGAAGAAATAATCAAGTCGCCGATATGAATCGGTCCGTTCTCTGTCGTTACCTTGGTCGGTACCCGGCCGATCATGGCTATTGGGTAATTATTGCCATCTAGGTCGTCCTCGACGTTCATGGTTATACTCGGCGCGGTCGATACCACGCCGATGACGTTAACATCATATGCGCTATCCGATCTCTTTATCGCCACCTCTTTCCGTTCGTCCAAAGAAACGATATCTCCCGCCTCCAG
>CAYVIA010000078.1:1689-4677 GCA_964451485.1 uncultured Gammaproteobacteria bacterium
CCGTACACGCCGTAACTTGATCCCTGGCCGTTGACTCCCGCTACCCCCCCGGAGGATAAAATGCCGTTTCCCCCGGCCGCGTTAACCTGTAGCTTCCAGGTCGGATCCACCCCGATCCCCACGTTGCCGCCGTCAGGGTTTAAAAGAAGATTGATATTCAACGGAGGATTATTCGTGGTATCGACCGCCTGGATACGCGCGCCGTTGCCGCCCAAAAGCAACCCCAGAGTGGTGCCGTTGTCCTGAATATGAACCGGCCCGCCGCCTATATCAACCAAGGGGATAGAGCTCCAACCGATATACAAAGAAGCGTCGTTGCCGACAAGTAAAGGGCCGTTATAAATCTGCAAACCATCACCGAAATAGCCGCTATCTCTTATGCTTAAACCTCCTGAAATCATTAAATCGGCGTAGGCAGCCGGCGCGATCGGTGTAATATACTGAGTAACAGTACTCGATGAATAAATCGGCTTAGCCAGGTTTCCGCCCGGCGGCGAAACCGCCGGCGGCTGCCAGTCGGCCAGCAGGTGTCCAAGCGACAAAGTCAGGCCGAAAGTGAGAAAAACGGCCAGAATCAAGTGAAAGGTGAATTTAGTTTCCTTGCCTGTGCCAGCGAATATAAATTTTGAAAATCGCATATTTTTTATAAATAAAACTAATTATTGATTATGCATGGCTTTAAGCGCGTCCAGCGCCGCCTGTTCTTTGGCCGCCCGTTCTTCCGCTGTCATCTCCTGGTCCGCCGATAAAAAAGAGGAACTGTCGTTATTTTGATGCATCTGCCTTAAGGCCTCTATAGCCGCCTGTTCTTTAAACGCCGCGCGCTGATAGTCCATAACGGTCGGTACCTTTCTTTCTCCTGCCCGCATTTCCTCCAACGCGTCCTCGGCTTTTTGCGTTTTTTCCTCAAGCTCTGCCTGTGTCTGAGACGCTTTGGCCGCCTCCTCGTTCTTTACCTGCTCGTTCATGGTCACATCGACCCTCGATTTGTGCGCCAAAAATAAACTATACGCCAAAATGAATAACAACAATATACCCAAAGCAATCAACAGGGGTCTAATATCATATTTTAAATTATTTTTTTTCCCGAACATATTCTAAAAAACATGCGGCCAGAAAATAATAATACCGATGATCACGGCGGAGAGCGAAGAGAGCATCACGGCCGCGGCCATGATATCCTTGATCTCTTTGACATAAACGTTTATGCGCGGCTTCAAAACGTCCGTTACCCGCTCGACGGCGCTGTTTACGACCTCCGTTACCAAAACCATGGCGATCGTTATGGCTAAAACAGCCCATTCGAGCCGTCCCAGCCGGAAATGCATTCCGCTAACCACGGCCACGAGCCCCAGAAACGTCTGGATGTGCAGGTTCTGCTCTTCCTTGAAGGTCTTGGCCAGACCCTTTAAGGCATAATGGAAACTTTTAAGTAAACGTTTAAATCGAATCATGGATTTTTCTTAAGAGCGGCGAGGAATTCCTCCGTCAGCGCATTCATTCTCTCTTTCTGCCGCGCAGTCTTATCGCTAAACCCCAGAAGATGCAATAATCCGTGCACTAAGACGAAAATGAGCTCCCTCTCCGCGCTCCCGGCGTACCGCTTCGCTTGCCGTTCGATCTGCGGACGGCATAATATTATCTCCCCGTAATCATTCTTTTCCCGCCCGGGAAAAGCCAGTACGTCAGTGGTACGATCGGCGCCGAGGCACTGTTTGTTCAGACGGCGCATGGTCGCGTCCCCCACCAAAGCGATCGACAAATCCTTATCCTTTATTCCATGACGCGCGAAAAATTTCTCCGCCACACTCTTTAAAAGCGCTTCCCCGATCACGCGTCTGGTTTTATTGTTAATCTCGATCATTGGCTTACCTCCAGCGATTTTACCATAATCGCGAAGATATTATTATAGCTCAGGACACCGCTGCCTCCGGGATTGTACGACAGTACGAAGACATTATCTCCGCCCGGTTTCGTCAAATAATCGATCAAACCGTCTTCGCTTCTGATTCCCGTCCATCCGTTTTTATATATGATCTGCCCGCTTTTGATGAAATCCTTGCCCAACTGTTCCTTGTACCATGATTCGATCGATTGACCGTTCGGATTCGGCTGGACGATCACCTGGATAAACTCGTCGCTTGATAGGGTAAAAACGACCGAATCGCCGCCACCGGCCTTCTCGGCTATCCAGGCGCGGGGATAAAGCAGATTATAATGATAATCGCCATTCACGTACTTCTCTATATTGTCATTCGCGAGTAAAGCGCCGGTCCCGGCCGGATTATATAAATTCATGGCCTCCACCAAGTCAGTATACCCGTCTCCATCGCTGTCGGGGGAATTTATATTACTGCCGAGTATCGCCTCCTCCGCGTCGGTAAGTCCGTCCCCGTCGCTATCGGTTCCCGCCCCGTAAACGGCCGCGGGCGGCGTGAAAGTCGCCTCTGCGGACGTACTCGTAGCCGCTTCCTTTGCCGGTGTAGTGCCGGTAGCGATATCGACGGCGTCCGGTTCTGGCTGGACAACGATAGTATTGGGGTTGTTCGTGGCCATATTCTCGTCGCTGGTATTTCCGGCGTCGCCACCGTCCGTATTGCCGATTATGCCGTTTTCACCCGCCTGATTACCCGTATTTTCCGCCAAGGGGCTTTGCCCGGAGTTGTCCTCGTTGCCGGCCGCGGCTCCCCCGCCCTGCTCTTCGTTTACGGCCGGAGCCGCACCCGAGCCGGTATTATTCGTGTTCAATAATTGTTTAGGATTGGTATAATAAAAATAAAGCGCAATTCCGGCCACCACTAAAATCACGGCTCCGGTCAAAAGTATCATAATACCCGTGCCCCTGGCCTTGTGAGCCGCCGGCTGTTTGGCAATAAACCGCTTGGGCATGACATGGACGATAACGCTACCGCTTTCGTCTTCCTTGATTTCGGTCTTATCCGTTGCTTCCTGCTTTTTTTTCTTTTTACTTCCGAACATGTGGTTATT
>CAYVIA010000079.1:0-4650 GCA_964451485.1 uncultured Gammaproteobacteria bacterium
TCGCCGAACTTGGTCATAATATTGACGAGATAAATGAGTTTCGCCCGCGCCGCCCCTATCGCTTCCTTAACTCCCGGCACGAGAAAATTAGGCGTAATGCTCGTGTATAAATCTCCCGGCCCGATAAGAATATAGTCCGCCGCGGCAATAGCGTCAAGCACGGGCGGATGAACCCTGATTTCACCCTTGTCATGGGCGAGAAGATAGGTGCGCTCGATCTTGCCCCGCCTGCCGCCCTCCGGCACGTCGATGGCCGCTTCGCCGTAAAGCCGGCTGCCGTCCGAGAGTTCGGCCGCGAGCGTGGCCTTATCCGTGGTTACGGGCAGAACCGTCCCCCGCGCGTCAAGGATTTTCGCCAGCGCGCAGACGCTGGCCGGAAAATCGTCCGTATATTGCGCGAGCATGGTTAGGAGCATATTGCCGACGCTGTGGCCGTCGAGTTTCCCTCCCCCGTCGAACCTTTTTTGGAGCACCAGGCGCGCGGCCTCGCGCATGGACGATAAAGCCAGAACACATTTTAAAATATCGCCCGGCGGCAAAACCCCGAGCTCGTCGCGCAGCCGCCCCGTGCTCCCCCCGCTGTCCATCATAGAAACCACGGCCGTGATCTCTATATCCGGCAAATCGCGCAGGCCGGACAAGAGGACGTACTGGCCGCTGCCGCCGCCGATAGTTACAATCTTTTTTGCTTTTTTTTCATTCATGCTTCAAAAAATAAAGGGCCAGAAAAAACCGGCCCCGCTGTTTTTATTTCTTTTTCTTCTTTCTCGGTTTGACCGCAACCTCTTTCGTGCGACTGATCAGCAGTTTATTCTTTTCTTTGTATTCCCCGGCCGGAATGGTCGAGCCGGCGGCGATCATACAGCCGCTGGCGATCGAAATCGGCGCCACCAAATTTACGCCGATGCCGACGAACACGTCATTGTCAAGAACCGTCTCGTGCTTGTTTTTACCGTCGTAATTGCCGGTCGTAGCTCCGGCCGCGTAATTTACCCTGTCGCCCACGACCGCGTCCCCCAAATAGCCGCGGTGGTGCATCTTAAAATCATTGCCGATTTGCGCTCGTTTCACCTGGGCATCGAATAAAATTATCGCTCTGTCGCCAATAACACTATCGGTGATTTCCGCGGCCGGCCCGATAAGACATTCCCTGCCCACCTCCACGTTCGTAAGACAAATACCTGGTTTCAATATCGACCCCCGGCCGATCTTTATCTTTCCTTCCACGTAAACCGTATCCGGGTCGATAATTTTAACGCCGCCTTTTCGCAGCCGCGCCAGCAATTCCGGACAGTCGCTCAATTTTTTAAGGTCGCATTGGATCTTCTTATGTTTTCCCATATTTTCCTCCCTGGTTGAAAGATCGTTACGAGGATAATGAATAAAGAATCATGAATCAAGGGTATTATAGAATAACCATTATTCATGATTCTTTATTCTTGATTCACAAAAAATATATCATCAGTTTTAAATCAAGTCAAACTGCTAGTCAAGAAAATCTCAATTCGTCACCTTCTTCAGGTGCCGCGGACTATCCACCTTAATCCCTTTGGACACGGCAATGTGGTAGGCCAGAAGCTGGGCCACGATCGCGGAAAGGACCGGCGCGAACATCTCGAGCGTTTTCGGCGCGATGATCGTATCGCGGGCAAGGTCTTCCATAATTCCGCCCCCCTCGTTCGTCACGGCAATAACGCGCCCGCCCAGGCGCCCGACCTCTTTTGCCAGCCGGAGATTATCGCGATAAACGCTGTCGTGGGGCGCGAAAAAAAGACAGGGATAACCTTTGCGGATGATAGCCAGAGGGCCATGCCTGAATTCGCGCGCGGCAAATCCCTCCGCGGATAAATAGGCGGCTTCTTTGAACTTCAACGCCGCCTCAAGGGCGATCGGCCAATGCAATTTCTCTCCCAGCACGGCCAGAGCGGATATCCTTCTTAGTCCGCCGGCGATATTCCCCAGGTGTTCATCCTGGCGCAAAACCGCTCGCGCCTCGCCCGGCAGCTTGACGGCCTCGCTTACGATGATCTTTTCCGCGGCCGCGCTTAACTTGTGCAGGCGGGAGACGAAAACCGACAGCAGGGCCAGGGTCATGATCTGGGCCGTAAATGTTTTGGTGGCCGCCACGGCCCGCTCGCGGCCCGCGCGCAAATCGATCACCGCGTCAGCCATGCGCGCCAGTTCCGATTTACGCCCGCCGGTTACGGCGATAAGAAAAGCGCCTTCTTTCTTCGCCAGGTAAGCGGCGCGAACCGTATCCGCGGTTTCTCCCGACTGGCTAAGCGCCACCACGGCCGTGCGTTCTTCGATAATGGCGTCGCGCGCCGCGAACTCGTCCGCGAATTCCGCCTCCGAGTTAAGTTCCGCCAGCTCCTCGAAAAGATAATTGCCGCACAAAGCGGCGTGATACGACGTGCCGCAGCCCAAAAAAATGAATCTTCTCGCCTTGGCGAGGCGCTTGAGCCCGTAACCGCCGAATTCGTCGAATATCGCTTTTCCGGTTTTCGTGTGGCTGTCGATAATCCGCTTCAAAACCGCGGGTTGCTGAAAGATTTCTTTGTACATGACAGGAGTATTATTTTTTCCTCTCTTTTTTAGAGTCATAAACAAGTGCGGTAATTTTCAATTTAAAATTTTTAATTTTTATTCAATTTTTATTTACCTAATTTTTATTGACTATGGCAAAAAATGGCTGGGTAATTAAAAATTAAAACATTAAAAATTCAATTCAAATTTTAAATTAAAAATTTAAAATTAAACCGCCCTTTTCGCCAATACCTCTTCCGCCTTTTTTAATTCATCCAAATCATTAATCTGCAGCCAAAAATCAGCTCGCTCGATCACTACCGGATGGTTATGCGATACGTTGACCAGCGTTTGCGGCAAACCGAATTCACCCGGCTTATTTTTGAGCGGCGCCGGATCATAATCGAAAAACTCGCGGCCCAAAACATAAAGACCCGTATTGACCAAGGATCCTCCCCGCGCGTGTTCGCCCTCTTCAATGGCCGCCAACTTCCCTTGCCGGTCGCATTTTATCCTGCCGCCGGCAAAACGTCCCCTTACTTCCTTAACCAGTATGCTTTGCCGATGCGCCAGGCATTTCTCCATATCGGCGCGGCAATAAATATTATCACCCATCATCACCATGAACCTCTCGCCCAAAACTCCCTGGCAGGCGAAAAGAGCCCCGGCCGTGCCGGAGAATTCCTTCTGCTCCGCATACGTAATTTTCCGGCCATTATCTTCTTCGCCCAGAAAATTCCTTATTTTGTCCCCCATATAACCGATTACCATCACGACCTCGCTTATTTCTTCCGGCAGCTGCGCGAAGTTATGTTCGACAATGCCCTTGCCCGCGACCGGAATGAGCGGCTTGGGAATATCGTATGTAAGCGGCCGCAGGCGCGTACCCCTGCCGGCCGCCAAAATTACCGCTTGCATAAAAATAATTGAAAACTTTTTTCGACTATATGTATGATATATGCTCTAACTTTAATTTAACATATTTAACGATAAATTGCCATTAATTCCCGCAAAAAAACGCGGTTTTCGCGCAAAAACTTTTACACAGCCACAATGTTTCCTAAATAAAAAAAATATGCTATAATATATTCAGTGTTAATAAAAAATCAAAAAATATGAAAAACAACGCTATCTCTTCTTATTCGATCATCTTCTGGGCGATTTTTATCGCCATGTGTCTGGGCGGATTCGCCATGATCATGGTCGCCATCGTGGCCGCCTGACCCCGGGATAATAACGATTTTATTTCGGGCTTTTATCGAAAAAGCAGACTGCTTATAGCTGCTATAAGTTGTTTTATATTAGAATCGCCGCCGCGCAAAAACCACCCATGCCGGGCGGTTTTTTGGTGTAAAATTTAAAACCACCGCGCTTTACGGTGGTTATGGCCGGGGCCCTGCGGGCGCCGGTTTTTCTCTTTTAGCAAGACGGATTCTTTCGACGGCTTTAACTGAAATGATAACGGCCGCGCTCGCGATAATAATGCCCGCGTCTCTGTAACTTTCCGTCATCGTCATTCTGGCGATATCCCAAAGGGTGGAATAACCCGCCGAATGAAAAAGTTCGAACGGGTAGAAAAGAGAGGTGCCGCTCTCGGAAAAAATAACATCGAGAATCGTATGAGACAGGACCAGGATAGTGCAGCGGATAAAACCGAGGGGCGGAAAAATACGGGGCCATTTCCTGCCGGCGAGGAAAGCGAAGAGTCCGGCAAAAAGCGCGAAGAGCAGGCTATGCGTTATGCCCCGATGAAAGATATTGCCGTTCCCGCCGTAAACAAGGCCGATGATAAAATCAATATCCGGCAAATTAGCCAAAATACCGACGAAAAGCCAAAGCTTCCACCACTCTATTTTCGGTTTCGCGGCGGGATAAAGTTCGTATATGGCCAGCCCGGCGGCCGCGTGTCCTAACGGTAGGGGCATAGTTATCCTCCTTTAAAACTAATAAAAAAAGAACTCGACGTTCATGGACTTAATGATACTTTATTGCCTGCCTGCTGTCAAACAAATTCCGCCAAATATAAAACGCATAATTCCCGGCACTGACTTACTTTCCCGGGGGTGAGCCCCAAGTATCATCGGCGCTGACGAGCTTTTACCCCGTTAGAAAATTACCGTTTGC
>CAYVIA010000080.1:0-3396 GCA_964451485.1 uncultured Gammaproteobacteria bacterium
GCGAGTGTGGTCAACTCGCTATGTAAGTGGTTTTACGCCGAATGTTTAGGAGCGGCGATATCTCCCTCCGCTGTCTAATCCTGACAGTGGCTATATCTAAACCTTGTGAGTTCCACCTCCCCTCTAAAGATTTTCCCGAGGACATCTATCAGGTCCTCGGTTGTTTTCATTTCGATTCTTTTTGTCTCCTTTCCTTCTTCATACTTTGTAAATATTTCTAGATAATTCCCCTCGTTGTCCATGAGGGAAATTACCCCCCTCGTGTCCACGTGGATGACCACGTGACAGCAGTATGTCACGCGGCCTCCATGCCACCTTTTTCCGCTGACACAATTCGTGTCAGCGAAGGCCTGAAAAATTTCAGGCTCTTTCGTGGATTCTTCTTCTTGCAGATTAATCATTTTCTCCTCCTTCCCCGGCTTTGCCCCCGGAGTGGGCCCTAAAGTTGGCGTTTTTTCAACCGAAGTGAGACGAAAAATAAAACTAATTTTAGCGTAAATGTCGCTTTTTATCTTGTAATTTCTTGACAAAAGTATTCTAATTTGATAAAATTAGAGTAGTAAAGTATCCTAATTAATAAAAATATGTATATTTTGCAAAAACAACTGGAAAACCTGAGAAAAGCCATTGAGCCGAATAAAGTAGTCGTAATTTACGGACCGAGAAGAGTCGGGAAAACCACACTACTGAAAAAATTCCTGGAAACGGTTGGGGAACCGGCGTTGTTTGTCAGCGGCGAGGATATTACCGTGCGCTCGCAACTCGAAAGCCAATCGATCGAAAAGCTGAAAAATTTCGTCGGCGCCAGCCGCTTACTGGTTGTCGACGAAGCGCAGAAGATCGCCGAGGTCGGACTGAATCTTAAGTTGATCGTGGATCATATCGAAGACGTCAAAGTGATCGCCACGGGCTCATCATCTTTCGATCTGGCAAGACAGGTCGGTGAACCCCTGACCGGCCGGAAAACCACTCTTAAACTTTTTCCTCTGGCCCAAATGGAACTGTCTGCCTCCGAAAACCGGGCCCAGACAGAGGCCAATCTGGAAAATCGGCTTATCTACGGCTCCTATCCCCAAATTATAACCAGCGGGGACGACCGGAAAAAATCTGATTTGCTCGGTGAAATCATCTCATCTTATCTTTATAAGGATATATTGGAGCTGGACGGTGTCCGGCATTCCGGCAAGCTCTCCTCCCTCCTTCAGCTGCTCGCCTTTCAGATCGGCAATGAAGTTTCTCTTACCGAACTGGGGGCACAACTCGCGATCAACCGCAAAACCGTGGAGAGGTATCTCGATTTGCTGGAAAAAGCATTCGTCATTTTTTCCGTCCGCGGCTTCAGCCGTAATCTGCGCAAAGAAATAACCAAAAGCCAGCGCTATTATTTTTATGACAACGGCATCAGAAATGGCTTAATAAACAACTTCAATCCGCTTACTATCCGCAATGATGCCGGTTTTCTTTGGGAAAATTACTGCGTTATCGAGCGGCTTAAAAAACAGGCTTATCTGCCGATTTATGCCAATAATTTCTTCTGGCGGACCTATGACCAGAAAGAAATCGACTGGATCGAAGAACGCGGGGGTAAACTTTTCGGATACGAATTCAAGTGGGGAGGCAGAAAGGCCGAACCGCCCAAGGACTGGCTTAAGACCTACCGGGAAGCGAGCTGGGAATTGATCAATCGCAGTAATTATCTCGATTTTATTCAATAAGACAATCCTGTACGATCAATTGGCGTTGCTATCTACGCGGATAATATCCATACTTTTAATTTCCGTTTCGCTTCGGTTGAAGTTTATTCAATTGTCAACGAGCGGTTAAAAAATGCCGGTTAATTCGTTCTAAATTTGGCGGCCTCAAGGGGAGAGAGATCCTTGGGCGGCCGAACGGATTAATCGGCATTTTTCATTTTTACGGCGCATGGAGCTGGCCGCACTCTCTCCTTATTTTTACCTTTCCGCCCCGGGCCTTAGTGGCGCGGGAGCAGATCGGCCTTCGCGTCTTTGTCGTACAAAGCGCTCTTCTGCCTCCCGGTTTTTTCCGGGGAGCAGAGACCACTTTTTACACGTGTGTTGTAGAGAAACGTCTACCAAGACGGCTTATACTATTTCTTTTCCTCCCCTGGGCTTTTGGCCCGGCGGGACCCCGAATATTCGGGCTCTCTCCTCCTTTCCCCTTTTGAGGGGAAGAAGAGGGATACTACAAGCCGTTTTTTCTTGATTCCGTTTTACTCGCTATAAAGAACATTTTTTCTAAAGAGCTGTGAATTCTTATAAAGAGCGATTTGTTTTTTATTTTTTAGCTTGATATTACAGTATAGCATGACTTTATAATATTGTCAAGTCTTTTATAAAACAATTATTTTAAAATGTCTATAAAATTACGCCTAAATACACGAATATACTGAAAAATATATAAAAAAATGTCTTAAAAAATATTGACAAATTTTTTGAGTATGATATAATATATACAGAAAGCGCCGGCTCTTTTCACTGATTTTTCTCCAGCGGCAAATAGAGTCATAATGTGCCAAGTCAAAAAATCAGCGAAAAGAGCCGGCGAGTAAACAATTGGCAGACCCTAATATGGATCAACAAATCTTCAAAAACATCGGCCTTAATCAGGCCCAGGCCGATATCATAAAAATTTTGCTTGAGCAGGGAGAAATGAAGGCCCACGCTATTGCCCGCGCCCTGAACCGTTCTCGCGGCATCGTTTATAAGGAGCTGGACGAACTGTCCAAGCTGAACCTAATCGAAAAAAAAGACAAGGCCGGGCAGGTTTCCCGCTTCCGGGCCGTGCCCCCGAAAAAATTCGAGGAGTTTTTTCGTAATAAAGAGACCGCCCTGAAAAAAGAGCGGCATGATTTTATGCGTCATCTGCCTGATCTGACCTCGCTTTATAACCTGTCAAGCCAGCGTCCGGCCATAAAATTTTTCGAAGACGCGGAAGGTCTGCGTCAGGTCGTTTTTGATACACTGACCAGTCAAACCGAAGTGCTGACGTTCAGCGATTCCCACGCCCTGCGCGCCAACCCCGAGCTGAAAAAAATAAACGAGGACTATGCGAAATTGCGCGCGGACAAGCAAATCAAAAAGAGAATCATCGTGCCGGAGACGGCCGGGAAATATTTTACGGAAGAAAATTCCGAACTTGTCCGGGTAAAGCTCCTCGAAAAAGAGTATTTTCCCTTCAATTCCACCGTGCAGATCTACGACAACAAGGTTTCGTTCGAGACCACCACGCCGGAAAAATTAGTCGCGGTCATGATCGAAGACGAGAATATCTATAAACTGCATAAACTCCTGTTCGAATCCGTTTGGTCGGGCGACCACGTCCGGCCGCTGGGCGCGTAACGCGCTTCTTTTCGGGTAACGGCTGTGGTATAATATA
>CAYVIA010000080.1:3496-4586 GCA_964451485.1 uncultured Gammaproteobacteria bacterium
GAAACATGAAACATAAAACATGAAATACGACACAGATGAAATAAATCCGCACCCTGTTTCATGTTTCATGTTTCATGCTTCGTGATAAAATATGTCTGTAAATAATGACTTAATTCAAACCTGCTATCGAAAATCACTTGAATTACTCGCAAAGAATTCGACCAAATATGGCGTCTTAGCCAGTTCACCATCGTCCAGGGCCAGGGCGCGGAAATATTTGAGCGTTTTTGGCCGCGATGCGTCCATTTGCTCTCTCGGGCTTTTGGCTGCCGACGCTAAAAGATACGCCCGCATCGCGCGGCAGACACTGACTACGCTCGCCCGCTTCCAGGCCGGAAACGGACAGGTTCCGAATTGCGTGCAGCCGGAGCGTAAATATGTCAATTTCTGGGTGATGGGTTCGATCGACGCCACGCTTTGGTGGTTGATTTTGCTTAAATATTACGAACGGCTAACCGATGATATTAAGCTGGGCACGCGCCTAAAAAAACAGGCGACAAAAGCGATTATCTGGCTTTCCTGCCAGGAGCACCCGCTCGACGGCTTGCTTATTCAAAACGAAGCGAGCGACATGGCCGATATCATGCCCCGCAGCGGGCACGTACTTTACAGCAACGCCTTGTGGCATGAGGTGAAGAAGTTATATGGTTTGGCGGACATCGAACGAACCGAAGATAATTTCCGCCGGGTATTTTCCGAACTCGACCTGTCGGCTTTAAAGGTAACTTCCCTGGATAAGTACGGAAAGCGTAAAAAAACCGATAATGGACATTGCTATAGTTTCGTGAACTATTTATTCCATGGGGAGGATGTTGATGTTTTGGGCAATGCCCTGGCCGTTATTTTTTCCGCTTCCGGGAGATCGGAGCGGAAGAAGATTGTCAGCAGTATAGCTAAAAGAAAAAAAGAGAACGATTTGCCAATCCCTTCTCTCTTTAATCCCATCACCCGCCGTTCCCCGCTTTGGCGACCATATATGGAAAACTACAACCAGAATTTTCCTTATCAATATCAAAACGGAGGTATCTGGCCGTTTATCAGCAGTTTCTGGGCGATGGCACTCTATAAATCCGGTTATAAAGAAAAGGCC
>CAYVIA010000081.1:0-4462 GCA_964451485.1 uncultured Gammaproteobacteria bacterium
AAACTGCCGCGCAAAGGCTGTTTTTATATACTAAAATCAGATAAAAATATGGGAAAAATAACAGATTATATCCACAGTTCGGTGCGGGAAATGAAAAAAGTTACCTGGCCCACGAAAAAAGAAGCGAAAAATTATACCGTTCTGGTCATCGCCACCAGCCTGCTTATTGCCGCTTTCCTGGGGGCGCTGGACTACATCTTTTCTTTCGGTTTGAGCTTATTCATCAAGAGTTAATTACAATTCGCGAATCTTAAAAAGTTTAACAGCACCTTTTTCGTGCCGCAAAAAATATGGCAAAACAAGTATTAAACCAAGGACGAAGATGGTACGTACTGCATACTTATTCCGGCTACGAAGAAAACGTGGAAAAAAATCTTAAGCAAAGGATCGAATCGATGGACATGGAAGATAAAATTTTCAATATTCTGATTCCCGCGGAAAAAAAGATAAAAATAAAAAACGGCAAACGAAAGATCGTGGAAGAAAAGATCTTCCCCGGCTACGTGCTGGTGGAAATGATCGTCACGGATGATTCCTGGTACGTCGTCAGGAATACCCCGAATGTAACCGGCTTTATCGGCACGGGCACTATTCCCACGCCCATCAGCGAAAAAGAAGTGAAAGAACTGCGCAAACGCATGGGCGTGGAAGAGCCGAAATTCAAAATCGATGTTTCCGTCGGCTCGCCGGTCCGGATAACGGACGGCCCCTTCAAGAACCTTGAGGGAAAAATAACCTTTATCGACGAAGCCAAAGGCAAGGTAAAAATATTAGTTTCCATGTTCGGCCGCGAAACGCCGGTGGAACTCGACTTCCTGCAGATTAAAAAAATATAGTAAGCCGGTAGGCGGGTAGGCTGGCAGGTTAGTAGGCGTCTACGTCATGTAGAATGCTTCTCGCTTATTTTTCCTACAATCCTACGCTCCTACAATCCTACATCCTAAACATATGCCGAAGAAAATCAAAACCATCATAAAATTACAGATTACCGCCGGACAGGCCAATCCGGCGCCGCCGGTCGGTCCCGCTTTGGGCCAGCACGGCCTCAATATCGCTGAATTTTGTTCGAAATTCAACGAAACCACTAAAGAAAAAATGGGTGATATTACTCCCGTAGAGATAACCGTTTACGAGGACCGGAGCTATGATTTCGTTACCAAAACATCACCGGCCGCGGAACTCATAAAAAAGGCGGCCAAGCTTTCCAAGGGTTCGGGTAAACCGCTGGCGGAAAAAGCCGGTTCTATTACCAAGCAACAACTGCGGGAAATCGCCGAAACGAAAATGCCCGACCTAAATACCGATGATGTCGAACAAGCCATGAAAATAATAGCCGGCACAGCCCGACAAATGGGCGTCGAAATAAAGTAACGCGCGAAAATCTTAAATTAATATTAATTTTTAAACTTGTGGGAGATTTATGCTTGCAACAAATTATAAGTTACAAGCCATAAAACAATCGTTCGCACCACGAAAAAACTATGCCAACCAAGAAAAAAGAAACCAAGGCGGCCAAACCCGCTAAAGAGAAAAAAGCCAAACCCGCCAAAGAAACCAAGGCGGCCAAAAAACCGGCTAAACAGGCCCCTCCGAAAAAACAGCCAGAAGCCGCGGCCGCCAAAACCGCCATCGATGAATTAGACAAAACCAAAACCTACCCGATCGAAGAAGCGATGGAACTCGTGAAAAAATTATCGAAAACGAAATTCGACGCTACCGTCGAAGCGCATTTCCGGCTGGGTATCGATCCGCGCAAAGGCGACCAGCAGGTGAGGACGGCCGTGCCCCTGCCGCATGGCACCGGCAAAACCGTAAAAGTGGCCGCTTTCGTCTCGGCAGGCAAAGAAAAGGAAGTGAAAGAAGCCGGCGCCGATATCGTCGGCGGCGAGGAACTCATCGCTGAAATCAAAAAAACCGAAAAAACCGACTTCCAGGTGGCGGTAGCCGAGCCGGCCATGATGAAAAATCTGGCCCAGATAGCGAAGATCCTCGGTACGCGCGGTTTAATGCCCTCGCCCAAAAACGAAACGGTGGCGGCTGATCCGGCCAAGGCGGTAACCGAACTTAAAAAAGGCAAAGTCAGTTTCAAAAACGACGATACCGGCAACGTGCACGTAGCCATCGGCAAGGTTTCTTTCGAAACGAAGCAGCTCGTAGAAAACTACCAAACCCTGTTCGAGGCGATAAAAAGAGCCAAACCATCCTCGTCCAAAGGCGTTTACCTGAAAAATATCAGCATTTCCTCGACCATGGGGCCGGGTATAAAAGTACAGATTTCCGCTTAAACCATTAATTTTCGCATAAAAACACCCGATTCGTAATAAACCGGGTGTTTTATTTTGGCCCCGCAAGGAATCGGATTCCTAAAGCGTTTAGGAATCCGATTCCTCATAAATGCTGCCTTTACATTCGGTTTGCTCTTACCTCTTTCATCTGGTAAAATATATAAAACACATGTGGAAAACTATATGCCGATAAATTGCTATAAACGTCCCTCCTGGGACGAATATTTCATGAAAATTACGGAGTTGGTGGGCACGCGCGGTACCTGCGACCGGGGCCGTTCCGGCTGCGTGATCGTCAAGCATAAAAAGATTATCTCTGCCGGCTATGTCGGCTCCCCCATCGGCCTGCCTCACTGCGATGACGTCGGCCACGAGATGCATACCGTCGTGCACATGAACGGCGAAGGGTCGAGGCATTGCGTCCGCACCACCCATGCCGAACAAAACGCCATCTGCCAGGCCGCCCGCGTGGGCGTTTCCCTGGACGGCTCGACCCTTTATTGCAAAATGACCCCCTGCTACACCTGCGCCAAAATGATCATCAACGCCGGCATCAAGCGCGTTATCTGCGCGCGCGACTACCATGACGGAGCGAGATCCAAAGAAATTTTCGCCGAAGCCGGCGTGCAATTCAAGCTTTTGCGCGATGTCATGACCGTCTACGAAGATATGACGCCGGAAACACCGCGCCAGGTGAAGAATATCGGCCTCAAAAAAGACAACGAAGCTTATTTTGACGAGAAGAATTACCCGACATTTTAACTCCCGCACTCAAGCCGGGCGTCCCGCCCGCTCAAACGATTAATTATTATGGCAAATAACCCGCGCATTTACGCGCTAAAAAATCTTCCTCCGGAAACGATCGCCGTGGCGTTCGCCAAATGCTCGCGTTCGCCCGAGCCGTTCGACGAAATCTCTAAGGAACTCTCGAAAGAAAAGTCAGCCGACTTTCACGAAAAATGGGTGGTGAATTTCGGGCACGGTTCCATCGCCGAACATGCCTTTTTTAATATCGCCATCGAGAACGTTTCTTTACTCGCCGTGGAAAATATCCAATCGAACCGCCTCGGCTCTTACACGGAAAAATCGTCCCGCTACCAGATCTACGAACGCGAAAGAATATATGTTCCCGAAGCGCTGGAAAAAGAACCGGATATGAAAGCCGCCTACCTCGAGGCGGTTAACGCCCTTTTCGATATCTACGAAAAATCCCTCGATCCCGTCAGGAAGGTAGTGGAAGAAACGCACCCCAATACGGCCGGCGATCCGGAAGCCGTCTGGCAGGCGAAAATAAAATCGAAGTGGATCGATATCTGCCGCTTCTGCCTCCCGAACTGCGTCCTGGCTAATTTAGGCGCGAGCATGAACGCCCGTTCCTGGGAATACGCCATCACCAAAATGCTTTCCTCTTCTCTCTCCGAAGTGAACGAAATCGGCCGCCAAGTCAAAAAAGTCGCCCTGGAAATAACCCCCACTCTGGTCAAATACGCCGAACCCAGCCGCTACTACGCGGATAACGAAAAATATCTCTCCGCCATCTCCGGCTTCCTTACCGGCGGACGGGCGGAACCGGAATTGTCCGATGATCGCCGGCTCGAGGCGGAACTCGTGGACTTCGATCCTGACGGAGAAGATAATGTTTTGGCCGCCCTCATCTATAAATACCGACCCATTACTTATAACCAGGCGCTCGCGCGCGTAAAGGCCATGAATATGCTCGAAAAAAAAGTGATTTTCGAATCGATCCTGGCACGCGCGAAAAATATTTACGAAAAGCCGCCGCGCGAACTTGAATATGCCTATTATACCTTCGACATCCTCTGCGACCAAGGGTCGTATTACGACCTGAAACGCAACCGCGTGATGACGCAAACCCCCCAACCTCTGACGCACGCGTATGGATATTTTACGCCGAAGGTCTTCGATAAAGTGGGGCTGGGCAACGAATACCGTACGGCCATAGACAAGGCGCACGCGGCCTGCCGGCTTGTCGCCCGACGCTACCCTTATGAGGCGCAATATATCACGACCAAGGCCACGGCCAGGAGATTTTTGCTGAAAATGAACCTGCGCGAAGCGTTTTATTTTATCGGCCTCAGGAGCCGCCGCCAGGGCCATTTCATGTACCGCCGCATAGCGCAGATGATCTATGACGAGATCGCCCGCGTCCATCCGCT
>CAYVIA010000082.1:0-4457 GCA_964451485.1 uncultured Gammaproteobacteria bacterium
ATAAAACATTCAACTCCCATTACGTCCCCTGGCGCCAGGTCTGCCTTGTCGGCGTGGAAAAACTTTCGACAGATACGGCGACTTCCACCCAAGAAACCGCGCCATAATTCAAAAAAACATAAATTCGCGGATTCGCATTATTGTATAAAAAAAGCCCGGCTTAAGCGGGTAGGCAAGAAATTTCCGTTACGCGATGTTCAGTTCTAGAACCAAACAGTGCGTAACGAGAAAATCCCCATGCTTGTCGTGCCTGACCCGCTTAAACCGGGCTTTAAAATACTAAGTCCGTTCATTTTTTGATTAACATTACAGCTTAGCACACCAAAAATAACTTGTCAAGACCTCCGCGCAAGAATTAAAATATTTTCTTAAATATTAGCAAATTTAAAACTATCTTCATTATTTTTAGTTATTATAGCACCAACCCGTTAAAAACAAATGAAAAACCCCGGTCGGTAACCGGGGTCTATTTTTTCCCTTATTTTTTCTTTTTTTTAGCCAAATTTATCCTATTCACCACGTCCCTGATTTTTGCTGATTTTTTTCTGCCATTGCCGTTCTCCGAGAACTTCCATTCCCTGGCCGCGCTATCGGGCCCCTGCCGGTTAAATACCTTGAAACGCAAGGGCTGGTGTTTTTGACTGCGCTGAACGAGCTGAACCACGCCGTAATCCACCCGCAAAACCCGGTGGGTCTTGCTATGCCCGTCTTTCAGCTCAAGGACCTCGTCCACATCCCCCGTTTTCAGAAGCAACTCCGTAACCGCCTGATTAGTGAAATCGTCCAGCGGCTTTACGAACCATTCATACTTCCTTTTGTTGGCCATTTTCCCTCCCTGAATTGGATTAAACAAAGATCACACCCCGCAAAATCAAAAAATTTCACCATAAATATAGCGCATCCCGATTAAAAACGGATTAAACGGCCTGGCCGAAAAAGGGCCCCGGCCGAAAACGACCGGGGTTTGCTCTATTCTTTTTTCGCGGATTTTTTTGTTTCCGCGGTTGTCTCTTTTTTTTTCGTTTTTGCGCGCGGCTTTCTCGGGGCCGGACCGATACCATACAAAAATTCATACCGTCGCTGCAATTCTTTCTTTTCTCTCTCGCTAAGCGCCACTTTCTACCTCCTCTGTTTCGGCCTTGGCCGATAATCGCCTAAGGCAGGCATTGTAACCGCGCTCCAGGGCGGAGTAGCCGGACCTGATGATATTTGGCGACTCCTCGCCCGCAAAAACCAGCTCTTCGCCGTTATACCTCATACCGATAATCGCCCTGACTTTAGCGGCGGCGCCCTCCCTGTCGATATCATCCGTGTGTTCAACCCGAAAACGGGTGATCTTTACCCGCGTCAGCGCGGGATAAACGGACTCGAGTATCTTCCGAAAAGCCAGGTCAAGCGCCTCGATAGGTCCTTCGCCTTCTCCGGCCTCGATCTGCAGCTGCCCGCCCACCTTTATCCTTGCCGTGGCTTGGCAAAGATCATAATACCCTCGCATCACGACCAATACCTGCGTGTCCAAAACCTCGAAAAAAGCGTTCATGCCATTCCCCCCTTTTACATTTTATGGATTGTTATAAAGAACGATTACTATTGCCGATGAGCATAAAAAACTTTTTGAAAAAGTTTCCGAATAAACAAAAAACCGTCTTCTCTCGAAGACGGATTCTTGTATATTATTACTCTACTTTTATGTCTTCGAGGAAAGCGCGAAACGATCACTGATAATAATGATCCCGATAAGTCCTATAATATTTTGCTTCCTCGTTAATCGCATATTTTATCGTTAATAATACCATTATACACCGATTATTATTTTTGTCAAGAGTCAGTGTCAGGCAGATATGTTTCTTTCGGAATATATCAAAGATAATCCCATGCTGAGCTGATCTGGTTTGATCGGTTTTTAAATTTCGTAGATTATGCCGTTGCCGCCGTTATTTCCCGCGCTCTAATGCCTATATCAGATTTCTACTTTCGTTTCTACGATTTACTGCCACATAAAAAATACTGATTTAAATCATGATTTAAATCAGTATTTTTTATAGTTCTCTATAGGTTTAAATCCCCCCCCCTTTTTTTTTACTCCCTGAGCTTTTTCAGCCGCGAATAGATCGCTCCCCGCTTGCGGCCGAAAATCTCCGCCAATTCCTTTATCTTTTTTCCGTTTTTCTTATACCCGATCAAAGCGCGGTCGTCTTCCTCGCTCCATGGCTCGTAGGCGTGCGGATACTTTTTCCTGATCTCTTCGACCGCATACGCTTTGGTTCGCTCCTCCATCTCCCGTTTTTTCTTTTTCGTTTTCACTTCCGGTTCTTCCTTGACGTCTTCGACCGACGCCAGCTCCCGCTCGAATTCCTTCGACTTCTCCTGCAGGCGGCGGTCGAACTCGACGATTTCCGGGCTGACGCGCAGGGCTACATCGTTCAATCCCAAAAGCCTGAGGCCGGAAAAAGCGCGCACGCGCGACAGGGCCACGTAGCCCATGCCGTATTCGAACGATCTCGCCAGGTCGATCTCGGCCGCGTCGAGGGTCATGCCCTGGCTTTTGTGCACGGTTACGGCCCAGGCCAGGCGCAGGGGCACCTGGCGGATGGCGGCTATAACCTCGTCCCCTTCTTCCACTCTCCAGGTTTCGGGCGCGGCCAAAATTTCCCGCCCCCGGCCCGTGCGTACGACCGGCATTCTCGAGTCATCGTCGAAACCGATGACCGTGCCGGTCGTGCCGTTGACGAAACCGGCCTCGAAATTATTCTTGACGAACATCACCCGCGCGCCTTCTTTGAGGATAAGCCGCTCCGGCGCCAGACAGCCGGAGACGAGGCCGGATACGATCTTCCTCTCGCCTTGCGTCCGCATAGTATAACAGAATGATTTTGCCCGAATGGTCGCGAGCCGGGCCGCGTTTTCGCGGTCAACGTCGATATTGTGCGTATAAAGCCGGGTCGGCTCCGAAATATCGGTCAAGTCGGCGTCAAGACGCGCATACAGAAGTTCGAGCGCGTCCGGAGCGACGGCGTCGGTACGGATGCCGTTTAAGAGCTCCGTCAGGCCCGAGTCTTCGTGCCGGTGCTGTTCGTCAAGGTAGCAGATGCGGATATCCATAGACTGCCAGGTCCCGGAAGCGAAAACGAACCGGGCCGGAGCGTCCGCGCCGCGGCTTACCGGCGGCAGCTGGAAAAAATCGCCGCAAAATACGACCTGCAGGCCGCCGAAAGGGATATCCCGCCGGCGCACGTAACGGCAGATGCGGTCGATCAGGTCGAGCTGATGGGCGTGCAGCATGGAGATCTCGTCGATAACGAGCGCCTGCGCGTCCGTCAGGCGCGAAACGACCTTGCCGTTGCGGGCGATCTTTTTCAGGTCTTTTTTGCTCAAAGCGTCCTTTATCCCGAGGCCGCTCCAGGAATGGATAGTCGTGCCATTAAGATGCGTGGCGGCGATGCCGGTCGAAGCCGTCACCGCCACGGCCACTCCTTTCCTTTTCAGCCAAGCGATGAATTCGTTTAAAATATAAGTCTTGCCGCTCCCGGCCGGACCGGTCAGAAATACGCTGTAGCCGTTTTTAAGCGCCTTTAATGCGGTTTTTTGATCCATGGATTTATACTTTTATCTCCTCTTGTTTCCGCCGGAAAGTTTCGGCCGATCTGATCTTAGCCAGCGCGGCTTCCCGCCCGAGCGGCGGCAGGGCGTGCGCGACTTTATCCCACATCTCCCCGATCTCTTCCAGGCCATGAAAGCGGCTGAACCTGATCTTTACCGCTCCCGGCTCGACGATCAATTCCGCGTCCCGCATCCGCAATTCATCCCTTAGCTTTTCCGGTACGATAAAATCGCGCAGGCGCTCCCCCGTAAAACTGATTGCCTGGCTGTCAAAATCGCTAAAACCGGACAAATAAGCATTATAACCCTTTCGCCTTAAAATCAAAACCGCCTCTCTGACTTGGGGCTCGATCTGTTCGATATAAGCGCCCATGTCGAGTTCTTCGTCGCTCGCTTTGGGATTACGCGCTCTCCGCTCCGCCACTTCCTTGTCCATTTTTTTAAGCGTCTCGGAGCGTAGTCGTGCGAAGTCGCAAAACAAAGCGATCTGTTCGTCGCTTAAATTATGGACCTTTTTTATCTTTTCCAACTCCCCCTCATCCCTGGCGGCAAACACCTTCATGAGATAATCTTCGTTCCGGTATTTATCGTCCGCATCACCGGATGGATTGAAACTCGAATCTTTAATCATATTTTTTGCATTAAAATTTTAATTATGCAGTGAATGTTTTTAAAAATCATGCCGATAATATTATAACAAAAATTCCGATATGCTGCCATAAAAAAATCAAATAGGGCTTACGCGTTTTATTACCGGCCTTGACGGTCTATGGGGTTTAACGCGCAAATGCGTAAGTCCTTTCAATTTAAAAACCGGCTCATTTCAAAGCCGGTCTATTGCTTGTCATAATCCCCCT
>CAYVIA010000083.1:0-1206 GCA_964451485.1 uncultured Gammaproteobacteria bacterium
TTTGGCGCACGCATTCGTAAGCGTAGATATACGTGCCCGCGGACCAGGCTTGGTATGGTTCGCCACCGGGTTTGCCGGTGCGGCCATGCAGCCATTCATTGAATTCTTTTTGCCGGAGTTTTACCAGTGCTTCGCCCGAAATTTTCTTTTTGGAACCGGTCGGGATGATGTAGTCGGGAGAAGAAGGATTTTTTATTATTTGCATGTTGCCGCGCGCCAGCAGCTCAAGCTCGGCTTGGGCTTTTTTGTATTGTTTCATTTTGATCAGGGCAGCAATATAGAAACCGCCGATAAAGGGCCAGATGCCGGCGTTCGAATAAGCGAGCGGCGTGCGGGCGTCGCAGAGGGCAAAATAGTCGTGCCATTCTTTATCGCCTTTTTTGATCGGCGGCCAGATGCATTTGCAGGGGTATGGCCGGTTGATCTTGTTTTTGGCGATATGCCGCAAAATACTTTTGGCGATTTTGTCCGTAGCCAGTCCAGTGATGATCGCAAGAAGATTGCCGGCCGTATCGAACCATTTTTCACACTCCCGGATAGTGTCATGATTTTTCCATCCCCAGGGCAGGTAATACCCGAGCCGTTTGTCATAGAGAGAAGCATACTGCCGTTTCTCCCCGTTAATTATTTTTTTGACGTTTGCGGCCAGGTCGCGCGCGCCGAACATGTTGAGGGCCGCGTAATACATGGCGTGGATGTGGATGGTATAACCGTATTTATGCGGAAAAGCATCGAACCAGTCGTTGGTCGGCTGCTGGGCGACGAGGCCTAGGTTATCCGGATCCTGGCACCGGAGCCAGGTTATGCAAGCGCCGATATTTTCCCGGTATTTTCGCAACAATGAATTATCCCGGAAGCGGCGGGCGTAAACGTAGTGGCCGATAATGAACCATAAAGACGAGTCCACGCTGTTGAAGGTAACATCGGATTTACGGTCGGTATTATACGAACCCACGCAGTTGGGGATTTGGCCCATCTTCCCCTGGTTCTCCGCCAGGAGTTTCAGGGATTGCGCCATGGTTTTCCTGAATTTGCCGGAGACAAGGCATGCCCCGAGCGAAGCAGTCATCGAGTCGCGCGCCCACACGGCTTCATATCCCCCGGGCAGGCCGGAAGCGAAAAAACCGGCGGGACGGGCGCAGGCGTTTAATACCTCTATGGCTTTATTATAAGCTTTGTCGGTGGTATTCATAGAACATAGAACAT
>CAYVIA010000083.1:1306-2380 GCA_964451485.1 uncultured Gammaproteobacteria bacterium
TTTTTTGATTTATACGATTTTCTCTATCGCCAATCTCGCCAGAAAATAAGACAGCGTCGACTCCGCCCCCTGATTGAAATTCAGGGAGTATTTGCCGAGGCCGTCGTAGCATCCGCCCGTGGCTTCGTCATAAACCATCTGGTTAAGGTGATTCTTGCCGAGAAACCAGTAGAAAGCCAGTTCGGCATGGTTTTTGTATAGCTTCTTTTTCGTTGCCTCGTAGGCGGCGGCCAAGGCCTCGGTGGCTGAAGCCGCGTCCTCCGGCTGCTGGTCGTAATAGGCGCGTTTGCCGTTGCGGAAATACCAGCCGTCCTGGCCGATAGGCGAGAAAAATTCCTTGTTCTCGAAGGTGACGGACATGAGGAATTTTATGCTTTGTTCGGCGATTTCCAGATACCTTTTTTTCTTGGTCAGCCGATAGGCGCAGAAAAGGGCCTCGGGCAGTTTATAATTGGAGTAAGTCAGACAGTCCTCGAACCATTTCCAGTTTTTATCCGGCGATATTTTTTTCTGATAACTCCATTCTTCGACTAAGCGATTGCTGAGTTTTTCGACCAGGGCGGTTATTTTTCCGTCATCTATCGTGCTGGCGGCATGGGTAAGGCCGATAACGGAGAAAGCCATGGCGCGCAGGGAGTTAAGCTCGAAATCGGACGCGAGCGTTTTGGCGAATATCGCCTGCGCCTTTTTTATCACCTCTTCCGGAAGATTTTTGTCTCCGACCATATAGCCCAGGGCCCAGACGGCGCGTCCGAACGAATCGTCGCTTTCGCTTATATCGTTGAATGTCCGGTTGAAACTGACGAAATTATGGAATTTTCCGTTTTTTTTCTGGGTGAATTTCATGAACTCCAGGTAAGTGTCGATGAGCCGCAGGGTGCTTTTTATCCGATGCCGTCCGTAACGGATCGTGCATCCCAGGAGCGCCCGGGCGTTGTCGTCAAGGCAGTAGCCGGAATGAGGATCCGGCCTTGTGTGGTTCGCGAACTGGATAATGCCGAAATCGTCAGTCAGTGTTTTGATGTAGTCAAGGCGGATTGGCGGCAGTTTGCCTTTTTCGCGCGGCACGATCTT
>CAYVIA010000083.1:2480-3980 GCA_964451485.1 uncultured Gammaproteobacteria bacterium
GACTACCGGTTTTTGCAGCAGCTCGAGAAAAGGAATGAGAAATTCCCCCTGTTCGCCGCCGAAGAGGCCGTATTCGTGCTGGATATTTACCAGCCGGATTCGGGATGATTTATTGATCTCGTTGGCGCGGTTAAGGTAGTCCTCGATTTCGGTTTCATTTATCTGCATGATTACTTTCCGCGGATAGTTGTAGATCGAGGTGCCGTTGGAATTGATGGCGCAGACCTTCGATGCTATTTCCGGATTGAATTCCTTGTCGATGGCATTCGTCAGGCGTTTGGTGAAAGTAGCAATGCCGCACTCACGCGGCGGGAAGCTGGAGACGTAGAGAATGCATGGGGACTTGGGTTTTGTCGTCATATATCCGGATATTTAGCGCGAGTTGAATTATTTATGCTTATTTTTATATTTTAACAGTTCTTTAAGCAAGCTGTCGATATTCACGCTGGCCACGGAGACGAAAGAGTCGGCGGAGCCGTAGTAGATATAGAGGCGGTTATCGAAGATGGCGGTGCCCGTAGGGAAAACCACGTTATGCACATGGCCGCAGCGTTCATTTTTTATCCGGGGACGGAAGAGCGGATAGGGAAGGCGGGCGATTACCCGGCGCGGATCCCTAAGGTCAAGCAAGGCGGCGGCGGCGGTATAGATACGGCCGTTGTTGAAGGACTGGCAGGCATGGTAAATAATAAGCCATCCCTTGTCCGTTTTCACGGGCGGCGCGCCCGCGCCGATATGTCTTGACTCGAATCCGTATCTGGCTTCAAGCACGACATGTTTCGATAATTTTTTGATGTGGTCGCGCCAGTAATCCTTATTTTTCAGTTCCGTGAATTTTTCGAATCTGGCCAGCTGGATATCGGGCAGAATGCGGTGGAGCATGGCGAATTTGCCGCGTATTTTTTCCGGGAAAAAGACGCCATCTTTTTCCCAGATGTAGACGTTTTTTCCCGCGTATATTTCGTAAAAGGAAGCAAAAAAATAATACGGATCTTTGAGGCGGGAGCCGGAAAAGAGGCGGCCGGCTTTTTTATACCTGATTAGTGGACTGATGATGCCGCCGCGCTTGAGTTCCGCGAGCTTGCGTCCGCTGGCGTAGGCGATAACCGCGTTTTTGCCGTCATGGGCGACGTAGGTCATGTAGATTTTATTGCCGATTTTGGTAAGCCGCGGATCTTCCACTCCCTTTTTTTCATAGACGTAGCGCGGGGACATAAACGGCTTTTTCCATCTTTCGACAACCTTGGTCGGTCCCTTGAGCCGCGCATAACCGAGACAGGAGTTGAATTTTTCGTTAAGGGCGCGGTAGATGATATGAACCGTGTTGCCGTCCTGAAACACGCCCGGGTTAAAGACGGATTTATTTTCGAAATCTAAGCTTGTGGGAGCGAGGACCTTCCCCTCTCTTTTTACTTTAATCATACGATTAATTATAACAAAGATGTTTTTATTAAGCAATTAAAATGGCAGCCGTCTTAGCCCCCTCGTAAAATATTCACA
>CAYVIA010000084.1:0-3816 GCA_964451485.1 uncultured Gammaproteobacteria bacterium
AAAAAGGCCTTTCCGGGAAAATGGACCGTGCCGGGCGGAGGGCTTGAAGTGGATGACTATATCAACACTCCCATGACCACGAGCGACCACTGGTATTTCGCCACCGAGAATTCCCTCAGGCGGGAAATAAAGGAAGAAAGCAATTTGGAAGTGGGGAAGATGAAATTTCTGCTTGATATCGCTTTTATCAGGCCGGACGGCATTCCCGTGGTGATCTTGAGTTATTATTGCCCTTACGCTTCCGGCGAAGTGAAACTCGACGAAGACAGCATTGACCACGCCTGGGTGACTTTCGAGGAGGCGAAAAAGTATGATATGGTCGAGGGGCTTCTGCAGGAAATCGAGATGGTGGACAAGATACTTAAGGGAGAAGATGAGGATGAGGTCGAATACCGCCGGGCATGACGAATAAAATTTTCAAATAAATTCGATCTTTGAAATATTATTATAGGGAGGTGTTAAATTGAGACCGCACCACGGGAATTTTAAGATTACGGAAAAAGTATCTTTCGAGACGCTGAAAAACGACGTCAAAGGACTTTGGCGCCTGGTCAAAGGCAGGCGCCATATTATCGTTTTGATCGTGGCGCTTATGGCATTGATCCGCTCGCTCGATTCCTTAGCCAACTATTTGTTCAAGATCGTAGTCGATAAAGGCGTGGACGCCGGGCATGCGGGAATTTGGACCCACGACCTGGTCTTCTGGGGCACAATTTTCGGCATCTTGCTTCTTTTGAATAAAACCGTTTTCAGTTTTATTCAGGAACTGATTACCCAAATAACCCTGACCAGAATCGAAAACAGCTACCCGGTCATCGCGCACAAGAAATCCATGGCCTTATCGGTCGCTTACCACAGCCAGAACAACACCGGCGAAAAGATCTCCAAGATCGAAAAGGGCTACCAGAATCTTAGCCAGGCATTGGGCGATCTCTTTAAGATGCTCTTACCGCAGTGCGCCTTTTTTCTCTTCAATCTGGGCATTATCGCCTATATCAGCTGGACCATCCACGATTGGTGGCTTACTATCCTGGTCGCCGTTCCCATCATACCCACCGCCATCATGAATTACAGGATCTATACCAGGTTCGGTCCGGTTTGGAACGCCCTGGAGGCGAAAAAAGAGGAAAGAAGCGGCATTTTCGGCCAGTCAGTATATTATATCAAGCTGATCAAGCAGAGCGTCCAGTCACAAGTGGCGAATTTCAAAATAGAGGAGTTGAGCCGGGAGATTACGGAGATCAATATCGGCGTCATCGTCAGGGTGCAAGTCGCCTATTTGGTGATTGTCGGATTTTTTTATTCTTTTCTGCTGTGGAGCTGTTATTACGCGACCGATAAAGTCGTGCACCAGCAGTTAATGATGGGAACAGTGGTATTCATCTTCATGACGGGCAATTCCATGTTCCGTTCTTTGTGGATGATGGTCCATATTTATATCCGTTTTCTGCAAAATTTGGCCGCGATCAGAAGAGTGGGCGCGATACTTGAGGCCAAGCCGGAAATAAAGAGCCGTCCGCGCGCGGTGGCTCCCGCCCCCCTGAGGGGCGCTATAAGTTTCGTTGACGCGGGATTCGATTATGCGGCGTCCAATGACACGGATCGCCGGCCCCTTTTTGACGGGCTTGATATGGATATCCGGGCCGGGAAAAAAACCGCCATCGTGGGCGTAACCGGCGCGGGCAAAACCACGATCCTGAACCTTATTTCGCGTTTTTATGATGTGCGTCAGGGGGCGATACTTTATGACGGCACGGATATCAGGGATTTAAAGATCGACGGCTACAACCATCTGTTCGCCACTGTTTATCAGGAGCCGGCTATTTTCGATACGACCATCAAGGAAAATGTTTGTTTTCCCTGCCGGAGCGTCGGCGAGGGAAAGGAAATTTTTATGAACGCGACCGATGAGGAGATCGAAGAGGCTCTTGTCAGGGCCGGATTGGCGGAAGTTTTCGCTTTCGAGAAAGGTGTCGATACGAAAGTAGGGGAGGGGGGAAAGAATCTTTCCGGCGGCCAGCGCCAGCGGCTCGAGCTGGCCAGAGCAATTTTGACTATAGAAAAAGGCGCGAGCATCCTGTTGCTCGATGAACCGACTTCCCAGCTTGACGCGGGTACGGAAGCGATTATCCAAAAAGCCATCAATGATCTGCGGCAGAAGAAAGAACTGACGATCATCGTGGTGGCGCACCGTCTGGCCACCGTCAAGGATGCCGATAAAATCATCGTTATTGATAAGGGGCGGGTGGCGGAAGAAGGCACGCACGAAAATCTTATGGCCCGCGGAGGTTTATACAGTAAGTTCGTGAATTTACAGAAAATAATCAAATAAAATACAAAAAAAGCGACCCGCAAGGCGTCGCTTTTAAAATTATAACATATCAGCTCGAGCGGGCGTCCCGCCCGCGAGAAACCCAGCGTTTTAGACGCTCCCGCAAACTCGCGGGCGGGACGCCCGGCTCGAACGGGCTGTAATTATTCCATCATCTTCCGGTAAGGCGCAATCGCGGCGAAAAATCTGTCTTTATTTTCGTCCTTGATCGGTTCGCCCGGGGGAAGAACTTCAGTCAGGGGGTTGATTTTCACGCCGTTTTTCACCATCTCGAAGTGCACGTGCGGACCGGTCGAGTAGCCGGTCGAGCCCACCAGGCCGATAATGTCTCCCTGTTTGACTTTCTGCCCCGCATGAACGAGAATTTTCGACTGGTGCGCGTAATTAGTGGAATAAGTGGCGTTATGGCGGATACTGGTAAGGTTGCCGTAGCCGTGGTAATTCCAGCCGGCGAAAGTGACGGTGCCGTCGCCTACCGCCCGGATGGGCGTGCCCAGGGCGGCGGCGTAATCGATTGCCCGATGCGGACCGGAAAGGCCGACTTCCATCACCACCCGGTTGCCGGTCGTATAGCCGGAAGAGATATATCTGAATTCCACCGGAGCTTTTAAGAACATTTTTTGCACGGAATTGCCGTCAGCGTCGAAATAGCCCTTATTATCGGCTGTCTCTTCAAAATAATAAACGTCATAAGGCGTGCCGTCATTGACGTAGCGGCCGGCAAGTACTCGTCCGGGCATAACATACTTCCCGTCAAGATATCTTTCCTCATAGATGAGCCTGAAAGTATCACCCACGCGCGGATCCATGGCAAAATCGATCGACCACTGGAAAGCGTTCGCCAACGCGATAATGGCGCGGATATCGATATTATTATCCATAGCCGCCTGGTACATCGATGTCTCGACCGTGCCCGAAGCGACCCTGATCTTCACTTCATAAGCGATCGGCCGGACAGAGGCGGTCCAGGAGCAGTATGAACCGGTACCGTCATCAGCGATTATTACCGTACCGGTGGCGGCAATGGGAGCCGTACCGGTGGCGGTAGCCGCGGGGGGCGTGGAAGTACAAATTTTTTCTACTTGTAGTTTGTCGTCCGGGTCGATTTGATAGATCAATTTTTTTAAAGTAACGCCATCATGGTCATAAACAAGATCGAGTTCGCCCCCGAGCTTGATGGTGGAGAGGTCATAGCAGGGCAGGGCGGCATCGTAGATGGAGATTTGGGTCTGGTAATCGACCCCTTCCGCCGCCAGGAGCGATCCGTAGGTGCTGCCCTCGGTTATTTCCACCCTTTTTTCCGGGTCCGGGATAACGGCCGCGGGCGCGGAGGTGGCGGCGTTTTCCGGCAAAGAAGCGACATTCGGTCTTTGCCGGCGCGCATAAAAATAATAAAGCGAAAAAATCGCCAAAACTAAAAGAAAAAATATAATCGATTTGTGCGCTCCGCGACGGCGCGCTTTTTTCATGATTATTTTTTCCAT
>CAYVIA010000085.1:0-3783 GCA_964451485.1 uncultured Gammaproteobacteria bacterium
GAGATTCGCGGATAAAAATAATATTAATTATTTCGAAAGCGACTTTTTGGAGTTTAAGCCGGAGAAGCAGTACGATTTTTTCTTCTCTTCCCGCGCGATCGAATATATCCCGGACAAGGAGGCGGTTGTACAAAAAATTTGTTCATTGCTTAAGCCCGGGGGCGGGGGATTCATTATCACTAAAACGCCGAAATATTCAAGGAATAAGATTATGGGCCGCCATATTCCGGAAATGCACAGGGGGCAGGTTGAACCGGCTAAACTGGCAGAGCTGATGGCGAAGTACGGCGGAAAAGAAATCGCGGTTTATCCCGTCGCCCTGAGCTGGCCGTTCTGGTGTTCGGCAGAGATGAATTTAATGTTGTATGAAATATTCGGCAGTCGGCGATTAAATTTTATCAGTAAGTTTTTTGCGGAATCTTATTGTGTTGTGTTTAAAAAGAAATAAGCTTTGATTTTTGTCATTCCGAAATGACACAAAAAAGGAATAAGTTCAGGACACAAAATTATGATAATCGAACTATACGGCCTGCCCGCCACGGGTAAAACCACGGCGGCTAAAAAGATGGCGACGGAAGAAGGGTGGGTAATCGTCGGGATAAAAAGCCGGGCGGAGTTGCTTTATTACAATTTACTCTTTAAAATAAAGCATCCGGTTAAGTTTCTGGGCCTATTTTGTTATTTATTGCGCTTGAATCCTTTCTGGCGCTGGCGGCTTTTTTACCTTAAATTCATGAATACTTTTTTGGGACATAACGCTAAATATATGAAGGCGCGAAAACACGAGAAAGCGATTATCGACCAAGGACATTGGCAGAATATTATTTCCGTACCGGAGCGGAAGTTAAGCGAACATGAGCTGGTTCGCTATACGAAATATTTTATGCGTCCCGACAAGCTGCTGGTTTTTTATGAGGACAAAGAAACAAGGACGGCAAGAATGGGCGAGCGGGGATACGGCGCGCGCGAGCGGTTCGGAGAAGAGTATGTAAAAAATTGGGAAGAAGTAACCGAATATAATGATGAACTTTTGCGGAGGAGCTTGGATAATTTGGGAGTAAAATATTCAAACTATATTGACACCCACGCCCGTAAATGATACATTTATGAGCAGAGGTATACTAATAAATGTAATATGGTTAATAAAGAACTAATATTAAAAGAAATATACGAACAGAATTTGTTCTGGAATAAGGACAAAGAAGGATTATTTTTCGAAAAGACGATTTACAGGAGAAAATTATTTTTTACCCTGCTGGATTATATCGCGGAGAGGCAAATCGTTTCGATTGTCGGCTTGAGAAGAGTGGGAAAGACCGTCTTGTTGAAACAGCTGATACGGCATCTTATAGACAACAAGAAAATAAACCCGAAAAATATTTTGTTTTTGAGCTTTGACGAGGTCCTGGTAGCCGATAAATTGACCCTGAGCGACTATCTGTCCGTTTACCTGGAAAACATTCGTCCCGACGAAGAGAGGATGGTTTTTATTTTTCTCGACGAAATACAATATATCGACAAGTGGCAGCATATTTTGAAAAGATATTACGATACCCGGGCCAATATTAAGTTCGTTATCAGCGGATCTTCCTCGCTATTTTTGCGCAAAAAAACCACGGAGAGTTTAGCCGGAAGAATTTACGAGTTCAAATTGGATATTTTGAGTTTTTCCGAATACCTGGGGTTAACCGGAAAAGACAGCGCTTTCATAAAGGATTACGCGCGGTCAGCCGTGGAGATCAAAAAAATAGACATAAACGAATTGTCGCGGAAGAGATCAGGCATCGAAAATTTTTTAGCGGCGCGCGGCAATGAAGCGCAAAAATATTTTAAACACTATCTGTCGTTCGGGCAATTTCCGGAAACGGCCGCGGAACCGGACGCCGTTAAGGCCGCGAAATACATTAAAGAGTCCGTTTATAAAAAAACCATCGAATATGATATCCCGCGCATTTTTGACGTGGATAAAATAGGCGCCCTTAAATTCCTTTATGAAATTCTGATTAACGAAACCGGAAATACGATCGAACTGCAAAATATAGCGAGTGAAACGGGGATCAATCAAAAAACCCTGAGCGACTACCTTGATTTTCTTGGCCAAAGCATGCTGGCCGACATCATTTACAGCTACGCCAAATCATTCAGGAAAAGCAGGCGCAGTGCGAAAAAAATATATGTTGCCAGCACGAATTTTTGCCGCCTGGACGGGAATTCGAGTCCGCCGGTAAACGATCAGGCCTTCGGTCATCTGGCCGAAACGTACGCTTTTTACTTTCTTAAAAACAACTTCAGCCATGTTGCCACCTACAGGGTCCGGGGCAGGGAGATAGATTTTGTCGCGGCCGATGATTTGCGCGATAATCGTAATTTTTTGTTCGTTGAAGTCAAGTATAGGGAACAAGCGAGGGAAAAGGAACTAGAATTTCTTAAGAATACCAGCCAAAAGATTTCTTCCCGGCCATATTTGGCGCTGACTAAAAACGAATTTTATGTTGCGGAAAACGGGTTATGCATCCCTCTTTATCTGGCGCTTTAAAAAGAGAGGCGAGAAAAAAAGAAGAAAGAGCTTTAACTTTTAAGCCGTGGTTTTGAGTTTTGACTTTTGAGATTTATGGATAAAAAGTTCATAAAAACCGATTTTTTCTGCGTCAGCCTACTGTTATTCGTGGCCTGCATTAACGTTTTCGCGCGGCCTTATTTTGGCACGCTGGAGATGGGAGACACCAAGAGTTATATCGGCGCGATAGAGATTATGCGGGGGCAGCCGGCCGAAATCGACGCCCACACCATGACACGCATTTTAAAACCACTTCCTTTGTGGGGAATAATGGCGTTATCGGATGTGCTCGGCCTTGATTTGCGCCAGGCGTTTATCGTCGAATCGATTTTCTGTTATCTGGCTTTGGCGGCCGCTATCTATTATTTACTCAAATTATTTTTCGGCTCTGCGTACGGCAAACATCTGCTCGTGGCCGGCTCGCTTCTTTTTGTTTGTAGTTATCCTATGCTGCGGGGAGGGATAAGTATGCTGGTCGAAGCCGGCGCTATTCTTTCCTATGTCTTAGCGATTTATTTTATCATTAAATTTTACCACCGGCCGATTCTAAAATATTTTTTGCTCGCGAATTTTATCATCATCGCCGGTTTTATGTGGAAAGAATACAGCGCCCTGGCCGGCGCGCTGTTTTTTTTGGTTATCGTCTTTCATCCAGTACTGACGGCGCGCCGGAAAATCGGCTGGCTGGCCGCTTACGCCGTTCTTTCACTGGCTTTATTTTTGCCCTGGCAGATTTACGCTTACGAAAAATTCGGTTATACCCTTGTCGATTGGTATAAACAGGGTCAACCGGCGAGTTATATGCTCTCGTCAATATACTACGCGGCTAAAAGTTTGTTCGCCGTTTATCTGGCGGGCTGGCTGTTCGTAGTCGCAGGTGCGTGGAGATGGAGATCGTTGTTGCGCGAGCAAAAATTTTTATTGAAAGTTATAATTGCTGTCTCCCTGATGATTTTTATTTGGAAATCCATAGATTCACGCCTTTATTACGTTACCGCTGTTCCGTTGACTATTATGGCCGTTATGGGCATTAAACGTTTAATCAATCGTCGGGGATATTATACTATAGCCATTGTTTATGGATTGGTGCTTGGTATTAATTATTTGTGGCTGGGCGTAGCCGATAATTTTCGGCAGGTTTTTTCTTTGTTTTGAATTGATCGATTTTAAATAAGCTAAAATTATGAAATTATCCATTATTATTCCCGTTTACAACGAGAAAGAAA
>CAYVIA010000086.1:0-3763 GCA_964451485.1 uncultured Gammaproteobacteria bacterium
ATTATAAAATATGTCAAGGACGAATAAAAAACCGAAAATTCTCATGGCCGCGGCCGAGGCGGCGCCGTTCGCCAAGGTCGGAGGGCTGGCCGACGTCGTGGGCAGTTTGCCGCCGGCACTCTCAGGGCTGGGCGTCGACGTGCGCGTGATTATGCCCCTGTACGGCTCGATCAGCCGGCGAAAATATGGCCTGAAGAAAAAAATTCCACGTATCGTTATCTGCGCGGGCGGAAGGGACCATATTATTAACGTTTGGGAGGGCCGCCTGCCGCGTACGCGCGTGCGCGCTTATTTTATCGAAGAGCCGGGATATTTCGGGTCCGAGGAGGTTTATGCGAAAAAAAATAACGCGGAAAGATTTCTTTTTTTCTCTCTTGCCTGTTTGCATGCTTTACCCCACCTTAAGTTCCGGCCGGATATTATCCATTGTCATGATTTCCACACGGCGCTTATCCCCGACCTCCTTAAAGCGCATAATTTTTCCTGGTTCCGGGATACTAAAACCGTTTTTACTATTCATAACTTAAATTATCAGGGAGCTTCTGGCCTTGAAGTGCTCTCGACCGGCGGCCTGAGCGCGCACGCGCTCAAGTCCCTTTCCCGGGACGCGCGCGACGGCGATATCAACTTCATGGTGCAGGGGATTCTGGGCGCGGACGCGGTAACGACCGTCAGCGAGACCTACGCGCGGGAAATTACCACCCGCGTTTATGGCGCCCATCTGGATAACATCATGCGCCGCCGGCGGGACGATTTGACCGGCATCGTGAACGGCATCGATACGGATTTTTTCGATCCGGCCAAAGATAAATTTATTAAAAAGAATTATTCGCCGAAATCGTTTAAGGGAAAAATTGCCGACAAACTGTATCTGCAGAAAAAACTGGGCCTGCCGGTTGACCCGAAAATCCCAATTGCAGGCCTGGTATCACGGCTGGTCGAGCAAAAAGGCACTGATTTGATCGACGAGAAAGTAGTGTCACTCGATTGCCAGTTCGTCGTTCTGGGCACGGGCAAGCAGCCGTATGAAGATTCGCTGAAAAAATTGGCGAAAAAATATCCGAGTAAAGTCAGCGCGCAGATCACTTTTAATCTGCGTCTGGCTCAGGAAATTTATGCCGGCGCCGATATTTTCCTTATGCCTTCACGCTTCGAGCCCTGCGGCCTCGGGCAGATGATCGCCATGCGCTACGGTACGGTGCCGGTGGCGCGCGCGACCGGCGGGCTCGCCGATACGATAAATAAAAACACCGGTTTTCTTTTTAAAAAGTTTACCTCCGGCGCCCTGCGCCAGGCCTTGGCGAGCGCGCTTCATGTTTATTACCATAAACCGCGGCAATGGAGGAAAATGCAGATTAACGGCATGAGAAAGGATTTTTCCTGGGATAATTCGGCCAGGAAATACTTATCGTTGTATCGAAAATTGAATCATGGAAATCGGTAGAAAAATTCCAAGCCACAGGACTATCTCTCTTTGTCATGCCGGATCGCAATCCGGCATCCAGGGGCTAACGGCAGAAATGATATTTTTAAAATATCGCCGATAAATTAATATTCCTGCGGCTCCCACCTGGATCCCGGCTCGCGGGCCGGGATGACAGAATGGGGGTTTTATTTATTATTTACAAATAGTTTACAAACAGTTATTGACCAATCTTCAGTTATTTGCTATAAAAAAAAACAGTTAGCAAGCTCTTTAAATCAAAAACAAGGAGGAGAAAAGATGTCAAAGAGAACGCTTTCATTCGCAGCCCCTTCGGTGGGTATGTATAAAACCACCGCCCATCAACTATCGGCCGATGAAGCCGAAGAAGCGGTCAGATTTTTTACTTACGTGGAAAAGTTCGTCAGGATCAAAAGAAGAAGCAACCCCATTATCCTGTCCGGTCAAGATATTGAAAAAATTATACCCTCAAACCTCGCTATCAGACCCGTGAAAAATGCCAAGTTATTCAGGGGCTGTTTCTATAATTCCGCCGGCTACTCACTGGCATCGAAGACGGGATTATTCGCTGCCCAGGCCATTCTTTTTAACAACAGCGAGGCGGCCGATGCCCTTGCCGCAGATCTGACGAAAGTATTCAAGGATCATTATCTGGTACTTTTACGCAAAGGCAATATCGTCGGGGCGGTCAATATGTATGACTGCGGCCAGCCCACCAAAGAATTGCTTGAACTCGTAGAGTTCGCCAAACAACACGGATTTACGGCCACCGTAGCAGGCACAAACTAAAGATTTTGAACAATCAACGCTATCTTAACACTGGATAGCGTTTTTTTAGTAATAAAATTCGTGGAAGTATATTATATATACTATAATTAAAATATATTTTATTGAATATTAGCAAAAACGCCTACTTATTCACATTGACAGATTTTCATATATTTGCTAAAATGTAAATAGACAGTAAAAAATATCCGCCAGATGGCGGAAAAACAAAAACAAAAATGAACAGAGTGTATTTTCAGAAATATTCTTATATTTTAAGAAGGCAATGGATGGAAAACGGAGTTTAACTCCGGTTTCGTCTATTGTCTTTTTTGTTGCTTGATTTTCTATATATTCACATATATAGTGGGTAGCCAAGACAATTAGCGCTACCCGTGCTCTTTGAAACGTCGAAACGAAAAAATGCCTAAGCTGTGCTGATACAGCATTCTTTGATAATACAATAAGTGCTGCCTAAAAAATCAGCACAGCTCTCCTTCTGATCCCATCCTGGTGATGCGGGGTGGGATTAGCATGGGGATAAATAAGAAACACCGCCGGACTCTTAAGGGCGGTGTTTCTGTTTGGGAAATTCTGGTACAATATAGTTATGACCATCACTTACGGTAAAATCATCAAAATTTTCGCCGTCTGCATACTATTACTCTTTATTTATCTTAGGTTTTTCTATTATCTTGATTTCAGGAATGACTGCCATATCAAGATCAGGATGTCATGGCTGGAGTGGAGCAATTTAAGCATCAAACGGGCCTTAATTACGCTTAAGCACGGTGCGCCGGATGATTATAAAAAAGTTTGTGAGCACGTGCGCGTGATTAACCCCGACTACGCCTGCGGCGGCTTCCAGGGCGGCTGCTTCTACCCCGGCGCCGACCCGTACGAGATTCACGTGAGCACCTCCCAGCGCACTTTGGCCTGGACCGTGGGCGTAATCGTACATGAAACCTGCCACGCCATCCAGTTCCAGGAAGGACGGCCGATGAACGAGCGGGAATGTTACGCGGCGGATGACATGATTTTAAAGAAGCTGGTGGAGTTTTGACACTCGATGCACTGAATTACTTATGGATTAGCCGAAACATTATATATGCAGTTAGTAAAAAACATCATATTGATCATAGCCATTCTCGCGGGCGCGTATGGCCTGACCGTTTATGTTGTCAATATTTTTTCCTATCTTGATCCGCCTCGTCTCTGCCATATCGGCATTACCGGCGATATTGTCTCCGGTAACGAAGATACGATCAGGAGCGCGCTGCGCCTGCTGCGTCGTGATGACCCGGACGCCTACCGCCTGACCTGCCGCTATGTCAATCGCATAAACGAGATGCGCTGTCAGGGGGCCGATCCGCGAGGGGGAGAAAGCGAAGACAGCGAGGTGGGCTGGGAAAAACCGGGATGCTATGTCCGCGGCTCGAAAGAGATCCAGTTGAAGCCGGAAAAAGGCGATTCTGAAGATATTATAAAGAAGCGTGCCGCGACCATCAAAAAATACGCGGAGTATAGCAGGAATTTTTGGGAGGAAAGAGAATA
>CAYVIA010000087.1:0-3587 GCA_964451485.1 uncultured Gammaproteobacteria bacterium
CCGCTGCGGGCCTTCTTATACATCCCCTTGGGATCGCGCTCCTCGCAGACCGCGAGCGGCGCGTCCACGAATACCTCGATAAAATTATGCGTACTGCCCCTTAGCTCGTCGCGCTGGCGGCGGTAAGGAGAAATAAACGAGGCGATCACGCCCACGCCGTTCCTGGCCAGAAGGCCGGCGACGAAGCCGACGCGCCGGATATTCTCATCCCGGTCTTTCCTCGAAAACCCGAGGTCTTTCGTCAGATGCTCGCGCACGACGTCCCCGTCGAGCCGCTCCGTCTTTATATTCTTCTCCGATAAAATCTTATCGAGCGCGTCCGCGATAGTGGTCTTGCCCGCGCCGGAAAGCCCGGTCAGCCACAGAACAAACCCCCGATGGGCCGTATTTTCTTTATACATAGGATCAACCAATGAATTTTGACTATTAGTTAATAAATTATAAACCTCCGGCCTTATTAAGTATGCCGGCGGCTTTTCCCTGTTTTTTATAAAATTCCTTAATTTAGTGCCGCTAAAGCCAAGCCGATCCTCTTCCCGGCATTCGCCGGCGAAACAATGCTTTCCGCGCGACCGGTCGTAAACCACCTCCCCGTATTTAAGGATATTGATGCCGATATCGTCCGGCGAAAAACGGTTAAAAATCTCCTGGGCGGCCGCGGGTCCGTAATAATTGCCTACGCCGGCATGGTCGCGCCCCACGATAAAATGCGTACAGCCGAAATTTCGGCGGATAAGAGCGTGCATAACCGCCTCCCGCGGTCCGGCATAGCGCATCTTAAGGGGCAAAACCCCTAAGAGGGTCCTGTTCCGGGGGTAGTATTTTTCGAGAAGCGTCTTATAGGCGGAAATTATATACTCGTCCTTGAAATCGGCCAGCTTTTTTTCGCCGATAACCGGCTGGATAAAAAGACCATCCACGCTTTTAAGCGCGTGCTTTTGCAGGAATTCGTGGCCGCGATGCGGAACGTTCCTTGTTTGGAAAGCCACGACCGTTTTCCATCCCTTGCCGCGAAAAATCTCTTTTGTCTGCTCCGGGGTGAGGCGATAATCGGAGAATCGGCCCCGCTCCCCCCCGGTCTTTACTATATCGCCTCCAAGCAGGTAATCGCCCATTGCCTTGATCGCGGCTACGCCCGGATGGTTAATATCGGCCGTGCCGAAGACCCGGCGCGCCATCTCTTCCTTTTCGAACCGGTAGATTTCCGGATCTTCGAGTATCGCCCATGACCGCCCGGATTTATCGACGAGCTTTATCCGCCGCGCGCGCTTTAGCCGGACGCGATCTTCTTCCGTAAGGGGAATAACGATCGGTATTGTCCAGACGGTCCCGTTAGCCAGCCGCATCCTGCCGAGCACGGAGAGAAAATCGTCCTGCCTTAAAAATCCGGTCAAGGGAGCGTAAACCCCATCGGCGATATTGCGGGCGTCGCGGACAATATCCCGGCTGACCGCCAGCTCTTCGTTTTTATCGTGATTCTCCTCCATTTTTTTTCAATAACTCCTTAAGCGAGGAAATAATAAAATCGTGCTTGACGCCGTTGCTGGCTGCGTATCCCGACTTATTCCCCGGGTCTTTTTTGTTGTAGGAAAATTCCTGTCCGTTCGCATCGGTGAGCCGGCCGCCGGCTTCGGAGAGAATAATATCGGCCGCGCATATATCCCATTCAAAGGTTTTATCCGACGGATTGAAATTAAGTTCGCCTTCCCCGGCCGCAATCTGGCAAATCTTCAGGGAGCTCCCCCGGTCGATAAAATCCTTGATCCCGAACCGCGCCGCGAACTTTATTTCGGCCTTTGAGCGGTGGAAGCGGCTGGAGAGCATCGCGAATTTACTTAAATCCGTCTTGGTCGAAACTTTTAGCCGAACCGCCCCTCCCTCTCCTGTCCGCCGGAAAGCTCCGCCGTGCTTAGTCGCGTAATATAAAACGCTACCCGCCGGCTTATAAATAACGCCCAAAACCGGCTTGCCGTTTTCCACGAGGCCGATCATAACCGTAAACTCGCCGGTCTTCTCTATAAAATCCCTGGTCCCGTCAAGAGGATCGACTATCCATACCCGGGATTTCTTTAGCCGCGAACCGTCGTCGGCCGTTTCCTCGGACAAAAGGCCGTAGCCGTATTTTTCCAAACCGGCTAAAATAATACGATTCGACTCCAAATCAGCCCGCGTAACCGGATTATGTGCGCTCTTATATTTAACCTCGTAATCTCCGCTATTATAAAAAGATAAAACGGTCCTGCCCGCTTCCTTTATAACCGCAATAACGTCTTCTAATATTGGCTCTAAATCTTTTTCCATACCCGATATCTATATAATATCAAATATTAAACAAAAAGCAACTGCCCACAATAATTATTGTTATTGCTTTTTAGATTATTTTTAGGGTATAATAATATCAAATCATTACTTTCAACCAAAATGATAAATAAATTAAAAACGAAAATATATAAACTCCTCCGCCGCAGCGAAAAATGGACAAAAACGGATATGATTTACCTTGCCAGGGGTGGTTTTTGGCTGAACGGCAATAAATTTATCAATGCCGCTGCCGCTTTTGCTCTCGGTATTGCTTACGCCAACCTTTTACCGAAAGAAACTTACGCCCAATACAAATATGTTCTGTCAATCATGGGCTTAATTAGCATTACCACCCTGTCGGGCATGCCCCAGGCCGCGGCGCGGGCCATAGCCAGGGGGTATGACGGAACTTTGTTCGCGGCGATCAAAACCCGGCTTAAGTGGAGTTCTGTCGGACTGTTGGCGGGCATGGTCATGTCCGGTTATTATTTTTATAGCGGCAATTATGCCCTGGGCATTTGCTTCCTGATAGCTTCTTCGACGGGTCTTTTGAGTATTGATATAATCTACGGTCCGTATTTAAACGGAAAAAGGTTATTTAAAATATCGGCTATCTATAATTCCATCAACCAGATTTTCATGGCCCTAATGATCATCGCCGCCCTCTTCATTTCCACGAACATCGTCTTCTTTATTTCCGTTTATTATTTTGCCGGCCTTTTAGTTACCATGGCCTTATTTTTATATACGATAAAAAAATTCAAAATCAACAAAAAAATAGACGAAAAATCTATTACCTTCGGAAAGCATTTAAGTATTATGGGGGTTCTGGGTACGATCAGTAGCCAGCTTGACAAAATTCTCATGTGGCATTATTTTGGGGCCGCCGAACTAGCTATCTACTCTTTCTCCATGCTCCCCGTGGACCAAATGAAAGGCTTAATAGATTCGATGACTTCCCTGGCCCTGCCCAAATTCGCCACTCAGGACGAGAATGTATTAAAAAAATATTTGCCTATAAAAATTTTTAAACTGATCGCCATACTGACAATACCCTGCGCTTTATACTGGTTCTTTTCCCCGTATTTATACAAAATATTCTTCCCGGAATACATGGACGCCGTTCCCTTCACTAAAATCTATATAATCTCTCTTTTCCTTTTGCCTCTGCAACTATTCGGTACTTCGCTGGTGGCACACGTCAAAACAAAACAACTATACGTCATAAGAATCATTGTGCCCCTGATAAATATCGGCTTATTAATCGTCTTGCTGCCGAAATTCGG
>CAYVIA010000088.1:0-3471 GCA_964451485.1 uncultured Gammaproteobacteria bacterium
CCGCAATCATGATAATCATAAAAATCACACAAATCACGGTTCAGACACTAATCGCCAATTTTGGCGCGACACCTTATTTAGCGGGGTTTACTTAAAGAAATTTCAATGAAAATCGAAATGAAAAAATTCGGGACCATATAATGAAAATATGACCGCCAAAGTTATCCATAAAAACGCGGACGGACAGAGGCGGGCCGATATCCGGCCCGGGCTTTTCGTTTCCATTGTGCAAAAAAAGGACCAGCCGACCGGCGCGTTAACCGAAGGGCTGGTCGGGGAAATCCTGACGAGCGCGTCTTATCATCCGCGCGGGATCAAGGTCCGCCTGGAAACGGGAGAAGTCGGCCGGGTGCAGTATATCCACGGTTAGATATATGCAGAATTTACGTGATGGTTCACCGGTCGGCTTGATTTAGCTGATTTTTCTCCGGTGGCGACTGGAGTGATAAATGCGCCAAGCATGCCCCGCCATAGGGGTCAAAAAATCAGCTAAGTCAAGCCGACTTTTATCGGGTTTACCTTATCGTATGATATAGTTTAAATTTTCCCAAATACAAAACGGCGCTTTGCGCGCCGCTTTTTTGATCGCCTGATATCTATTTTTTCACTATTTTATATCTTTCCTGCAGATAAAGAAGATCGTCTTTGAGGTTATGAAGCGTTTCCCGGAGCTCTTGGTTGGTTTTTTTCATCTCCTGGCGGACCAGGTCGATAATCGTCGCCAGCGAACCGAAATAATCGTCGGCTTCGATGTGGTTCAGTAAATTATCGATCCTTTCCCGTTCTTCGTCGATGTCACGCAGGCAGAGGCCGCTCGCAACAAGCCGCGTATCGGTCATGACCGAAAAATCGACGGTTTTAATATGATATGTTTTGGATGAAAGTCGAGTCATATTTATGTGATGACGGGGATGCGGCCCCTCCCCTGGCGAGTCCGTGCAATAGAGTTGTTTTTATCGTTCGCCACAATTATTCAAGTTGCCGAATTCCCGCACCCCTCCCGCGGGGAGGGGATTTTTTTACTCCACCGGGATACTCGAGAATTTATTGCCGGCGATTATTATATGGTCGAGGAGATCGAGGTCGAGGATTTTCGCGGCGGCCGCGAGCTGTCTCGTGATGTCGATATCCGATTTCGTGGGTTTGACGCTGCCGGACGGATGATTGTGCGCGATGATCACGGCCGCGGCCGAATACTCGACGGCCGGCCGGAAAACCTCTCGCGGGTGGACGATATTGGCGGTAAGAGTGCCCACGGAGATTACTTCGTCGCGGATCAGGCGGTAGCGGCTGTTTAAATACAGGCCGCGCAGCTGTTCTTTGGGGAGGGCGCGCATGTCATAGAGATAATTGAAGGCCTGCGCCGCGTTCCTGATCGTAACCGGCCCGCCGGATGATTTTTTGAAAAATCGCCGTCCCAGCTCGAAACAAGCGACGATCTGGCAGGCCTTGACTATGGGGATGCCGAGTTCTTTTTCGATTATCCCCGGATTTTTTTGGTTGATGATGGTTTTCTCGCCGTATTCCTTAAGCAGGCGCGTGGCCATGCGGAAAACCTCTTCCTTTTTCGTGCCCACGTTGAGCATTACGGCCAGGAGTTCTGGCGCGGAAAGCGCTTCCGGACCGTGTTTCAGGAGTTTTTCCCTCGGTTTGTCCTCTTCGGCCAAATCCTTTATTTTCATGACGTATTTCTTGCCGTCATTATCCATGATCTTATTATTGCCGTTAAGCTTGTATTTAACCATATTATTGTGCTTTTATTATGAATTATATCTAAATTATATCATATTTTCCGTTTAATGTGGATAACCTTATTATACACGAACAAAAAGCGAAAGTCAAATATAAATAAAAGCGAACCGTGATGGTCCGCTTCGTTTTGTTTTTAATAAGATTTGAACAAGTCCACTCTCGTGAGTGGTTTGATATGGTCAAGAACAGCTATGATAGCATCTTTTTCGGGAGAATCATCTTTGACTTCGATATATTTCTTTAGCACGTTTCGTGCCTCCTCGATGCCTGCTTCCATCCTTTTTTCTATCTTGCAGCATTTATCGCACCAGCAGATTTCGCCTACGTTCGAACACCCCAGCTCTTTCTGCCATTTAATCTCAGTACTATGCGGTCTGGCCATACTTTTCCTCCTGATGCTTACGGCTTATAGCCGATTTTTTTGTAGTGGTTAGGCAGGTAGACCTTGTCTATGTAGTTAAAAAATCTTTTCTGATTCCGGAAAATATTTTCCGGCTCGACATCGAGAAGGAACGGACTGACATCGCCTGAGGGCCAGATAACGAAGCAGTCCTTGCCCGTATCGATGCCCTCTTTCATCTCTATCGGTACGCCGAAAGTGGCGACGATTTCCGGAAAATAGGCGACCAGTAAGTCGCTCTGCCCGATATACCAGAAAAGATCGCGGTTAACTGTCTGGATATGGCGCGCGTACTCGTCTTTTGACAGTTTAAGCTTGGCGCCGCCCGTTTCGATGGCCCAGGGGTCGAAAACGATGAATCGTTTCCAGAGTTCGTTATTGAAATTGGAAATCAACCTGATAAGCTCTTTCGCCCTCTCGTCGTTGCCGTATTTTTCGATGATGTGAGTCATGGGCGACTGCGCGTAAACGATAGGGCGGTGGGGCTCGAAAATCAGGTGGTATAAGGTGATGTCCGGCTGTTGGATAGGGATGGTGTAGAAGGCCTTTTTTTTATCCAGCCATTTCGGGAAGGTTTTGGTGATATTGTATACTTCATTTTCCCATCTCCAGATCTCATGTTCCTGGAATTTCTGGCCGCGCCATTGGCTGGATTGGTTCAGCCGCTTAAGGATGCGTTCGGCCGCGTCGATATAGCAGATGAACAAATCAGGATCAAAGGCCTTAAGATAAGGCACGCTGTAGGAGTTTTTAAGGATTTGTTTCCAGTGGTAAGCGGTATGGGTGTTGATGAGAATAGCGTCATAATCATGCCGCGTGTACTTTATTTCCCCGAGAATGCGCTCGAAAGCGGCTGCTCGCAGGGCATTCAAAAGGTCCTCCGGAGCGTCGAGCATCTTATGGCGCGGGTTGGGAAAATCGGTGATATCGGCGATTTTTTCCATGATCGGGCCGACGTCGAATGAATTTATCTTTTTGCCTCGTTCCGCGCAGATATTTTCCACCTTTTTGATGGTCGCTTTTTCCGTTACTCCCGGTATGGCGGTAATCCAGACAATTTTGCCGTCTCTCATTTGTTTTTCCTCCTGTTACAGTATGCGCGCGCTCGAGCCGATGATACTGGCTCCGGCGCGGAGCATCAACCGCGCGTCCTCGGGCGTTTTGATGCCGCCCGCCGCCTTGATGAGAAGTTTAGAGCCGGCCTTTTCGATCTCCTCGCGCATGATGGCCACGTGGCGGGCCTTTTCTTTCAGCGGGACTTTCGGCTCCCAGCCGGTCGAGGTCTTGATGCAAAAAACGCCGGTATCCATGACGAGCTT
>CAYVIA010000089.1:0-3457 GCA_964451485.1 uncultured Gammaproteobacteria bacterium
AAATTTTCTTCCGCCCACTGCCTGACCCTTTTCCTATCCAAAGCGGCCGCCTGTCGTACCGCCCGGGCCATGGCGCCGATGTCTCCGTCCGCGGTTATATACCCGCTCTCTCCCTCTTTAATAATTTCCCTTACCGCCGCCCGGTCAAAAGCGATGACGGGCGTGCCGCAAGCCATTGACTCGAGGAGGATTATACCAAATGGCTCGTCCCATTGTACGGGGAAAAGCGTGGCCAGTGCATGGCTATATATTTTTATCTTCGTATTAAAATCAATTTCACCCACATAGGCAATCTGCTTATTATCAATATGCGGTTTGATTTCTTGGTTAAAATACGCGAAATGTGCATTGCTAACCGGCCCGGCTATAACCAATTTCTTTCCGGCCGCAAGAGCCGCTTTAACCGCCAAATGGGTTCCCTTATCCGGGCAAATCCGGCCGATAGAAAGTAAATACTCGCCTGCCTTGGCCGAAGAGGGATAATCATTGAAGTCAATTACCGGATGAACAGTGTCAAGGTACGGCAACTCGGGTAAACTTGATTTGATAAATTCCGAAACGGGCAGGAAATGAATATTATTTAAATTTTCAAGCGCGTTCCTGATGTGGGGTTTTAAATAATTATGCGGATAGTTGAGACGAACGAGGATGGGAATATCCACCCACCGGGCAAACGGTAAAATTTCGTAAAACAAATAATTATTATAATGGATCAAATCGAATTTCTTCCATTCGCCGGAGTAAAAAAAATTACCAAGCGCCGCCCGATCATATAAGCCGACAATCCGCTCCTCCAGATTGGCGTATTTTTGCCGCTTGATCGGCGCGGACGGCCGTGTAGGCTTCACCTTAACCCCTTCTATCTTCGAGCCCGAAGCGGCATAAAGCGTAATTTCATGACCCCGCCTGGCTAATTCGCGTATTAGATAATAAGCGGAGTATTCCACCCCTCCGGTTTTTAACGGCGGCACGATATTTTTCGCTGAGAGAAAAAAAGCAATTTTCATAATTAATCATCAAAAAATTTTATCCATTTGGTATTTTTGAATTTGTTTTGCAATTCACGGTAATTTATCAAGGCCTCGGATACCGAATATTTATTGGTTTTTTGGTGTCGGCTGTTTAATTTTTTAATCTTCAGGCCCAAAAATTCCTGCATCTCATTAAGTCGACTCGTAGTATCAGCGCATAAATCTTCGTAGCAAACCTTATATACCGGTTTGTCTTTAGTTATCTTAGTAAAAAATTTATCCAAAACTTCCAATCTATGAAAAAACCGCAAACAATCTTCATGCTTCAGGCGTATCTTGCCCGGCGGTTGGGATAGGGGGCTCGACCCGGCGGTAACATGCCAGTTTCCTGTCTTTTTGGCAAGCTCGAAAGAAACGAATTGTTTAAGCCAATTTTTTCTCCTCAGGCGTATTATTTTCAAATCCGCCAGATTACATAAATAAGCCCAGACCACCAAAGCATCCTTAAGGGGCTGCTTATAATCATGGATCTTAAACCCCACCGCCTTTATTTTTTTAGGGTATCCGCGGAAAATTATATCCCGCATAAATTCTATGGGGTACTTTTCTCTGAATTGAAAAAGCTCGGTTAAAACAGGCCGGTCGCGACCATAAATCCAGGGAATGAACTGATGATGAAATAATTCGGAATACGCGACCATCTGCCCATGGGAATTAAACAATGAAGTCAACCATTCTGATCCGGTGCGCGGACTGCTTAAAATAATGAACTTTTGATAATTCATATTCCGGGACGCCAATATACGTTCGGGAAATATCTCTTTTATAATCTTATCACGATGATGGTTCATAGTGACACGGCGTTATTTATCTTCAGCGAAAAATTTTCTGCTTGATGATAAATCGCGCAAAAAAACCGGCTTAGCGGGTGGTGTCGCGCCCATCGTGCATACTGCCAATTTATGTCCAGGCAGCATGTCGTAAACACGAAAATTCCAAATTTTACCACCGCCCTCCCGGCCGACTATGTTTATATTTATCTCATTGTCGGGCTTAATGTCAAAATAAAAATTCTTCAAAGGATACGACAGGCCATGGCCGATAGCCTTGATGAACGACTCTTTCAAGGTCCAGATACGGAAAAACCTTTCCTGGCGTCCTTGCGGGCGGGAGAACAAATATTCGATTTCCCTATCATGAAAACAGTCCTCGGCCATATTGAAATCTATCGGCTTAATCATCTCTACGTCTATTCCCGCCCTCGAGCCACCGACAACCAGTGCCACGTAATCGCCCGAGTGCGAAATATTAAAATCTAAATTCTTTACCGGATGTTTTAAAAACGGACGATCGTATTTATCTGTCCTGAATTCGATATTCTCCGGTCCTTCTCCGGTCCATTCCGAAATTATCCTGCGGGTCATTATTTTGCCCGCCACATACCGGTAAAAATCGCTTTTAAATCTGAATTTCTTGGCCCGTTGTCTCTCTTCCGCGGATAATACCGATAACGCTTTGCTTATTCGTTCTTCTTCGTCATTCGCGTTTATTTTATAGTAATATATTTTCATCATAACATTTTTAATATGCTTATCGCTGTTGGCCGAAATTATACATGGGATAAAAACAAGCCTCGTCACAACAGGGACACGGCTCATACCTGCCCAAATCACTGATATTATTATCATATATTCCCGACCTTATGTCCCCTATTTTTCTCGTGCTGTTGATGCAGGGATAGATATAGCCGTCCGACCTGATATTGGCGAATAATTTTCCGGCCAAACATCCGTTCATTATGGATATTTCTCCCGTACGCAAATACCGGGCTTGCGCGGTCAGAAAGTCATTTTCCCGGCAATACTGATCGATAAAATCGGCTAAAACCTCTTTTTGTTTCTCGCTTATACCAAGGCGCTTATTCGCATATCGGTGATGAACGCTCGGGTAACAGCTCCGGAAAGAAAATTCGCTCCCGCTATCCGTAGCCAGTCGTTTGATATACGCCAACGATTCTAAATTGCAATTATGTATCGTCAGGGTGGTTAAGATCATGGTGGCCAGTCCCGCTATGCTCTTCTTACACTCTTTGATGGTGGATAGAGCCGCGTCGTGGCTATCTATGCCACGGATTTTTTTATTGGTTTCCCGGTCGCCTTCAATGGAAACGCATAACATCAGTTCTATGTTCTTTTGGCGCTTGATCTCCCTAAGTAATTCGACTGTCCGGCGCGGATATGACCCGTTGGTTGCCAGCACCAATCTCTTTAACTTGGGCAAATTGGCGACAATACTGTCCACAACCTTCCCGATATCCGGCCGCGTCATCGGCTCGCCGCCGGAAATCTGTACGCTTTCCACTTCTCCAAAATCTTTTCCGGCCAAAAGTGCCCTTAGTGCTTCTACAGATATCTCCTGCCCGCCGCTACCGCTTTGCCACCAATGACAAAACACACAACGACTGTTACATTTTTCCGTTACCCAAA
>CAYVIA010000090.1:0-3447 GCA_964451485.1 uncultured Gammaproteobacteria bacterium
TTAACGGGTTAATCGCCGCCTTCGTGCCGGAACCGTTAACCAAAAAGCAAAACACGGCCAGTGTAACTGACATCAATGTGATTCTCGAAATTGTTCGCCATCCGTGATTCATGGATTTAAACTATATCTATCACGGGAAATTAAGAAATTAAGTTTGCTTCGCAAACGAAATTGGGAAATTGGAATAGCGTAATTACTTCTGTAAATTTTTCAATTTCCAATTTCAGCGACCGAAGGGAGCGAATTTCGCGAGCGCAGCGAGCATAATTTCTAATTTCTGATTTTATATCTTATTTTTGGTATATAAAATTTTATCGGCTGTTTGAATAAAAACGGTTTATCCTCTTAGCTTATTAACCCACCCGAACGTCTCTTCAAGCACCCCGAGAATAACCTGGATGATCGACTCTTTCTGTTTGGCGGTCATGAACGTATGCAATTCGGATAAGCTGACATTGCCTCCCGAATCGATCGATTCCACGCGGAAACTGTAGACGATTCCGGGACGGAACTTGGTAATGACCATCACGTGATCCTTGGTGTAATTCGAATTTAATTCGGTGGATTCGGTGAGCTCGGCATTGCCCGCCTGCACGCCCTCTTCGTAGTAAACCCTCGAAGTGGCCGGTTCGTTGGTAGTCCAGGAGATGATCGTCTGGATCTTATTGCTGCGATCGAGAAAAACCGTGGAATCGGCCTTGACCTGCGTGATCTCCGGCGGCAGGTCGTTCTCGGAGGTGGAAAATCTCGGCAATTCCTGGCTGGCGATATTGCCATCGCTGTCGGCGCTGATCAGCTCCACGCCGTAAAATAAACCGCCCTCGAATTCCTTGACGGTTATTTCATGAATGATCGACTGCGTATTATCCTTGATGGTCTTGGACTGATCAATGGCCAGGACATTGCCGTGGTAGGGCGCGAACCTGATGGCCGAATCCGCGTCCTTGTTGGTGATCCATCTGAACGTGGCCGTCTGAGTATCCACGATTTGGGTAAAAAAACTGGTAATACTCAACTCCTCGGTAATAGTACGGAAGGTGAAATCCCGCGAGCGCGACATCGGCCCTAAGTTTGCCTGGCCCCTTAGCTGGAAATGATAAAGCGTGTCAGGACTAAGATTGAATATTTTAACCTCGTGCTCCGTGGTATAGTTCTCGAAGTCGCCCGTAACCTGCTCGTAAGGTTCGGTTGCGCCCGGGTCGTAGGCGTCATCCGGCGAGATAGCCACGAGTGAATTCGACTCGATATCGGATGTCCAGGTAATAGTCGCGTCCGTGGCCCCGGCGTCGACCGCCGGTTCTCCCTGGAAGATCGGCGCGTTGATCAGCCCGGTAATATCGGCAAGCGACTCTACCGTCGTCAGCGGATTGGGTCCGAGCTGATTTAATGACACTTGCGGGAAAAGGCGGTTCAGGAAATTATTGATTTGCTCAATAATCGTCGTTTCACTGGTTGTGGCCTCCGCCGGCGGCGTCGAGGTCGGCGCTTCTTCCGGCGTTACTATCCCCTGTTCGGTGGTAAAAAGCCGGTCGTCGGAATAGCCGATATTGCCCCAGGAGTCGGAACTGACGGCGCGGAAATGATAGGCGTAGCCGGCCTGTAAATTTCTTAGGATTACCTGATGCGCGGTGCCCGTCGCCCAATCGCCGTAGGTCGAGCCGTAATCCGTATCCGGACCGTACTGTACGAAGCTGGTCGCGCTCTCATCCGTATCCCAGGTAACGCTGACCGAGCCGGCGGTAATGCCGGAAACGGCCACGTTCGTAATTACGGGCGGAACCTTGTCCGTCTTGTCGATGATTAAAAGACCCCCGCCTCCGGACGGAGTGGGCGGCGTAACGACCGGTTCGGCGGTGGTGGTAAAACTGCGAGATGTATAATCGGTGGTTATGCCGCCGTTGACGCGCTCGGAGCGCACGCGGTAATAGTAGGTCGTGCTCTCGTCGAGCCCGGTCAGGGTAACGCTGTGGGCGGTCGAATTCTTAGCGCTCGATCCCTGCTCGCGGCTCGTTGCGAAGCCGCTGTCCGTACTATAAACGACGAAACTGTCGGCCGCCACGTCCGTATCCCAGGCAACCGTTACCTGCGTAACATTCACGCTGTGGCTGACATTCGAGATCACCGGCCCGTCGAAAGAATGCATGACGTTCTCGTAAATGATATAATTATCGCTCTGCATAGCGGCGCGCGCGGGCAATACATAAAACCCGCCCGACATCATAAATATCGTCATCAAAAAAACAATTATCGATTTTCTCGAAGCATTTTTCATCTTTGCCGTTCCCGTTTTAAAATACAAAAAAAGCCAACACCGCCGTTGCGGGTTAGCAACCAAAAAAGATTGATTAGCATGGGTAAATTAAGCATGGGGACTTAATTATTTTACGTTTACGTTTTTTTCATGCCTGCCCCGTTTCGGATGCGCGGCATCTGTGCGGGGATTTGTTTATTTTTATTTTACCTGCCCCGTTAGATGCGAGCTATCTAACCGGGGTTTTTATTTTCTTCTCATTATTTTTTACATATTTAATATTCCGCAATACAAAAAATAACGAACATGCCCGTTATTTAAAATTATACCATTTAAAACCATTTTTTACTATAATATTATGACATTTTTTACCTTAAATAATCAAATAATTTTATTCTCATCCCCGTCTTAATAATTAAAATTTATTATGATTATTTTATTTAATATTAGCAAGTTTATTTCATAAAATTTTCATGTCCATTTTCCCGCCGGCAAAAAACTGCCCGGGGTTGGGCAGTATAATTTTTTGTTTTAGTATTTTTCATCCCGATTATCCACATTGTCCATCTGGCGCACGAGATAAAATCATGATTTTTTCCACACGGGAGAAAATAAAATTTGACATGAAATGAATTATTGTCTATAATTTAAAAGGTAATAAAATAATTTTATCGCTATGTTAACGAAAAACGACTTACAACAAATCGCCCAATTACTGGAAGAAAAACTGGAAGAAAAACTGGAAAAAAAACTGGATCCTATCAAGCAGGAGATCTATGCATTAAAGCAGGATTTCAAAAGGATGGAGGCGAAGCTCGACAGAGTAATAAAAGCCAATGATGAAGGCCTGAATGCGATGAATGCGGAAATCGAGAAGCTGAAACAAAAAGTGATTAAATTAGAAAATAAGGTGAGGGTGCTTGAGGCTAAATAATTATATAATTTTTTCCAAGCAAGCAGCTGATTTCAATCAGCTGTTTTTTTGTTTGCCTTTTTGTCTGAACCACTTGATTCTCACTGAACGCACATGATTGCACTGATGACGACGACAACGAAACCGTCAATCAGTGAAATCAGAGTAATCTTGTGTTAACCTGCCCCGTTGCCGCATAGCGGCTTTACGGGGTCAGTGGTTCAGACAATTATTCAAACTTAAACGTCCCACCAGGAGAGAACTTAAACGTCCCTCCCGGCGA
>CAYVIA010000091.1:0-3435 GCA_964451485.1 uncultured Gammaproteobacteria bacterium
CAAACGAAAAGCCGCGCTGTTAAACGCGGCTTTTTTGCCTCTAAGAAATATATTAGCGATAAAAATCTCTAAATACGTTTCTTAATACCGGCGAGGGCGGCTCTGCATCCTTGCCCGATGGCAATCGCGGCAGAATAGCGGCCTGTCGCCGCTGGGTTCGAACGGAAGTTCGGTGATCTTGGCCCCGCATTGCGAGCAGGCCCAGTCGCCCTGATACATCTTCCGGTCGCCGGGATTGTTTTGATAATCCATTCTTGTTTTTTGCACCGTCCAACTTCGTGAGGCGGCGCAATATTACTTAATTATATAATTGAAAACTTTTTTCGAAAAAGTTTTCAACACTTTCAAAAATTATAAGGTAATTTTTTAAATTTGACAGCGAGCAAATCTCTACGGCCGTCAAATTTAAAAAATTGGGATTCTTTTACACTTAATGTTCCTATTATAGCAGATATCTTATTTATGTCAAGCCAAATTAATTTCGCTATTGTTAGCCCTACATCTCTTCCGGCGCCTCTATGCCCAAAAGGGACAGGCCGCCCGCGATGACCGTCCTTACGGCCGAAATCAGCGCCAGGCGGGCGATACGGACCGTCTCCTCTGATTTAAGAACCGGGACCTCGTGGTAATAATCGTTTAAAAGCCGGGCCAGAGAGAAAATATATTTGGCAATCTCGCTCGGATCGTACTTTTCACCCGCGCCCGCGACCGCCTCCGGAAACCCGGCCAGTTGCATGATCAGCTCGCGCTCTTTGGCTTCGCGCAGGGCGGCATAGTCGACGCGGACCGGTTTCTTTCCTTTTTTATCCGCCCTGGCCATAATGCTGCAAATACGCGCATGCGTATACTGCAGATAAGCCGCGGTAAAGCCGTCGAAGCGCAGGGACCGGTTAATATCGAAAGTGATGATCTGGCCGGCGCTTACCTTAACCATCTCGAATTTAAGCGCGCCGTTGACGATTACGGCAGCCGTTTTTTCGATCTTCGCTTTACTCCATTCCGGATGGCGCTTTTTCGTTTCCGCCTCCGCCCGATTCGTTACCTGTTCCCGCAAATCCTCGTAAGAAATGATATTGCCGGTGCGGGAAGCGATCATGCCGCCGGGTAATTTCACGAATTCATATCCCAAATGGCGCAGACCCTTGCCGTAGCCGATCAACTCCAGTATTTTAAACAACTGCCGGAAATAAAGGGTTTGTCTTATATCTATGACGTAAATCGACTCGTCCGGTTTGAATTTTTTCAGTTTCTCCATAGCCAGAGGCAGGTCGGCCACCGGATAAAGGGCCGTGCCATCGGAGCGCAAAAACGGCAGAACCCCAAGGCCGTACTCGCTCAAATCAGCGATCACGGCGCCGTCGCTTTTCTTCAGGAATTCCCGCTTGTAGAGTTTGGCGGTCATGGAAAGTCCCCGGTCGATATATTCACTTTCATAGAACGTATGGGCGAATTTAACTCCCAGCTCGGAGTATATCCGGGAGAACTGGTCGATACTCCACTGCCTCGTCTTTTCCCAAAGCTCATATTCCTTACCCTGCCTGCTTTCGATCTTTTTCATCATAAAGACGACTTTCTCCTTAGCCAGCGGCTCCTCGTCCAGCTTTTCGGAGGCCAGAGCGTAAACCCTGCCCAGAAAATATCCTTTATTCTCGTCCGGCTTCCTGCCGCGGAAATGCTCCAGATACGCCCAGAGCGTTTTGGCCGTATGAATGCCGAAATCGTTGATATAGGAGACGGGAATACTCTTATAACCGTTGGCCGAGAGAATCCGGTTGACAGCGTCGCCGTAGCAAAGATTGCGCAAATGGCCGACGTGGTATATCTTGTGCGTGTTGACGTTCGAATACTCGACCATCACGCGCCGACCGCGGCCGCGCCTGTTTCGGCCGTAATCGGCGCCCATGGTTTTAACCTGCTTTAAGGCATTGCGGGCCAGATATTCTTTGTCGAGCGTAAAATTCACGTACGGCCCCATGATCTTCATGCCGGCAATCGCTCCCCCTACCCTGATGTTGCCGACCAGCCATTCGGCTATTTCCACGGGCGACCTTCCTTCCTTTTGGGCCAGCGCGAAGCAGGGCATGCTCAAATCACCGTATTCCGGCTTGGGCGGAGATACTAAATCGGACGCCCGCACCGAATTCTTGCCGAGCGCCCCATTTATCTCTTTGGCGATGTTTTTTTTGATCTTATCGAGAATATACATAAATCATGGAACATGGGGCATGGAACAAATTTAATCTTTAATCACTTTGGCGAATTGCCTTTTGCCTCTTTGCAGCAAGGTCCCTTCTTTCTTTATCTTAATTTCCATATTCACATCCTCGATAACCTGACCATCGACTTTTATGCCTCTCTGCTTAATCAATCTTCTTGCTTCGTTTTTACTTGCCGCTAGTCCGATTTCACACAATAACTCGACGATGTTTCGTGTTTTATATTTCATGTTATATGCGGCGATTTCGTCCGGCGTTTCTTTTTTCTGTATGGTCTTGATAAAATATTCTTCCGCGCCTTTCGCCCGCTTTTCTCCGTGTATCATGCGCGTAAACTCATAAGCGAGTTTCATTTTCAAATCACGCGGATTAGTCTTTCCGTCCGCCAGTCGCGCGTAAATTTCCTTTACCTCGTCCATCGGTTTTTTCGTGCACAACTCGAAAGCCAGGCCGATAATACCGTCCGGCCAGGCCATCACCTGGCCGTACATGTTGTTCGGCGCTTCGTCCAGATTAATAACGTTGCCTTCGGTTTTACCCATCTTCTTGCCTGTCGGATCGGCCAGCAGTTTCGTGGTCATGACGAACTTTTCCTTATTGCGCATGGCCTTCATCAGGTCGCGGCCGCACATCATATTGAACATCTGGTCATTGCCGCCGACCTCTAAATCGACGTCCATAGCCACGCTGTCATACGCCTGCGCCAACGGATACAAAAACTCGTGCAGATATATTTCCTTATTCTCTTTCATTCTTTCCTGGAACATATGGCGATGAAATATTCGCTGGGCGGTAAAGTTTGAGGCCAGACCGATAAGCTCTGTCATCGATAATTTATCGTTCCATTGGCTGTTATACAGGACTTCGGCCGGATTATCGCCATCAAACCGTAAATACGCCGAGGCCTGCTTTCGGTAATTCTTGCTGTTCGCGCGCACTTCCTCGCGCGTCATCTGCTTGCGGGCGGCGCTCTTATCGGTCGGATCGCCAATCATGCCGGTAAAATCGCCGATCAGGAAAATAATCGCGTGCCCCAGTTCCTGGAACTGCGATAATTTATTGAGTTGGATGGCGTTGCCGATATGGAGCGACTTAGCGCTCGGATCGAAACCGCAATAAAGCCGGATGCGCCTGCCGGATAACAAAACCTTCTGGAGCGACTCCTTGTCCGGATAAATATTTTCGACTCCTCTCGTTAAAACTTCGTCTATTCTGTTTT
>CAYVIA010000092.1:0-3244 GCA_964451485.1 uncultured Gammaproteobacteria bacterium
CATAGTGTCAAGAGTTATTTGTCTATAAATAAAAAACATTTTATTTTAGCTAATATTTAGTAAATAAAATAAACGAAGTAGTTGCACGAAAAATTCGTTTTGGCAGAAAATCGGAACATTTTTAAAATCGCATTATTCCCCGAGAGCTTGCTCCGGGGTTTGCTTGAGGGAAAGATTGAAAACCGCAGTGGTTTTCAAAATAAAATAAATTTTCCTCTGGATACCCCGCCAGCTTGCCGCGGGGTAATTCATTTTAAAATAATTTTTTTAATCGCCAAAAACGGCGGTTTTTGTTATAATGGAGACGATAAGGATAAATTGATCATAATTTTATGATAGTGATAATCGTCATATTATTTTTGCTTTTTTTGGCCGGCGCCCTGATCATGGGCGCGAGGAAGGACGGGCAAAAATAAACATATAAAAGCCTTGACAGAAAATAAATAAAGGCATATATTTATGATATATATGAATATATATTCATATTTAATGCGATTATAACGATAGTGCGTTATAATTCGTAAATAACATCAGGACAAGAGAGGAGGTGATAAATATGCCTAATAGAAACGGAACAGGCCCGGCAGGAAAAGGACCGGGAACCGGAAGAGGATTGGGCCCTTGCGGGAATGGACTAAGGCGGGGCGGCGGACCGGGCAGAGGATTAGGGCGAGGAATGGGTTTAAGGAGGATGGTCGACAACCGGAAATCCGGACAGCAGGAAACGAACGAGGAAAAGGATAATTAAAGCCGGCCGTTAAACCCATAAAAGATTTGTATTTTTACAAGTCTTTTGGGGTTTGGCGATCATACTATATGCAAACAAGAAGAAGGGGCAGGCCCTGCCTGCGCCGCCGCGTACAATTCAATCCCAGGGCCGACTATTTTAAGCCGCGGGGCATACCTATGGTTGATTTGGATTTGGTCGAGCTGACAGCCGAAGAGGGAGAGGCCCTGCGCCTGAAGAACCTGGAGGGCTTGGAACAGGTCGAAGCGGCGAAAAAGATGAAAACATCGCAGGCAACTTTTCAGCGCATCCTCACTTCGGCTTACCGGAAAGTAAGCGACGCCATCGTCAATGGCAAGGCCATCAGCATTATTCATAAATAAGTTTTAATGTTTTTAAAAATTATGAGCGAGAAAATATATTTTCCCCTGCTTAATAATCGCGGCGAAGATTCGGAAATTTCTTCCCATTTCGGCCATGCCCCCTATTTTGGTTTGTATGATACAGCCGTGAAAGAGCTGAAAATTACGGATAACAACCTGGAGCATCACGGCGAGCGCCGTTCTCCGGTAGACCAGATAATGGAGAGCGCCAACCCGACCGTGGTTTACGCGCAGGGCATGGGTACCCGGGCTATCGATCTGTTTTGCGCCAGAGGAGTGGCGATTAAAACCGGCCCCTACGGGACAGTTAAAGACGTGATCGATAATTTAGATAAATTGGACGATTTGAAGGATGGCTGCGGGCATTAAAAGAGAGGGGGGTATGAAGATGGCAAAAAATAAAAGGAATGTTTTGATCGGCGTAACCGGCGGCAAAGGCGGAACGGGCAAATCGACCGTCGCCACCGCCCTGGCTTACGGATTAGCCAGGAAGAATAAAGTATTGCTGGTGGACGCCGACGTCGGCTGTCCCGACGATCATTTGTTGCTCGGTATCGGCAGGAAGTTTTCGCGGAAAGTGAACCAGAGAATTCCCGTCTGGGATTTTTCCCGATGCAAGCGATGCGGTTCATGCGCGGCGGTCTGCCGGGTAAACGCGATCGTATCGATCAGGAAAAAGGATCCGATGTTTATCGCGTCGCAATGCAACGGTTGCGGGGCCTGCGCGCTCAAGTGCCCGGAAGCGGCGATTGGCTGGGGCGAGAAAGAGATCGGGAAGATATATACCGGCCGCAAGCGTAATATCGATCTTTTATCCGGCGAACTTATGAGCGGAGAACCGATTGCCGAAATAGTGGTAAGCGCTTTAAACGGCATTATCGAAGAGAGAAAGAACCGATACGATTATATTATCATCGATACGGCCGCCGGATTGCATTGCGACGTTATCGCCGCCCTGAAGAAATGCGAATTCGTCTTGGCTGTAGCGGAGCCGACCCCTCTGGGCGGGCATGATCTCGGGCTGATCTTAAAGCTCTTTGACAAAATGGAATTGGCCGCCGGTATCGTCTTGAATAAAGCTGATGTTGGCGACAAGAAAGCGATCGAAAAACTGGCCGGAAAGCGCCGTCTTGATATTCTGGCCGAGATTCCGTATGCCGGGGAGATTATCCGGGAATATTCCCGGGGAAAGCCCATAAAGCATCCGGGCATTAATAAGTTAATCGAGAGGTTACAAGCATGAAAACCATCACTATATTATCCGGTAAAGGAGGAGTAGGAAAAAGTACTATTGTCGCCTCTTTGGCTATTGCTATTTCGAGGTATAAACGCGTAGTGGCGGCTGATTGTGACGTAGATGCGTCAAATTTGGCTTTGGTATTCGGGGTCAGGGAAAGGGACTACAAAGAGTGGCGGAAAATTACCACCAATCAAAGGCCGGTATTCGATTTAAGTAAATGTGATTCGTGCCGGAAGTGTTTTGACAACTGTTATTTTGAAGCGATCGGTTGGGAAGACGGAATATCCCACAAAACAGCACATAACGCTTCGCGGGGCAGGCCGAAACTGTTGGGATACAGCTGCGAGGGTTGCGGGGTTTGCGAACTTGTTTGTCCGCAAAAGGCGATTAAACTGAAAGACGTAATGAATGCGAGGATAGGTTATGTTAAAACCGGATACGGGTTCAAGATCGCTCTGGCCCAGCTTGAAGCGGGAGAAACCGGCTCCGGCAAGGTTGTAACCGAGGTAAGAAAAAGGGCGGAAGAATTGGCCGGAGACGCGGAGATAATGCTCCTCGATTCAGCTGCCGGCATCAGCTGTCCGGTTATCGCTTCGGTTACCGGCAGTGATTATTGCGTTTTGGTTACCGAGCCGACACCATCGGGGCTCTCTGATATGAAAAAAGCGCTGGAGGTCGTGAAGCATTTTAATATTCCTCACGGCATTATTATCAACAAACACGACATTAACAAGGAGGGGCGCGAACAAATAGATGATTTCGCTAAAAGTAAAGGGATTAAAATCATAGGCAGGTTGCCTTACGACAAAATTTTTATCGAGGCGCTGGTGAACATGACGCCGGTAATCGAAAAAAGCGATAAGTTGGACGCGTTATTTACGCGTATTGCCGGAC
>CAYVIA010000093.1:0-3160 GCA_964451485.1 uncultured Gammaproteobacteria bacterium
CGGTCCAGATCTTGACGTAATTAGTCGCGGACGTGGTCCAGCCCGAAATCGTAACTTTCTGGTTATCAGCTGTGCCATTGGTAGTCCGGCATTTGGCCACTGCAATCGCTGAATCGCCGGCGTCGGTAATAAAGACATAAGTGGAAGAAGCGCCTTGCGAAGTAATATAAACCTGCTCGCCGGACTCAAACGGTCCGCCCGAGATGCTTTCCAGAAGTATCTGATTGGCATCAGTGGATGAGGCCTGGTGCACAAGAGTAGCGGTTGCTCCCGAGGTCTGGCCGGTAACGCTCACGCTGTCCGCCATGGTACCCGAAGCCGTATCGGCGTTAAACGAAAACACCAAGGTCGTAGCCGCGGTCAAATCGACATCCAACTCGGCCCAGGTCGTGAGATTAGTATAACTCGTCCCCGCCCCGTCGCCCGGATCAATGATACTGATAAACTCTGTCGCGGCGAGAGCGCGATTAACCAAGGCTATACCGAATAGTCCGATTATGGCGATTAAAATTGTCAGTTTAAAATATCTCATTAGTCCAGAAACTTGCCCGGAAACTTAGTTTCCAATTGGAAACTAAGTTTCTTTTTCACTCAATTTGTAAATTCCTCAATTCTTCTTTTATTTCAGATGAATTTTTAATTACTTCATTCACGTACTCTTGATAACCCTGTATATTCTCAAACTCTTTTAAAATGATATCCTTGTTAGCTAATTTTCCCTGTCTTTTTCCCAAATAATCCAAATAACTGCTATATATCCATTTATCAGCCTTAGCAATTTTATGGATCTGCGGATTGCCGTTGATATAGGCGGAGACGTACAAAAGCTGGGCGTCGGACTTGATCTCTTTGGATTTAAACGGGCTTGATACAAGCTGGCCGGTGCGGTTATTCTTAAGATTAAAATACGAAGTATAGCCCTGTCCCAGTTTTTGCATGAATTTGGAAATACCCTTATCTACGACTTGCTTTAACAACAAATGATAGTGATTCGGATTAAGGCAATAGGCGATGATTTCGACCGGGTTAGCGCCCAGGGCGCTGTCAGGCGCGGCGCCTGACAGCGCCCTGGGCGCTTTCCGCTCCCGCCTCCTGATTTGATCAAGCCGCCGCAAACTTTCGATCGGATCCGGCCGGTTGAATTCCCGCATGCCCCGCAAAAACCGCAAGTAATCCCCCTCGTCCATAAACACCTCCCGCTTATCCACTCCGCGGTTGTAGATATGGTAATAATACTTATTCTGGAATTGAATTTTGCGCATACTATTTTAATCTCTGCTTATTATTTAATCCTAAAAAATTATCTTTTTTGCTGACCTTCCGGCCGCTCCGCTTTTCAATATCCTTTCTCGCCCCGCCGGCCACGTTGCCGCCGTCCGCGGCGTCTTTTTTCAGCTTCGGAACGCCTTTCGTTTTCCTGTCCTGCGAGAACCGTGTTGTAGCCGCTTCGCCCAGCATGGTTAAAATCAATTCCAAATCATCCATATGGTCCCGCAAATTCTCTCTTTTCAAATTCTTGAATTTTTTATAACCCTCCACCGTCATGTCAAAAGCGCCTTGCATTATTTCGTTCGTCAAAATCGCGTAATCAATATCCTCCCGGGCTCCCCGCTTTTCCCATTCATCGGTTAAGGTCTTGCGCACCGCGATCCCCCGCATCCGCTTGTCTATCCAGTCGTCCGGATAGCCTTTGGCCTTATAAATTGCCGCCGTTCTTTTCGCTGCCAGTTCCGGATCTTCTATTTCTTTCACTCTTTCATAGCCGACGCGCGCCAGCCACATTTTAAACGGCTCGGCTTTAGGGGATGGAATCGACTGGATGATTCTAAACATTGTTTCTGTATTCGCGCAATCGGTAGCATATTTTTTACCATCATTAGCCTCTAATTTCAGTTGTCGACAATTTGTCGACAACTGAAAACCACTTTCATTTTTAACCCTGACTTTCATTCTGTACCAATAATCACGCGCATCAATACTGTCGGTTAAAGCCGCTATAACGTCGGTAACGGAAAACCACCATTCATTATTAAAAATGGTTTTTCTGATTTTTTTGCCTTTGAACAAGGCGATTTTGGTCGTGGTCATCATAAGATTATTTTTCACTTTTTAAAAATACCCCGCCTGCCCGGCATACGAGGCCGCGATCGCCCGCGACTTTTTCAGATTTATCATAAACATCAATCAGCATATCGATTGAATTCGGATTTAGCTTATAAATATCCCGGCAATGCTCAAGACAAACGATGGTTTCGTTCGTTTCCGCCATGGCATCATCCAAATATTTTTGAAACCCGGCCTTTTGATGCCTTTTGGCATAACCCTCCGCGATCAAGCGCGGTATCGCCTTACTTGCTCTTGACAGTTAATCCGCTAAATCAAACTTCTCCGATTTCGGCAATTTAGGTAAAATTTTGGTCATGACGACAATGCTGGCCTTATAACTATTCTGATAAACCTCCAAATCCCGAAAACTTTTGATAGGTTTTTTATTATTTTGCTCCATAAATTCTATTTACGTAACCCTGACCGTCAAACGAAACGGGCCTCGTAACCGTTAAACGAAAACTGATTCCCTACCACCCGAAAACGCAGCGCACGTAGTGGTCGTCCGACTTATAGCCGTTGGTCGGGTAGCCGCCGGTGAAGTAGTAGTACCAGGCGAGCGACACCGAGTACTCGGTAGACGACCAGTAGTCGCCGGCAAAACTGCCGAAAACGTCAGCGCCGCGGCCGCCGCTGTTATTGTAAATACATGTCAGTTCGTCGATGGTCGGTAAACGGCCGCCGATACTTTTGCAGTAATTGCGGGCCGGATAGTCCGAAAAGTCGAGCGTGTTGTCGGCCTTCAGGTTGTCCCCGTTCTGGCCGCCGTTAATCCCGCATTGGGGCTGGTCGCAGGCCGTAGTGGCTTTCTTCCAACTAAGGGTAGTGGAAGCGTCGCCCTGGGCCACAATAATATAATCCCCGTCGCCTAAGGTATCGGCGCAGGTGGTGGACGCCGAGCAGAACCAATCCGTTACGGAGCATTCTTTGGCCGCCAGCGTGATCTCCCCGGCCGTGGACGTGGAAATATTCCAGGCAGCCGCGATCTTAGAGTCGTCGTTATAAGTATCGGTTACGGTCTGCGCCCGCACGAACAGATACCCGGCCGCGGCCG
>CAYVIA010000094.1:0-3101 GCA_964451485.1 uncultured Gammaproteobacteria bacterium
TTATGACCAAACTAGAAAAGATAATTGAATACGGATTATATCTCCTGGCCTTTCTTTTACCTGTCCAGACGCGGTGGATTATTCGGGCAGGGGAGATTAACGGGGGGTATTCCGAGTATGGGACGATCAGTTTGTATGGAACCGATATTTTGTTGATTTTGTTATTGGGGTTATTTATTGTTTATATGTTACGACAGCGAAGAAGAGTTACGAGTTACGAGTTACGAGTTACGAGTACATGGTGGCTAATCGCCGGTTTGGAATTGTTCGTATTCATTTCTATCTTCTTCGCGCCGGATAAATTACTGGCCGTGTATCATTACGGCGTATTTTTACTTGGGGTCGGCCTTTTCTGGCTGGTAACGGGCGTGAATTATGATAAATTGAAACTGGTTTACGCGTTTTTGTGCGGAGCGCTCGTGCAGGCGGGCTTCGGTCTTTGGCAGTTTTTTTCCCAGTCAAGTTTCGCGAGCAAGTGGCTGGGGATGGCGGCGCACGATCCGAGGACGCTCGGGACTTCGGTCGTGGAGCTGATCGCGCCTGACGGTATCGGTGAGAGATGGCTGCGGGCTTACGGCGGGCTTGATCATCCGAATATTCTGGGAGGGTTATTGGCGGTAGGTATATTGTTAGCTTTTTATTCGCTGGTCGGCGGTTTCGGTAAAACTTTGAGAAATCAGGAAATTAAGAAATCGGGAAATTGGCAATTTATTTTTTTGTTTTTTGTTGCCGGATGTTTGTTTATGTCATTATTTTTTACTTTCTCGCGGGGAGCGTGGATTGGGGCGTCAGTGGGAGTATTGGTTATGTTGGCGGCAGCGGTTATCGGGAAAAATTATCGGGCACAGAGGAGGATATTCGAGGCAATCCTGGCCGGCAGTATTTTAATTTGTATGCTGTGCGTCGCTTATGGCGGGCTGGTAAGAACGAGGATGTCCGCGGATACGCGGCTTGAGGTGAAGTCGAATACGGAACGGCTGGCGTCATACGGTGAAGCAAGGAAAATTATAAAATCAAATTGGCTTTTCGGAGTCGGTATCGGTAATTACGCGTCAGCTGTGCATGACCAAATTAATGCAGTCGAACAATCATGGTATTACCAGCCGACACATAATACTTTTTTGTTAATATGGGCAGAAACGGGAATTTTCGGATTAATTTTTTTCTTGGCATTTATGTTTCATGTTTCATGTTTCATGCTTCGCGGATGGCGGGACCGTGAAAATATGAATGTCATGAAATTGGGTATTCCCGCGGCCATAGTCGTCATGATGATGGTCGACCACTGGTGGTGGAGTTCGCATTTCGGCATGCTTTTGTTCTGGCTGGTAATGGGGATTATATACGCGCGCGACCGAAGGCCGGCGCCCGTCTTTTCCTCCGGGAAAACATGATTAGCGCGAAAAAATAAAGTGAAATTTTTTGGTAAAAACCGGTTAAAGATGTTATAATAAAAACATAAAAGTAAACGGTAACAATATTATGGCTTTGCATAAAATGAACAGTTCTCAGATCGATCTTAAGTCGGACAGGGACGGGGATAGTGAGGATAAGACGATCACCGATTTGGGCGCGTCCGACCACAAGAAAAGGTTCACGGAAAAGATAGAGAAAATCGTGGGCGAAAAGAGCGCGTCCGAGCTTATGGCCGAAAGAATGGAGACGAAAGAGAGAACGGCCAGGCGCGAATCGGCCGCCAAGAGGCCGGCGAGCCGGGAAGAAGACGCCGACAGCGGCGACAGAGCCGTAACCGATTTAAGGCATATTCCCGCGCATTCGGAGCCGCCTGGAATCGAAAACCACGAATCTTTCGGGTCGGCGCTCAGTAGTGCCGAAGTTCCCGATACGGAAGCGCGAGCCACACTCGCCGATATCGAACGCGCGGAGTCGGAAGCCGCCACGTCCTCTTTCGAGCCCGCGGAAATAAAAAAGAAATACCGGCGGCTCGAATTTCCGCGGGGGTTTCTTTGGGGTACGTCCACGTCCGCTTACCAGACGGAAGGCGGTATCGAGAACGACTGGAGCCAATGGGAAAAGTCCTCCAAACGGCTTAGGCAGCTGATGAAAAAACAAAAGCCGTCACATGAATATATTTGCAACCGGGCCTGTGATTCCTATCACCGCTTTGCCGAGGATTTCGATCTGGCCAAAGCGCTCAATAACAACGCTATCAGGTTCGGGCTGGAATGGGCCCGCATTCAGCCGAAAAAAGATACGATTGACGTTGATGCCCTCAATCATTACCGCGAGGTATTGCGTGAGGCGAAAAAGAGAGGACTCGTAACCGTAGTGACGCTTTGGCACTGGACCAATCCTCTTTGGCTCGCGCGGACGGGCGGCTGGGAAAACAAAAGAGCCGTCAAATATTTTTCCGACTATGTCGATTTAGTGGTGCGGGAGCTGGGCGCGAACATCGATTACTGGGTGACCATAAATGAGCCCAATATGTATGTTTTCGGAGCATATCTGCACAGACAGTTTCCGCCGCAGAAATTCAGTCCGCTTTTGGCCGCCAAGGCGTTTTTAAATCTGACCCGCGCTCATAATCGGGCCTACCGGGTGATCCACCGTCATTTTCCCCGCGCCCGGGTCGGTTTTACCGGACTTTTTAACTATATCGAACCGGCAAACAGATTTAATCCGATCGGGTTAGCGTTATCCGCGATTACTCATTATTTATGGAATGGCTGGATGCTTGCCAGAACAAAAACAAAGTTTGATTTTATCGGTCTTAATTATTATTTTCATGACCGCCTCGTTTCTTATCCGCCATTCAGGCAAAATAAGAACGAGTGGGTAAACGATAAGGGTTGGGAAATCTATCCCAAGGGCATATATTGTATGCTCAAATATCTTTCTAAATTCGGCAAGCCGATACTCGTTACCGAAAATGGCGTGGCTGACGCCGAGGACCGGCACCGGGCAAGATTCATCGAGCGCCATCTTTATTGGACGCATAAGGCGATCTCCGAAGGGGTCGATGTGCGCGGTTATTTCCATTGGTCTCTTATCGATAATTTCGAATGGGCGGACGGCTGGCTGCCGAAGTTCGGGTTATACGAGATGGATCGTAAAACCTTCGCGCGCCAGGCCCGTCCGAG
>CAYVIA010000095.1:0-2977 GCA_964451485.1 uncultured Gammaproteobacteria bacterium
CCAAATCGAGATTATTGGGCAAGCGGCAAAAGAATAATTTCCCAACAATCCCAATGGTCCCACAAATTACCGCGGGTTCGTAGCTCAGTTGGTTAGAGCGCCACGTTGACATCGTGGAGGTCAGAGGTTCAACTCCTCTCGGACCCACCGAAAAAACCATTCTTCGTATGAATGGTTTTAAATTTGCATAAATTCCCGCTTTATTTTATAATAAGGGCAGTTACTAACAATTTCTTATTCAATCATTTTTAGAACAAAAAATATGCGTAAAATTTTGCGAAAAATTACCGGCCTATCCCGGGAAAAAGAGGAAGTCGAGGAAACGGCTGACGAATACGGGCCGGAAGAGGGCGAATATACCGAAGAAGAATATGAGGAAGATATAAACGACGGGATCGAAGAAGCGGACGAGGACGCGTCTGAAGAGACGGAAGATATCGATGATAGCGAAGAAGAAGAAGAAGAAGAAGAAGAAGAAACGGACGAAGAGGCAGAAGAAGAAAAAAAATGGCTACAAGAGGACTTCGAGGAAGGCCAGCTCTCTATCGACGTTTACCAGACACCGGATACGCTGGTGGTAAAATCGACTATCGCCGGGGTTAAGCCGGAAGATATCGATATTTCCATCAACAACGATATGCTTACTATCCGCGGGCGGCGGGAGGCGACCGATAATATCAAGGACGGCGACTATCTCTACCGCGAATGCTACTGGGGCTCGTTTTCCCGCTCGATCATCCTGCCCGTGGAAGTCGAAGCGGACAAGATCGAGGCCTTTCTCGAAAACGGAGTCCTCACCGTAATTATGCCCAAAGCCAGAAGCGCCAAACAATTTTCTATAAAAGTGAAAGAAAGACTATGATCATAAAAATGGTTATCGACCGCTTCGAAGGCGACAAGGCAGTGCTCGTTACCGCGGATAACGAAAACGTCATCTGGCCGAAAAATAAGCTGCCGGAAAATTTAAGCGAAGGCGGCACGGTCATGTTCGTGGTCTCGAGCGGCGGCGGAGGCGATGACGGCAAAAAACTGGCCAAAGATATTTTGAATGAGATATTGGGTGAATCGAAATAATTATGTGATTATTAGGATTATTGAGATAATTGGAATTATTGGGATAGTTAGGCAATACACATCCTAAAAATCCCAAACATCCTACTTCGATGTCTAAATATATCAGGATAAAAAGAACGGTCAAGGTCGTCTTCCGGTGGTTCGTCGCTTTCGCGGCTGTTTTTTTTATCGCCGGCTCGATAATCGTTGTCCCATATTTAATTTATGAAAGTACCCACCGGGACAAAGTATATTCCGGCGTGTATTTGGGCGATGCCGGCCTGGCCGGCTATGCGCGGGACGAAGTAAAAGGCCTGATCAACCGCCGGATCGATACCTTTAACCAAAACGGCATCGTCTTCCGTTACCGGGACAGCCGGGCGGTCCTGATGCCGCTCGTTTCGTCGGTTTCGGGGGATCTTGCTTACCGGATTATCGGCTTCGACGCGGAGGCCACCGTGGACGAGATTATGGCTTTCGGACGGGAAAATGATTTCTATGATAATTTAAAACAACAGATTGGCGCTCTTATCTACGGCCGTAAATTCTATATGGATTATACCGTCAACGAAGAGGAACTGCGAAATTTCCTGACCGATAATTTTTCGCGCTTTACCTCTCCCGCCAGCGACGCCCGCCTCGCCTATGACCACGAAAACGGCCGCTTCACCGTTACGGAAGAGAGTATCGGCCAAACCCTCGATTACTACCGGGCCATACTTGAATTTAACCGCCATCTGGCCGCGCTCGATGACCGGCCCGTATATATTAACGACAAAACCGACCTGCCGCGGATTTACCTGACCGACTGCGCCGGCGTAGAGACGGAAGCGGAAAAGATAAAAAAACTTGCCCCCCTGACGCTTGCCTACGGAAAAAATACCTGGACCCTGGGCGCCGAAACGCTGGCCTCATGGCTGACGCTCAAACCGAAAACGGCGCCGGATACGGCGGAAACGAAAGTAACGATCGGCCTCGACCGGGAAGCCGTAACCGGATTTCTAAGCGACCGCATCGCGCCCGAGATCGATGTCAAGCCGGTCAATGCCAAACTCGAGATAAAAAACGGCCGCGTGATAGAATTCCAGGCCAGCCGCGACGGCCTCGAATTAAACCCCGAGGCCAGCTTGCAGAATATCGAATATGAACTTACGGCCAGCGGCAACAACCGGGTCGAGCTGGCGGTTAAGGAACTGAAAAGCCAGATACATACCGGGGATGTCAACGATCTCGGCATCAGGGAAATAATCGGCACGGGCCAGTCTAATTTCTCCGGCTCTCCCGCCAACCGCCGCCATAATATAAGCGTCGGCGCCGATACCTTAAACGGCCTCCTGATCGAACCGGACGAAGAGTTTTCTCTGGTGGGGGCTCTGGGAGATATCGATAAAGAAGCCGGTTACCTGCCGGAACTCGTCATCAAGGGCAATAAAACCGTGCCCGAATACGGCGGCGGCCTCTGCCAGATCGGCACCACTATGTTCCGCGCCGCCCTGGCCTCGGGACTGCCCGTAACTATGCGCCAAAATCATTCTTACCGCGTATCCTACTACGAACCGGCCGGCACCGACGCCACGATTTACGATCCCTGGCCCGATCTCCGCTTCGTTAACGATACGGGGAACTATATCCTTATCCAGTCGCGCATCGAAGGGGATAATATTTACTTCGACTTCTGGGGCGCGGGAGACGGACGAATCGTGGAAGAAACCGATCCGGTGATCACCAATATCGTCAGGCCGGGTCCGGCCGAACTTATCGAAACGCTCGATTTGCCGGTAGGAGAAAAAAAATGCACGGAGTTGGCGCACAACGGCGCCGACGCCTCTTTCGACTATAAAGTTACCTACGCGGACGGGGATGTTAAAGATAAAACATTCAACTCCCATTACGTCCCCTGGCGCCAGGTCTGCCTTGTCGGCGT
>CAYVIA010000096.1:0-2849 GCA_964451485.1 uncultured Gammaproteobacteria bacterium
TTGGCGCCAAGCAAAAAGCCCCCTGATGTATATCAAGGGGCTTTGGTTGTTTCGGACATTATTTTCTTAACTCTCCGATCTGCTGCAGGGCCACTAACTCGGCGTAAAGGCCGTTCCTGACAAGGAGTTTGTTGTGGTTGCCGCGCTCTACGATTCCGCCGCCGTTGATTACGTAAATCGTATCCGCTATTTGGATAGTGGATAACCGATGAGCGATGGCGATGACGGTAATGGAACGCTTGGCCCTTAACCGGTTGAGCATTTTCTGGATAGCCCGTTCGGCCTGGCTGTCGAGGTTAGAGGTGGCTTCATCAAGGATCAGTATCTTTGCTCCGGAAAGCAGGGCAAGGTAAGCGCGGGCGATGCCGACCCTCTGTCTTTCGCCGCCGGATAGCCGTATGCCGCGTTCTCCCACTCTTTCTTCAAGTCCGCGCGGGAACCGTTGCCTGTCTTCGAGTACCGTTTGCAGGTACGAAGCATTGACGGCCTTGCGCACGTCCGCTTCCGGCGCGTGAGGATAGGCGTAGCGGATATTGTCGAGAATGCTCGCGTCGAAGATATCGACATCCTGCTGCACGATGGCGAACTTCTTCCGGTACCAGCAGAGATCGAGGCCGCGGATATCGCGGCCGTCGAGGGTGATAGCGCCTTTCTGCGGGTCGAACATGCGGCAGATAAGCTTGACCAGCGTGGTCTTGCCCTCGCCGCTCCTGCCTACGAAAGCGATCATCTCGCCGGGATTGATGCGGAAATCGATCCGGTCGATAACCGGCGTCTCCTTTCCCGGGTAAGTGAACGTTACTCTGTCGAGCGCCAGCCGGCCGGTAAAGTTTTTCGGCGTAACGGCTCCGGGCGCGTTCTTTATATCCGCCTTCTCGTCCAGGAGTTTTTTCATCCGCAGGACCGAGATCATCCGCCGCAGGATATGGGTATATTCGTTGATCAGGTGCCAAAGTCCGGTGAAAGTAGTACCGCCGGTGGCGATAAGATAGACGATGGTGCCGGGCGTACTTACGCCCTTGATAACGAAGAAAATGCCGACGACGATCGTGCCGATGAAGAAAACGTAAAGCAGCGAGAGCGCCACGTAGAAATATTTTTGCATCCACACGCTGGCTTCGGTGTCGAGCGCGGTCATTTTCCGCCTGATGGCGGCGAAGTTTTCCTGTTCTCTTTTTTCCTGCACGCAGTTTTGTACTGTCTGCACGCAGATGATCGACTGGCAGAATTTACCCGCCGATTTTTCTTTGAGCGTTTCCCACTCTTCGAACGCGGGTGCCACTTTTTGGAAGGCCTTAAGATAGAGATAGCCCGCGGGAATGAAAGGGGCGAAGAATAAGAGCCCCAGCCGCCAGTCGATGAACATGATGATGGAAAGGTTGAAAACCGCGTAAAAGAGCGGCGGCAGGAATCCCCAGCGCAGGCGGCCGACGATATCGACCAGCCGTTCGCAGCCCTTATTGATCTTGTCGATCTTTTTGCCGGTGTTCTCTTTTTCATGGTATCCGAGCGATAATTCGAGTAATTTTTTCTGGGCTTTTACCGGCCATCGGTTTTCCAGCCGGATCTGGCATTTAAGGAAATTTATCTCTAAAGCGAAACGGTCGAGGAAAATTGACAATAGCTTTACGGCCAGCATGCCCAGGATCAAAACTATGGCGATTCTGTTTAAGCGTCCGATAATCACCAGACGCGGCATTTCATCGAAAAGCATTTTAAGGAGCAAATTGAAAGCAAGCCCGATGGCCTCCAAAACGGCGATCCAGATCACGACGATGACCAGCCTTTTTCTTTCCTCGCCCAAAAGTTCCCACATAGCCTTAATGCCGCGCAGGAAAAAGGCGAGGGTTTGTTCCCTTGTATCTGTTTTGTCCTCCCAGTTGTCCATAAGATTTTTCCTCCCCCTTGCAATAATTAAGTTTGCGCCCCTGGTGGTTTCATAGCCCCGAAAGGCTATGAAACCGAACATGCAGACCGCGGATAAAGATTACAAAATTTGAATTCCAAAATCACGATTTGCAAGTTTGAACGCACAATTTTATCATAAATAAAACCTCCCCGGTCTTTTTTATCCGATCGGGGAGGTTTTTATCGTAATTATGACAAAATGTCAGCTACCGCCGAACGCACATAAATTATCGGCAAAAACCACCCGGCACGGATAAAACACCCCGCCCGCGGATACGGTCCGGGAACCGCTCCCCTGGCAGGCAATGGCCGGCGTCATTCCGGTTTTTTCATTGTGATTATATTGGTTATGCATAAAAATTGAATATCCCTCCTGATTAATAATACGTTAAACCAGAGTTAATGTTACAGTTGGCGCTCCGGGTTATACTCTGAGAGGCGTAATTTCCTGCTTGCCCCACTTGCCCGACTGCTTCTCTCTTCTCTCTTCGAATATCTCGCCGACCCGGTAGCTGCGTTTGTTAAAACCCTTGAATTCGCAGACGCCTTCGGCTATTTGCCTGGCTTCATCCTCGTCCCGGGCGTCGGTTACCAGGAAAAGATTAAGATGGACGATGTATTTCCTCATAATAGATTAGGCCGTGAATATATTATACCGCCCTAATATGGCAGCAAGGTTAGAGGTTAATGATGAAAAGATTATCTTTTAATGAATATTTTATCTCTTGTAACTATAATTCATAACCTAAAGGCGTTTCGCGGAAGCGCCTTTTGCGTTTAAGTCCCCTCCCAAGGAGGGGCAAATTTTTTTGGGTACCTTTAAAGGTACCTTTAAAGGTACCCAAAAATTATGTTCCGTCTTTAGTTTAGAAAAACAAAACTTTTTTTTGGCGCACGCATTCGTAAGCGTAGATATACGTGCCCGCGGACCAGGCTTGGTA
>CAYVIA010000097.1:0-2550 GCA_964451485.1 uncultured Gammaproteobacteria bacterium
GGACCTCGCGAGGCATAAAAAATACGAAGCTCCCCAGACAGAGGCGGAAAAACAATTGGCTAAAATATGGCAGGAGGTGCTAGGGGTCACGAAAATATCCCGCCATGACAGTTTCTTCGATCTGGGCGGCCACTCCCTTAGAGCCATTAAGGCGCTCTCGCGGATAAACCAGGAGTTCAAAACCGAATTGTCCTTGCAAGAAATTTTTTTGCACACACAACTCAAAGAATTGGCGGGAAGAATCGAGTATGCCGACAGACAAAAGAGAGCGGGTGAAATTATCATTCCGTCGGCAGATATCAGGGGTAGAAAATATTATCCTTTAACCAAGCAACAGGTCGTTTTCTGGCAGGCGGCTAAAAATTTAGATCCGAGCACTTTTAACATGGCGGTCGTCATGAAGCTGGAAGCAGGTTACGATTTGCAGGTTTTGCGGTCAGCGTTGCGGGCGATTATGGACAGGCACGATGCTTTGCGGGCGAATTTTTTAATGAAAGGGGATAAATTGGTCCAGGTATTTAAAAATAAGCCATCCATAAAAATTAGCATGATCGAAAGTTTTCCATTCGGCAAAAAATGTGATATTTTTCAAGAGGTAACGAAGATTGTTGATCAAGAGAGAAAAATTCCTTTTGATTTGGAGGTCGATTTGTTGATTAGGGTGAAGCTGATAGAGATAGCAAAGAATAACCGATTATTGATTTTGATTATTCACCACCTTGTTTTCGACTATGAATCCATCGATATATTAAAACGTGAGCTGGCAGTGTTTTTCCAGTATTTTTTTGCGCGAAAAACAAAGGGAGCAAAGCCGGCATATCCGCTCAAATCACTGCCAGCAGGCTACAAAGATTATCTATTATGGGCAGACAGCAGAGACACTAAACAAGAGGAAAAATACTGGTTGGATAAGTTTTCTAAAAAATACGAACCGGTTATTTTGCCAGGAGCCAGGCGGATGGTTGTTGCCGGCAAAGCGCGCAAGAACAAGACGGAAGAGATAATCATCGACCAAAAATTATCCGCGAAGATACAGGAAATATGCCAGGAATTAAAAATGGGCCATTTTACTTTCTTTTTGGCGGTTTTGGCAGTATTCTTAAGTAAAAATACCGGGCAGTCTGATTTGGTGATAGGTACGTCCGTAACTACCAGGAATAATGAACAAATCAAAAATATGGTAGGTATGTTTATCAGTACTCTGGCTTTGCGTATCAGGATAAACGCGCAGGATTCGTTTTTCACGTTTTTGGCTCAAGTGAAAGACGGTGTCGTGGAGGCGCTTAATAACGGGAATACCCCTTTCAGTTATTTGGCAGAAAGGCATAAAGAATTGAGAAGAAACTCCGGTCCCGTGCCGTCAAATGTTTTTTTCGAAACAAATTATAGGGAAGAGACGTCGCTTGCGCCCCTGGGCAAAAAGATGCCTCCCATAAAAAACCCCTTCGACCTGCAGCAAAACGTGCTGGTGGCGAAGGAAAATATGAAATTATTTTTTACCTACAATATGGATTTATTCGATCAGGCAGCTATCGAAAAATTTTTAAAGCATTATTATATATTATTAAAAAAATTAATCACTGATCCCAAAAAGAAGATAGCGGATTATTAGACGCGGGATTATTCGCTTATGATTACAGGCAAAGAATCAATTTATCCCCCCCCGTATCCGGATATTACCATCGCCCGCGCTCGCGGAGTGTATATTTACGACCGGGCTAAAAAGCGCTATATCGATCTCTCCGGTGGTGCCGGCATGGCTATTATCGGCTACGGTAATGAGCGGATAAAGAGGGCGATGAGTGCCCAGGCCGAAAAGTTGATCGTCTCCCCCCAGAAGTACAGGACAGAAGAGGCGGAGAAGCTGGCCGGAAAAATACTCGGATTGTTTCCCGGCCGTTTTGACGTGGTTATGCCGGCGGTTACCGGTTCCGAGGCGGTGGAAACAGCCATGCAGGCGGCCGCTCATCATACCGGTAGGAAAAAATTTATTAGTTTCGCCGGCGCCTATCATGGCCATACCTTCGCGGCCGGTTCCCTCGGGGAAGCCAGGTTCAATTACGGTATCACTAAGGGCGTTTTCGACACGGTTAGCTCGCCCGTCAAAGCCGGCGAGGTGAAGACCGTGCTGGCGGATGTAGAGAAAAAATTCGTCAGCCGTGATTACGCCGCTTTTATCGTCGAGGGCGTGATTACCAATGCGGGTTATTTGACTCCGCCTTCTGATTTTTATACTCGCTTGTCGCGGTTGTGCGCCAAATATGGGGTGTTGTTGATCGCTGACGAAGTGCTGGCGGGTTTTGGCAGAACCGGCAAGATGTTTTCCTTTGAGCATCACCGCTTTGCTCCGGATATGGTTTGTATAGCCAAAGGACTGGCCAGCGGCTATGCCGCCATTAGCGCCGTGGTGACGAGAGACGAATTGGTACGGGGGTACGATTATCTGGCGACATATGCCTGGCCGCCCTTGGCCTCTAGCGTCGCCTCCGCCAACATTGATATCATTAAGGAGAAAAAGCTGGTTAGCGCCAGCAGGACGCTCGGCGATTA
>CAYVIA010000098.1:0-2539 GCA_964451485.1 uncultured Gammaproteobacteria bacterium
TTTCTGAAAGGGAAAATCGTTCTTTGCAAACAATGTTGCCGCCTGTATCGGCGGGGTATAAATAGACAGGAGAATAAAAATGATAAAAAGAATCAAGCTGTATCCATGCGGATGTTCCGACCCAGATAGCCGTTTTAGTAAGAATCATCCCGAGGGGATGATTTACGGCGTAGATGAAGAATTCGAAGATAGAGTTATCAAGAGAGTGGCTTTTCTAACGGAAAAGTCAGTAAAAGAAAAATACGGGACTGAAGTAGAAATTTTTGATACATTAAGTTCCATTAAGTTTTGCCCCATTTGTTTAGGGGAGTTATTGAAGAAAAAAACCACCTAACAACAAAACAACTGGGGAAGCGCAACGCTTCCCCTTTTTATTTTAACAAAAATATCGGGACGAACCGCGGCCTGTCCCGATATTGAAAAAATCTTTTACCAAAAAACCGGAAATTCCGGACGCATTATCTTATTTCAGGCATTCGATCAATTCTTCAAGCGTGATATTAAGCGGTTCTTTGTCGTTGTAAATCCACATCTTCCCCCTGATGATCTTGCCTTGGAATTTATCGCCCAGCTTACTCTGTAAATCCCCGGCATCTATATCCCGGTCCTTAAAAGTAACCGCAAAACTTTTTCCCGGCGTAAAATTGATGATGCCGTCATACTTCACGTACGCGGCCGATGCCCCGACCCTGAGCTCGTTATTGACGTTAACCACCACCTTGCCGTATTGGGTGCCGATCACTTTACCCTCCTTTTCCATCTCCCCGAGTTTTCGCATCGCCTCATCGACTATTTTCTGCTGCGTCTCGGCCGGCTGTCGCAATCCGTATTTTTCGAATTCTTCAGGGGCAAGTTCATCGAAAGGCGACTCATGATCACGGAAAAATTTCAATAATTTTTCGAAATCAAGATGTCTTTGTATGCCAATAATAGTTTTGCCGCTCTTTAAAAATTCTCCCGGGGGAATCTGCCTGTTATCCATTTTCGTCACGAAGTCGACGACTCTGTCCAGCGCTTTGTCTTTCCCAATAAGCTTAAGATCGGACAAAGTATTATACATAATTTCGGCGGTGGAGGTAACCGTTTTGCTGTCGGCGACGTGATGATCGAAAACGGCGGTATCCGTACCCTTATCGTACCCGACGCCCAGCTTATCGCCGGTATCGAGATTTATCCTGCCCTTCTCCGTTTTGCCCGGCGCTATATACCGCAGATCGGTTGTGTCCATGCCCGCCATTTTCAAAAGTTCAATCGTTGTTCTGCCGTCAAGGTCGGTATATGGCTGCAATTTTCTTTGTCCGGACTCTTTGTCGAAGCCCATGACCCCGGAAACGGCGAATTCTTTCCAAAGTTCTTTCGTCTTTTCGCTGAATTTTTCCTCCCCTTCTTTTTCCGTAAGAGCGTTCAATTCCTCGTAAGAATTAACTTTGTTTAAGGTGATTTCCGCCGCCTCGCGGGAATTTTCGAAATCCTTTTCTTGCATAATTTTTACATAAACAATTATTTAACTGTTTGCCCGCCGGTTATCTTATGCCTGTCCCGCGGCCCTGCTTTCTTTGAACGTTACCTGACGGCTGTTCGGCGGCAGAGGATTTTTCGCGTTCAGCCGTCCTTCCATCTGGTTAATCCAGTTATCGACCGGCTTGTGTATCAGGCGCTCGGCCTCGGGCACGGCGGTGAACATCTCCCACTTGCCCCGGCCCTCGTACGGCTCCCAATATTTCTCTATCAGCTTGTTACGGCCACTGCGAGTGGCTGCCATTTTACGTTCTTCGTCCGACAGACCCTCCGGCAAATCGATGAAATAAGCCGCGTTTTCGCATTTTGGATTTTCGAGCACGATGAATTTATCGAAGAAAAAGCCGTAATATCCCCGAAATCCGTCCCGGCTGAAAAATCCGAACCGGGCGTCCGGCTGCTTTCTCAAGAATTCGATCCTCCTCGGGTCTTCGGCAATGGGCGGCTTTTCCGGCCCTTCTTGTTCTTTGGGCGGCACGGGCCAGTCCGGCGGCAGTATTTCCTGCGCTTCGCCATACCAGAAATCGAGCCCCACTTTATCCAGGTTATCCATCACCTCATCGAAAATCTGCTCTTTGGTTACCGCCAAATCTTTTGGTATCGCCCCCTTAACGCCTTCGGGGTCGACAGGAAACGTTTCATGTTTGTCGCGGCCGTTTTTGTCTTTGTAAAAAACCACTACGTAAAGATCTTTGCCGTTCGGCTGCTTGAGCACGCTGATGGAGCTCACTCCGGGCAGACCGGAGGCGAACTGGCATCCCGGGGGAAACTGGTCGATATTTTCCCCCACCACCTCCCCGAATCTCCGGCGGCTTTTTTCCTCCTGCTCCGCGCGTTGCTTATCCGCGAAGGACGCGCGAAAATCTTCGATGTTTTTGATTTTTCCGAATTGTTTTGCCATAAATTTACGTTTGTGAATAATTAAACCACTTTATGGGCGGCTTCGGCCGTGGCGCGGGCAGCCGCGCTTAATTCGCGCTATAATTCTTATTGCCGGGGTAAATAACGCCGCAAAAAATCA
>CAYVIA010000099.1:0-2528 GCA_964451485.1 uncultured Gammaproteobacteria bacterium
CGAGCCGACCAGAAAAAACGCCGATTTTATTATCAGGAGCGAATATGCGCCCGAAGTGGAAGCGAAGCGTTGCCAAGACGTCTTACGGCAGATGAAATTCAGGGCGGAATCCGGCGAAAGGGTGGCAGAAGCGGTAGGAGGCGTTCGTATAGGGGAAAGGATTGGCTGGCGGGATCGTTATTTTTGTCCCTTTGGATGCGACATCCATAAAACCGGGGAGTTAATAAGGATCAGAAAAGATAGTTTCGGTAGCGACGCGGAGTTTACTTATAAGGGGCCGAAGACGATAGTTGACGGAGTAACGGAAACTCCACTTTTACCGATCAGGATGGGCAGGAAAACGGAGGAGGCGTTTTACGCGCTTTACGGTAGGGAAACCGTCATCATCCATAAACTCCGCACCTGGTATTGGCTTGACGGTATCGCCTTTTCCGTCGATACTCGCGTAACCAAAATCGCGGACGGCCGGTCCGTATTGCTCGGAAATTTTATCGAGGTGGCGGTTATGGAACGGACTAAAAAGAGGGCAATCAAGAAGGCTTTGCGGAAGCTGGGCCTTAATCCGGCTGACGCCATCAGCCAATCATATTTCGAAATGCACAGGTAAAATTCAAAAAACAGCAACCCCGCAAATAAAAGCGGGGTTTTAAAATTTAAAGCCGCCGCCTTCCCGGGGGAAGCCGACGGCGGACAACTTTATTTCAGGAGATAGATTTTATTGGTGAGAGATATGAGGGGTCTGCTTTTGCTGGGCGCTGGCGCTGGCGCTCATGCCCGCCATGACCGCGATAATCACACCGAGGATCAGGTTATTCCACAGCGCTACCGCGCCGGCTCCGCCCAGGGCGAAAGGAGAGATGATCAACCACAGTCCTAAAATAAGGTTGACGATGCTCAACCAAGCGGTTTTTTGCTCCGGCAGGGAGACCCTCACGACCGCCAGGATACCGATAGCGATTCCCATAAGAATATTATTGGCAAAGACGGCATGCATGGCCGCGAAGCCGAGCACGAAAGGGGAAAGGATCATCCAAATGCCGGCCGCGACATTGATGCCGCTGGTCGTCTGGATTTGTTTCTTGTTAATCATAAGATTTTCACCTCCTCTCTTGTCGAGAATATCGTTTGTTTTTTTATTTATATTACATTTTAATTTTACGCCACTAACTTTTGAATTTCGTTAAACAGGCGTTAATGTTTATTAATAAGCAGATACCCAAATAATTCCGTGAATTAAGCGGATATTTTTGTCGTTATGCTAATCATAATAAAATAACCGATTACCAAGATGTAATAATAAAAAATAATCAATTACCAAATAACCAAAAAGATTTTGGAAGAGTGAATTATCGGTCATTGGTGATTGATTATTCAGGCCGTGTTGACTGCCTCCGTCGGGCCCTCCCCTGGCGGGTTCGTGCGGTATAGATATTTTTTCATCGCGCCGCAGTTATTTCAGTTTCCGTGCTCCCGCACCCCTCCCCCGGGGAGGGGATTTTAAAAAGCCATCGAATGATGGCTTTGGTTGGTTAATTTTGCTGGACTTTTTTATTTTAATTCGGCGGCGCCGCCGTCAGGCCGGTGCATTTCCAGGATTTTTTGTCCGTTTTCCCGGCGCATTTCCATCCAATCCCAGGGCAGGGCTCCGGGGCGGTTCACCTTCTGGCAGATAAAACGTAGGCGGTTTTTTCCCCGTTCGACGCTAATCTTCTGGGTAATAACCCTGGGCCTGCCTTGGCCGCTTTCCAGATAATATAAACTTTGGGCCTTGGCGCTTATTACGAGGCCGTTTTCGTCATATTCGCCGGTATAGATATACCTGGCATGATGCGGCCGGTCCATACCGGAGATACAGGGCCTTTGGTCGAGAACCGTCCAACGCGATTCATCGATAATGGTATCACCGAGATGCTCGATAGTCTCACATCCCCAGGGGTGTTGTACCGAGGCCAATCGGCCGTCATCGCGGTAGTGTTCATTGCCGAACATGACCAGGTCGCCGGTTTTCTTGTCGAACACTTCGTGCAGCCAAATTTCGGTATGCGCAATTTTATCGGCAAGAATTAGTCTATTGCGAACACGGCCGGTATGGTCATTAACGATATGAACATGAAATAGGTGCGGTACGAATTCTTTTCTGTCGAGCAAGTAAATCATGGGTTTCCTCCTTGGTTTAAGGTTAATTGATGGTTTTTTAATGATACGATTTTTAAAATATTATCACAAGTATTTTTTTCTGTCAACAACACAACACAACAGGTTTTTGGTCAAAATTACGCGACCCTCTTGACAGGACGGGAGAGTTGTTATAAGGTGGGATAATAGAAAATAGGTCTTTGATAATCGTATAAAAACAAACAGGAGGAAGTAAAGGATAGTTGGTTTGGGCCGGTTGGGTGTAATTGGTTTTTGCGCAAAAACAGAAAACAAGAAAAGGGAGGAAGGTTGTTATGAAAAGAATTTTTGGTTTGGGAATTGGCGTGTTGTTTGTCGTCGTGATTATGCTGGCGCTGGCGCCGGCGGCGCGG
>CAYVIA010000100.1:0-2501 GCA_964451485.1 uncultured Gammaproteobacteria bacterium
TTGAATTGAAAAGTAATTTTTAAAACACCGAAAAAACCGCGTATTGCCGCAATGCAGCGAACATCAAGCATATTATCGGTAATTCTTTCAAATGCATAATTTTACCGGCACGACAGCTGACCTCAATGTGATGTTAATGTACACTGTATTGATTTAACGGGTAATTATATCATGGTTAACATTTCCTGAAAATAAAAAAATCCCCCGGTAATGAGGGATTTTTTGCGTATATAATAAAAGGACCCGGGACCGACTACGGCAGGAAGCGGAACCCCACCGGTATTCACTGCGGCAGGTTATTTAATTTACTGTCCGCTTCCTTAGCCCGCATAAGCGCGGTATCGAGATCCGTATCGCTTTCGGCCATTACTCCCTTGAAATATTCGTATAGATCACAGTTGAGTTTGATATACTCATGCGGTTTCAATTTCCGCTCCTCTGCGGCCGGCTCGCCCTGCTGGTAATTATAAAGCCGGTTCAGGCCTTCACCGGCATAATCGACCGCCGCTCCCGCCAGATTCTTCATCTGTTCCGCCATCAAGCCGCCCGCTTTTTCCGCGGCAGAGGCGGTCATGGCCGCCACGTCCGGGATGCCGCCGGCTAAAACAGAAGCGATACGGGTGGAGAACTCGACGATCGCCACGTTGGTCATGTCGGCAATACCGTTGATACAGTTCTTATTGGCCTCCATCATGGCGTCCCTGATATTGTCGCGGCTGGCGTTGATCGTTTTAACCGTATCCGACCATATTTGCTTTTCTGCCGTGAGGTCCGTCCTGGCTTTGTCTATCCCCGCATCGTCGCGTACGCAAACGCCTTCGCGGCAAATTTTGGGAAAACTCAAAACGCCGAACGTCTCGACGTCTGCCCGGCAATCGGTATCGAAAGTCTTTTCGCAGGCGTTGGCGCGGGCGTTACACCCCATTTTCCAGGCCGTATCCCCCTCGCAGACAGGGTCGCAATCGCTGTCGTATTTACAGACGCCTTCTTCCGTTTCGCCGCTACCGTCCCCTTCTTCCGTTTCGCCGTCCGTTTCCTCGTCCGCCCCGGCCGTCTCGGCGGCGACGCACTTATCCCCGCTGGCCACTTCGCCCTCTTCACACTGAACGCATGATTTTCCCCTGATGATGCCGTTGCCCGCCAGGCAGTCGTCTTTAAAATTATCGAATTCTTCCTCTACCCATTTATCGTACTGTTCGTTCACGTAATCTTTGGCCTCGCCTTTTTTCATACCGATGGCGTCGCAGTATTCGTTATGGAAGGCGCACTTGCAATACTGGAAGTTTATATGCGCTCCGCAAAAGTCGTCCTTGATATCCCCCTTGCGGAAACTTATTTTTTCGCTGCACCCGCCCAGGAACAGCAAAGCGGCGCAAAGACCGATAATCGTTTTTAATTTCATAATTTTTTCCTTAATCCTTAAGATTAACTCGTTTATTCGAACTTTGAGCCGGAAAGGTCGCCGTTATTGCTATAACCCCGGCTTTCCCAATACCCTTTATAGTCGGCGTTATCCGATAGCTCGATCTTCGTGATCCATTTTATCCATTTATAACCCCATTTATCCTCGGCTACCAATTCGAAAGGAAAGCCGCGCGCGGGCGGCAGGACCACGCCATTCATCTTATCCGCCAGGATGATGTTATTGTCGAGGGTATAATCGAGCGGCAAAGAGGTCGAATAACCGTCCACGGCGTAAAAAATAGCGGTATTGGCTCCCGGCTTAACGCCGGCCGCCCTTATTATATCCCCCACCAGCGTGCCTTCCCAAAGGATTTTGGCGCTCCAGCCCTCGACGCAGTTGAGCTTCACCACTTTGTCATATTTCGGTAATGCCAATACCTCGTCATAAGTGTAACTCGTTTCCCGGTCCACCAGGCCGGTTACGGCCAGAGTATATTTTTCTTTATCGATATGTTGGGGACCCTTGATAGAATTTTCCCGAAAATCGCTGATCGAATCAAGTCTCTCTCCCCGGTAATCCCTGACCTCAACCGTTCCCAAATCCGATACGCAGGTTTGCGGGGGGCGGTTCACGTACCGGATAACCGCATAAGCGCAAACCGCGACCGCCAAGGCGAAAATGACAAATGACATAATTTTTTTATTATTGACCCCAACCGGCAGGCGAAAAAGCCGCGCGCGGTTAAATAGCAGGATGTGGAAAAGAATGGCAGCTACCAGTATGATACCGCTCCAGTCATGGATATAGGATATCCGGGAGGCGGAAACCCAGCGGTAAACAAAACTGAAGTATCGCTGCAGCTCGGGGAATTTAACGATGCCGGTTATGAAAGAAAAGAAAAACGACACCAGCATGAGAAAATTCAGAAATAAACGAAAACTTTTCATGATATTATTATTCACTAACTATGTACTTGTTTACGCATGGCCATATATTTTCAAAAGAATATAGATTCGAATATATATTCTTTTTTATTTCCTGACGGCAGGCAAAATTCCGCCAAAACGGAAAAATCATGCCGAATAAATTTCTAAAT
>CAYVIA010000101.1:0-2485 GCA_964451485.1 uncultured Gammaproteobacteria bacterium
TTTATTTATAATTTTTCTTTCTTTTGTGCGCCAAACGTAAAAAATATTTATTCTTTCTCGGATCCCCCTTCATATAAACGAAATTAAACTTATTCTTCCAGGCAACGTAGTTGAAACTTAACTGGTCCCGGCGGCTGTGATATTTAACTTCCCGCCACCAATCCTCCATGGCCTTAACCACGTCCGGGGCGTTGTGCCGCCGCACCAAAACAGAACTCTGGATGAGCGTATTATTTTCCGGATACCCCTCTCCCCGGTATTTATCCAGCTGGTCCCGGATCGTCCGCGAATCGTCTTTATACGCGCCCATGGCGTTCATCTTTATCAGCTCCTCCCCTTCTTCGTAAACGCAATGCCGGACATAAGGATAATCGCGGCGAAAAATATTCAGAAAAATTTGTAGTTTAGTGTGTCCGGGGTTCCACTTATAATTAGCATGATCGAACACGGCCATATTCGTGCCGCGCAAATACCGGTCGATCAGTCCGCTTAAATCCCCGCGGATCAATAAATTGCCGTCCACCCACACGCTATATTCATATTCGGATAAAAATCTGTGCGGCAAAATTTTATATTTTCTCGCGCTTCGCACCGGGTCATCCTTAACCGGCGGTTCAACTTTCCTGACCCGCCATATTTCCGACTTAAAATCCGTATCTGTAAAACAAATATAATCACAATTTTTCGACACCGCCTTTGGCTCGATCAAATTATCCTTACCGCCGAAAATGGCGGTATAAATCACTGTCTTATTTTCTTTCATGTTTTAATGCTTGCAATAACTCTTTGGCTATCACTTGCGGACGGCACCGCTTATCGAATAATTCGCCGGCGCCCCGCGCTATCCGCGCCCTCAGCTCACCGTCATTTTTTATCTCCAAAATCCTCTCCGCCAAACTCTCCGCGTCAGCCACCCGGCACAAAAGGATATTCTCCCCGTCGGTAAATAACTCATGGATTGCCGGCGTATCGGCCGTAATTACCGGCTTAGCCATGGCGATGGCTTCGTAAACCTTGTTCGGTATCACCCGCAAGGTCTTGGGCGTATCACCGAATATTCCCAGGCATAAATCGGCTTTGGCGATATATCCCGGTATCTCTTCAATCGGCACGCGTCTGTCTATAAATTCGATATTACCGGCCTTCAGTTCTTCGGCCAATTTCCTGTTGCCCTTCATGGTCTGGCCATTGCCCACCAATTTAAATTCAATTTCACGATGCTCTTCTAAAATCTTGGCGGCTTTGATGATATACTTTACGCCCTGCAGGGGGATATAGGAGCCGTAGAATAATACCGAAAACCCATTTTTTATATCAGTTTGTCTTTCCATGTCTTTGGGATATTATCCGAGACGATCTCTATCTCTTCTAAATATTGCGGCTGTTGATGGCCAAGCCCGCGCGCCCACGCGACCATTCTCGCTACCCCCTCTTCAAGCCCAACCTCCGGATTATAATCAAGCGTCTTCCTGGCTTTATCATGTGTGCAAAAAGCATCCTTCACCTCCCGGGGGCGATCGGGCAAATAAATCGGCTTGAATTCTTCCGGAATCTCTTTATCCTCAAAAAACGCCTTTAAGACAACCTCGGACATCTCATTAATGGTTACCGCCGTTTCCTCTCCCGGACCGATATTGAAAATATGGCTATGGAGCTCATCCGCGAAACCGCATTTAGCCAGTGGCGGCACGCAGTCGGAGATATAAGTAAAGCTCCTTTTCTGCGTGCCGTCGCCGTAGATATAGAACGGCTTACCGCTTAAAAGCCGGTTGATGAAAATCGCTATGACGTTGCGATACGGATCGGCCATGTTCTGCCGCTCGCCATATACGTTATGCGGCCTGACGATCACGTATTCAAAGCCGTGCACGGAAGAAAGTATTTTAGTGGCCTGCTCCTTGGCCGCCTTGGCGATAGCGTAAATATCTTCCGGTTTCGTCTCCATATCCTCATGAAACGGCGGTTTCTGCGCCCCGTAAACCGACATTGAGCTGGTCAATACCACTCTTTTAAGACCGTTCCTGATGGCTGGCACCAAGACGTTTAAATAGGCCAGATACGTCCTTTCCGTGCAATTAAGCGGCGTGAACTGACTGCGGCCCTCGGTCGCGTCGGCGGCCAGATGAAAAATCAATTCCGGCTTAACCTCGTCAATATATTCTCTTGCCCGCGCTTTGTCGCGCAAATCCAGCTCGGTAAAATGCGACCGCGGATTGACGTTGCTCATATAACCGCCCGAAAGGTCATCGACGCCGTAAACATCTTCACAACCGACATCGATCAAATAATCTACCAAATGTCCCCCCATAAAACCGGCAGCGCCGGTTACCAATATTCTTTTGTATTTATGATAATCCATACTTATACGCGCGGATAAAAGCTGGAATCATCCGCACCGATTAATACTCTTATAAACTTGCTCCTCCTGACTTTAAACGTCTTCGCGAAATAATCGATATGCTCGTTCGTATCCAATAAAATCTTA
>CAYVIA010000102.1:0-2271 GCA_964451485.1 uncultured Gammaproteobacteria bacterium
TTTTAAAAACCCGCTTGAAAAAACGGGTTTTGTCGTTTTATATTCTGACCTCATAGCCGATGGGAATATTGATATGTCCGCTCCTGATCGCCGGGTTAAGGTACTTGAGCCGCTCGAGCGGCACGTGATACCTGGTCGTCAGTGATTTCAAACTGACATTTTTCTTTCTGACCGTAATTGTCCGGAATACGATTTTCGCTTTCTGTTTCGAAACGAAGCCGGATTCGATCAGTTCGATAATGGCGCGTACTTTGGCGGCAAAGGCTATATTTTCCTTCAGGCCCCGTACCGCCTGCGAAAAAAACGATTTACGCACCTTTTTATTCGCCGGCAGGATAAGTTCGTCCTTGGGGCGGATGATCATATCTTTCTTGTTGCCGGGTTTTCTGTCATTCAGTTCGCAAAATTTCCTGAATTCGACGCCGTAACGGACCGCAATGCCCGATAAGGTCTCGCCCTCCTCGACCACATGAATAAAAATCTCGCGTTTGTCTATTTCCGTCCGGATATCGTTAATCCGCCCGGCCATGTAAGGAAGGTAGTCGGTATAAGAGCCGCCCCCACCCGCTTTTTTGAGATAATCATCCACGAAACTGCCGTTGTAGCGCGAAAATGTCAGATTCCAGTCGCCGGTTTCAAGAAAAAGTTCGTGCAGATAGCGAGCCGCCGCCCGCGCGCTTTTAAAAGGATCCTTGCGCTCGTCTATGTAGTCGTCCATGCGCAAATCATGACTCCTGGCCGTTTTGGGCATAAACTGATAAGGCCCGACGGCGCCGGCGCATGATCGGTCGCATGTCCTCCAGTATGACTCGACGATAGCCAGATAAATATACTGCTCCGGCACGCCTTCCTGCCGAAAGATTTCCTTCAAATACGGCTCCCAGGCGCCCATCTCGTAAAAGGCGCGGGTAAAAACTTTTTTCAGTTTACCCGTATTCAGCTTCTTAAAATAATTCTTGATCGCGAGAAAGGTCTCTTCGTTGAGCTCGATTGGTCCGTCATAGTCATAATCGACGATTTCGCTCGCCGACATAGCTTTGTCCTCCGCGGATGAGCCGGGACGGGGGTCGGCCGCCGCCGTTGGCGCGAACGAACAAATAAATGTCATAAGTATCATGAGTATCAACGGTTTGGCTAACGGTTTCATTTGACTGCCTCCTCTCTAATTTTGAAAGTACTTGACTATAATATAAACATAATTTTCTTTGTCAAAATTTCATTCCCCCCGCCCGCGCGGCCGCGGGGGGCTCGCAATTATTCGTGCTTCAAATACACCGTCTGCGTGGGGAAAGCGATCTCGATATCTTCCACCGCGAATTTCTCCACGATGGCAATATTGATCGCCTGCTGGGTATCCATATACTTATTATAGTCCCCGGTGCCGACATAGTAAACCACTTCAAAATTCAAGCTGAAATCGCCGAAATCCTTGAAATGCACGCGGTCAATTTTTGCCACCTCATGTCCCTTGATAATTTCGGAAATCATAGCCGGGATGCGCTTAAGTTTCTCCGGCGGCGTATCGTAAGCCACGCCGATGCCGAAAACGATGCGCCGCTTCTGCATCACGCCGAAATTCTGCACGCGCGCGCCCATCAGGTCGCTATTGGAAATGACGATCTCCTCGCCCTGCAAGGCCTGGATCCTCGTGGTCTTGATCCCCACCCTTTTCACGGTTCCCATCTGCTCGCCGACGATGATAAAATCACCGGGTCTAAATGGCTTATCGAAATAAATGGCGAGTGAATTGAAAAGATCGCCGAGGATATTCTGTATGGCCAGAGCGACGGCAATGCCGCCGATGCCGAGTCCGGCCACCAGCGAAGTAACGTCATACCCGAGATTCGACATAATCATCACGCCGGCACCGATCCAAAGGATGATTTTCGCCACCGTGCTTAAAAGCTTCACAATACCCGTGTTCTCTCCCCCTTCTTCGCGGGCCATGACGAATTTCGCGCCGAAATCGATCATCTTCGACAGAAACTTAATCGCGTAATACACCACCGCAATCATAAAAACGTAAAAAGCCCCCGACTCGATTGCCGGCGGCACGTAGACGAACTGAATGGCGAAGTAAAGCGAGGCAAAAACGTAAAACGGCCAATAGATCGCGTCAATGGCGTTAATGATCATATCATCCACGCCGGTTTTGGTTTTAGCGGCAAGTCCTTTCATCTTGGCCATGATCAGAGAACGGAATATTTTTAACGCCGCCGCGGCCGCGACGAAAACCGCGATCCCCAAAAGCCAGCCGCCGGCCGTATTGCC
>CAYVIA010000103.1:0-1945 GCA_964451485.1 uncultured Gammaproteobacteria bacterium
TTTTCCACAATCGCCAATTTTGGCGATTTTTGGTATAAGAAATAAGTAATTTTTCATACCATTATAAAGATACTACTCAATAATGAGTAAGTATTTACTCAAAACTGAGTATATGCTATAATGAAATCATGCTGGATATAATCACCAAATCCAAAATCAGGAAAAATATCCTGCGACTGATGTTCTCGCGGGAAGATGGCTTTTCGTATTTGAGCGAAATTGCCGGCATAGTCGAAACTTCGCCGGGCAATGCCCAGCGCGAGCTTAACCGCCTGATCCGCGCCGGTATCGTCAAAACCGAAAAACGGGGGAATATGCGCTACTACGCGGTCGATAAAAGCAGCGCCGCATACCCGGAAATGAAAAAATTGGTTTTAAAAACCATCGGCGTCGAGCATGAATTGACCAGGATACTGACGGTAAGCGGCGTAAAATTCGCCTTTATCTTCGGTTCGTACGCGAGAAACGAGATCAAACCGGATTCGGATATCGATCTTTGTATTATCGGCAAGGTGGACGAAAATGAACTCATAAACAAGATCAACAAATTGGAAAAAGATATCGAAAGGGAGATAAATTATCATATTTATACGCCTGGCGAATTCAAAAAAAAACTGAAAACCGATTCTTTTTTGAAAAATATCACCGATGATTATTTATTATTAACCGGCAACGAACATGAATTTATCGGACTACTTAAATCGGCTGCTTGAACGCGGCCTTTTGAAAAAGGAGAGAATCGGCTTGGACCAGGTTAAGGCCTTGCTTTCTGCCGCCGACAGGAATCTGGCGGCGGCGAAAAAGACGTTTAGTATCGACGAGGAAACCTGCTTTCAGATGGCCTATAACGCCATGCTGAAAACCGCGAGGGCGCTTCTTTTTCTGCATGGACTGAGGCCGGATGACGGCCAGCAGCATAAAACCACGATCGAGGCGGCGGGCGCGATCCTCGGAGACGAATTCACGGCTTTGATGACCAAATTCGATCGTATGAGAAGAAAAAGGAACCGCCTTACCTATGAACCCGTATATCCGCCCGACAAAAAAGAAACGAAGGAAGCGCTTGCCGTGGCGGAAGAATTTCTGGGCAAGGTGAAGATTTATCTGCAAAACATCGATCCTCAGCAAAAACTGTTCTGAATATTCATCAAGCGCAAACAACTCGTGCGCTTCGGTTATAACAAAGTAGTTTTCTATAAACCCGTCAAAGACGCCTGATTCATATTAATACACGATTATGAGAACCAAATTCATCTTATCTGGCGGATATGCCGGAAGACCGAACAAAGAGAACGATAAATTTTTCAAAGAGATTTTAAATTCTGAAAAAGACAATTTGCACGTGCTTTTAGTTTATTTCGCTAAACCAGCGGAGGAATATGATCGTATGACAAAAGAAGACCGGCATCAATTCAATAAAAATAAGGGCGACAAAAGGCTTTCGTTCGAGATCGCTGCGGAAGGAGAATTTGAAGAACAGGTCAGAAAGGCGGACATCATTTATCTCCATGGCGGTAAAACCCTCAGGCTTCTCGAGATTTTGAAGAAGTTTCCTAATCTCCGTGGGCTCATTGACGGTAAAATAATCGCCGGGGAATCGGCAGGCGCTTATGTTTTGTCCTCATATTTTTATTCCAAATCAGAGGGCGGGGTCTTTGCGGGGCTAGATTTTGTGCCCGTTAAAACTATTTGCCACTATGTCGGAGAAAATTCAGAAAAACTGCAAAGTTGTTCGGATGAGTTGGAAGAATTGCTACTGCCAGATTTCAAATATAAGGTTTATTATAACGAGCATAATAGCAGAGATTAGGAAATTATGTCTGATTGGGGCGACATCCCAGGCCACTTAGGACGCTTGCCCCGTTTTTTTATGAGAAAAATATTCCGCGGCCGCAATCATGATAATCATAAAAATCACACAAATCACGGTTCAGACACTAATCGC
>CAYVIA010000104.1:0-1918 GCA_964451485.1 uncultured Gammaproteobacteria bacterium
TTTAAACGTCTTCGCGAAATAATCGATATGCTCGTTCGTATCCAATAAAATCTTATCGGCCAGCCGGCAGCTTAACCAATCGACCAGCCAATAATAAACGGCCTTTGGGCCGTGCGGCCGGACAACTTTTTTATCGAACACCCAGGCGTCATAAACCGAGAAAAATGCGTCCCAGACAACCGGTTTGCGGCTGATAAGCTTAGCCAAAGGCACGAGCGACCGGCTGAAAGCCGAGGAATAACCTACGATCATTAAATCGTATTTATTATACATTAATTTATGCTTTTTAATCAAATCGCGGAATTTACGCGGATTGTCCGACGCCACGTGGCACTCCAAAACCTCGACGCCGTTTTCTTTCAGGCCGTGTATAAGCACGCGATTGCGCGCGTAGTTTGGGTCATAATCACCGAAAAAACAAATAGTCATATAATATCGAAAATTACCATATTCATTCGGCCAATCAATACTCGGCCGCATCGCGGCTCGACACCAGATCGGCGTAAACGACGCCTTCGAGTCCCTGAATTTTCTTCAGGAACTCTCCCCTCTTCTCGTCGGACACGAACCGCACCGAATAATAATATTCCTGCTCGTTATCCGCCTGGGTTTTTATCTGCAATAACTTGAACGACCCCAGATAATCCTTAAAAACTCCCAAAGACATATCTTCTTTAAAGTTTTCCTTGGTTACGAAAGTAAGCATAAACCCCTCCCGGACCACCGAACCGAAATTGATTCGGTGCAAAAAGAGAATAATCGCCGAAAGCATAACCGTGCCTATCCCAGCAATCGTGTAATTATTGGTGCCGACCGCCATGCCGATGGCCAGGGCGAAAAACAAAAAGGTGGCGTCGCGCGTATCTTTTATAATCGTCCTGAAGCGCAGAAGGGTAAAAACGCCTAAAATTCCCAGGGCCCTGATAAGGTTATTGCCGAGGATCATCATGGCCATGGCCGACAGCACGCTGATCATGATCAGGGAAAGAACGAAGGACTGGGAATAAGAAATCCCGCGGTGCGTGCGCCGGTAAACCATGCTGATAATAAAACTCAGACAAAACGCCAGAATAATATTAACCACGATAATGGCGGCGCTGTACTCCACCAGCGAAAGATTGGTGATGTTCGTTAATTCACTCATAAAATTTTAGTTGAAAACTTTTTTAAATTATATATCATAATTTAGTAATTAACGCAGTAGCGGGTTGTAAGCGTAGATCGCTTCCAGACCCTTTTCGTATTTCGAATACGTATCCCGCGTAAGATTATAATCCTGGATTATCCTTTTAAACCAGAAAGGCAGGATATACTGGTATTTAAGCTCCATAATCACGCCGTCCTTAAGCACCGGCCGCAAAAATATATTCTCGGACATGTCGTTTTGCCTACCCGCTTTTATATCCCGGTCGAAAGTTATCCTTATATCCTTATCCCTGCTCATGTAGGCCGTCCTGATATAGGTAATTACGGTTCTGGGCCTGGCCGAGCTCCTGAGGATATGGTGCAGGATCACCGCCGATCTTTGCCGGTCTTTACCTTCCCACTTTCTGCCGCAAAGAGCGCGCGGGCCGTTCTTTATAAAATCATCGGCCGCTTCCCTGTCTATCGTCATTTTGGTCTTACGGTTGGTCATGTTCGACTTATGCTTTATCTCCAAAAAAACTTTCTCCGAATCATTAAGGTACGGCTCGTAAATCCGCAGCCGGATCTTTCTCCGCCTGTACGCGCCGCTCACTTTCTCGAGGTAGTCGGACAGGTTGAAACTATCGAAATACAAACTCGTTACGTGATAGCCGCCGTCCGGCCTGGTGGCGTGCTCGTCGAGCCGCATGCCGTAGCGTTCGAGCTCACGGGCGATCCGGCGTGCGTCATGCGCGCTTATCCGGTATTTGAATTCGAATCTGCGTATTTTTTT